>CAZHKN010000075.1:0-18069 GCA_964532725.1 uncultured Occallatibacter sp.
TGATGCATCCGCCGCGCCACATCAGCGCGATGCCGCCCATGTTCAGGTTCCAGCCATTCTCTTTGGCCGCGGCCTTCAGCAGCATGTAACCCTGCGTGTAACTCACGATCTTCGAGCAATACAGCGCGCGGCGCACGTCTTCGATATATTCTTCGCGGCTGGTTGTAACTTTCGCAGCCGTTGGCCCAACCAGCACCTTGGCCGCCTCGACGCGCTCGTCCTTGAGCGCCGACAGGCAGCGCGCAAAGACCGACTCGCCGATCAAAGTTACCGGCTGGCCGGTATCGAGCGCGCTGATCACGGTCCACTTACCGGTGCCCTTCTGCCCGGCGGTGTCCAGTATCTTATCGACTAACGGCTGGCCGTCCTCGTCCTTCTTGGCGAAGATATGGCTCGATATCTCGATGAGATAACTATCCAGCTCGCCCTGATTCCAGTCGGTAAATATTCCGGATAACTCGTCGGCGGTAACACCGAGGCCGCGCTGCAATAAGTCATATGCTTCGCAGATCAGCTGCATGTCGCCGTACTCGATGCCGTTGTGCACCATCTTGACATAGTGCCCGGCGCCGTTCTCGCCCACCCAGTCGCAGCACGGAGTTCCGTCTTCGACCTTGGCGGCGATAGACTGAAAAATCTCTTTCACGTGCGGCCAGGCAGCGGGGTTGCCTCCAGGCATGATCGAAGGGCCGCGGCGCGCGCCCTCCTCGCCGCCGGAGACGCCGGTGCCGATAAATAAGATACCTTTCGCGGCTAAGTCCTTGGTGCGGCGGTTAGAGTCGGTAAATAGCGAGTTACCACCGTCGATAACTATGTCGCCGGCATCGAGATAGGGCAGCACCTCGTCGATAACCTGATCGACAGTGGAGCCGGCCTTGACCATCAGCATCACGCGGCGCGGGCGCTTAAGCAGCCCGGCCAACTCGGCCAGCGAGTGCGAACCGACCACCTCGGTCCCCTTGGCCTCATGGGCCAGAAACTCATCGACCTTCGAGGTGGTGCGGTTGAAAACCGCGACCTTGAAGCCGTGGTCGTTCATGTTGAGGACGAGGTTCTGTCCCATCACCGCGAGGCCAATCAAACCAATATCACACACCGCTTCCGACATTTCCGCTCCTGGGTTGCTCTTTGAAGATTTTACCTCTGAATCCGCGCCGATCCGCCTTTGGCAAAGGCGCGCACCTCTTCCACTGTCGCCATGGTTGTATCACCGGGATAGGTGGTCAGCAGCGCACCATGCGCCCATCCCAGCTTGATCGCGTCCTCGGGCGCTTCACCTGCCAGCAGGCCATAAATGAAACCGGCTGCAAATCCATCCCCGCCGCCCACGCGATCCACCACCTCCAGCTCAGCCGTCGGCGCGGTGTATGTCTTGCCGCCAATCCACGCCACCGCGCTCCAGCTATGACGGTTCGTGGAGTGTACCTCGCGCAGCGTGGTCGCCACCGCTTTCACCTTCGGATGCTTCTTGACAACATTATCGATCATACCGAAGAACACGGTGGGATCGAGCTTTGATTTCGCCGCAACCTCTGGCCCTGGGATTCCCAGCCCCTTCTGCAGATCTTCTTCGTTGCCTACCAGCACATCGACGTTCTCAACAATCGTGGCAATCGTTTCAACCGCGCGCTCGTTTCCGCCGTGAATTTTCCATAGCTTCTCGCGGAAATTAAGATCGAAGGATGTAACAGCTCCAGCTGCTTTGGCGGCCTTCATCATCTCGGCAACCAGGGGAGCCGTGGTGGGAGAGAGAGCTGCAAAGATGCCACCGGAGTGAACCCAGCGTACGTCGCCGGAGAAGATCGCATTCCAGTCAAAATCTCCGGGCTTGAGTTGCGCGGCCGCTTCATTGGACCGGTTGTAAAAAACTACAGGCGGGCGAACGCCGTGTCCACGGTCGCTGTAGACCGCAGCCATATTCGGCCCAGTGACCCCGTCATGCTTGAAATGTTTGTAGATCGGCTTTACGCCCATGGCGCGTACACGCTCGGCGATCAGATCGCCGATTGGGTAATCGGACATCGCCGAAGCAACCGCCGTCTTCAGCCGGAAACAATCCGCAAGATTGGCGGCTACATTAAACTCGCCGCCGCTGACGTGAATCTGGCACCCTGTAGCCTTACGGAACGGGATGATTCCCGGATCGAGCCTGTGAACCAGCGCCCCCAGCGATAGAAAATCCAACTCCGCATCCGCGCGGATATTCAAACCGTGACTCATCGGTCGTTCACTCCTGGTTCTCAAAGAGAAATCTGTACTTCATTGATTCAAACAGACACGCCCCATTCGATCCAAGCATACGCTGGCGGAGCTGCTCCCGCTTCCTCGCGGCGAGGTACCGCCTCTGCTGCCACACCTCCGGTCTGCTTTTCTTTCTACGCTAGCGGATCGAGGTGCAAGAATGAGGTCTGACCACAAGCATACACCAGTGCTCTCCAGTGCGGCCACCGCCCAGAGGAAAAATTTATGTTCCCAGTCTTGACGCATACCTGTTATAGTGCGGGTTTCATGCATTATGATTGGAGATTTGTCGTATATGGAAAGACGCGGGCAGGATGCGCCGGAGATCGACAGAACCAGAAAAGTGGTCAACCACATACGCCTGCTCCTCGAAAAAGGCGTCCTGCGGCCCGGCGACAGAATCCCTCCTGAGCGTGATTTGGCAAATACGCTCAAAATCAGCCGCGCCAGCCTCCGCACCGGCATCGGCTACCTGACAGCAATGGGAGTTATGAAGGTGCGGCACGGAGTGGGAACCTTCATTGAGGACGGCCCGGCCGAATTCAGCAAGGCGTCTTTGGGGCTGATGGGAGCGCTCTACGGCTTTCAGTTCTGGCAGATGTTCGAGGCCCGCCTAATTATTGAGAGCAGTCTGGCTGCCCTGGCTGCCGAGCGCGGAAAGGAGGTTCACTATGCGGCAATGGCCGAAGAGGTTGCGGAAATGTTTGCCATCGCCAACAACCCCGCTCAGTTCCTGATCCATGATGTGCAGTTTCACCGCATCATCGCGCAGGCCTCCGGCAATCCAATTCTCGCTGCGCTGATTGAGACCCTGACTTCGGCGATGTATGAAAAACGGCGCAAAACCGTGGCGCACGCAAACTATTTGCGCGGCATGGCTGAGATGCATCGTGAGATATTCCGAGCTATCCGTTAGCGAGATTCCAGTGAGGCGCGACGTCTGATGGTGGAACATCTTCACAATGCCGAGAATGCTCAAAACACGGAACTGCCCGGTGTCTCGAAAAGGAATCCTGCCCAAAAGACGAGTAGGAAATTGAACGTAGCCCACCGGAAACAATGACGTTCTTTAGGGATCATCAACAGCCGGCATTTATTCGAGTGCCTTGCGCAGTGCTGCTTCCATGACCCACTTGAGGTTTGTTTCAAAGCTGGGCCTGCGCCAGATTTCTCCATTCCACAATGCTGGATTCGCATTCACCTCAATGACGGCGATACGCCCTTCCTGATCCATCCGCATGTCAACTTTTGCATAACCCCTTAGTTGCAAAAGATTCGCGGCCGTCGCCGCGATCTCAGACAACTCGGTCAACTGCCGGCGCGTCAGCGTTGCCCGGCGATGACGAACTTTATAGGTGCGCCGGTCCTTGCCCTTGACAATATTCACCTGTGTTGAGAATCCTTTGCCCGGCTCGGTTCGCGCAAAATGCAGCTCGACGATCCCAGCAGTTTTGAAAACCCCGCGTTTCCGCTCGATTAAACTAACGTGAAACTCGCGGCCAACAATAAATTCGTCGCAGACGGAGGGCTGCTCAAGCTCACGCCAGATTCGATCCGCTTGTTTGAGCGCGCGAGCATAGGAATCCGCCATGCTTTTAGCATGGATACCTACAGAATTTCCTGATATTGCAGGCTTGACGAAGTAAGGCGGAGGGAAATCAATCTTTGCCGGACGGTGAGTTGGCGAAAGCTCGACGAACTGCGGCACACGAATTCCGGCTGCGGCCAAGAGACGGCGGGACCGGACTTTGTCGTTCGCCAGTGCAATACCCAGAGGACCGGAACCGGTATATGGAATTCCGAGTATCTCCAACGCCCCAACAAAGGCCGCTTCCGACGGGAGCGCAGAAAAAGCGAGATTGAAAACAATGCCCGGCTTGAGACGCACCAACTCATCAATGGTTTGGCTTTCCCGCTCAACAGCAGCGACCAGCTTCACATTGGGATATAACCGGCGAAGCGTGCGGACCACAAAGAGGTCCGAGAACGCGCGCCCTGCCTTTTTGCCGCTGCTGACGGCTGCGATCATGTCGTTGTCGATTACGCAGGCGACCAAGCCTTCTTTCACTTTAGATTCCCCAGAATTACCGTCGTACTGGAATGATCCACGCTCTCTGTGATGAAGTGGAGCGCGGTTGCAATCCAGCGGTTGCATTTGTTGATGAGTTTAATAATTTCAGTGCTACGGGGGACGCCCCCTCTCGCCTACCGGAGATTCGGACTCCGCTTGCGAACAACCTCGCGGACAGGATTGAAATTAATGGTGATAAAGCTGGCCGCAACCGGCTGACTGATATTGGCGACAGCCCCCGCTTCTGAACCAACCAATGTAACTATTTTCAGCCGGTTTTCCGCAATTGCCTCTCTGAGTTGTTTTATATACAGAGGCATGTGGTGCAATGGGGACATGACCAGCAGTGCCGCGATAAGCAGGATGGCCGCGCTGAGCTGGACTCCGTTTGGCGCGGGCGCGCGGGCCAACCACACCAGCAGATAGCTGGCTGCGATGCCCGCAAGCAGGCTGGAGCAGGCGAATAGAGGCATGCAAAAGGTGTTTTCACGCCGGTCGAGATATAAGAACGAAAGAAAAATCCCCAGCGCCGCATAACAAAGGCCGATGGCCCATCCGAACGGAGCAAAGGAACTGTCGAAGAGATGAGCAAAGCCGAAGCGAAGCTGACCTGCCAAGTCGCCTGGGCCTAGGAATGCGAGCACAGCCAGCGCCAGCACAATCGCCGGCATGGCGACAACCTGTTCTTCGACAAAGTAATTGAAGGCGACCTCGCGATCGCCGGTCTTTGCAATTTTCGTCATACTGGGAATACGCATCGTATGACCGGCTAGATAGGCTCCCAGGTTGAGCAGTGCCGCGAGACTGAGATGATAGCCCTGAACATTGCTGAGCGAGATCAGGATAGCCGTCAAACTAAGTATGAGTCCGGCCCAGGAAAACCAGCGCACCCGGCGCTGGAATACCCAGTCAATTACCGGGGACATCGTCAATACACCAGAGCGCATCAAGACGAGCGCCAGAATGATCGAAACCCCGCTGAAGCTATAAGCAAGGGTGGTAGTAAGAATAATGGTTGCAAATCCAATCCCGGAAACAAATGCCTGAACCCTTGGGAAGGGAAGATTCAAACCGAGGACCCAGCGCTTTCGCCCGTATTTCCACCACCCTTTGACGGTTATGAATAGCAGAACTGCAAGCGCAGTGGAGATTGCGGCGGCAGGGAGAATGACAGTCCCGGGAATGGAACGGCCGCCCGTGAGCAGACCGGAAGTGACCGCCTTGCTGAGCCCGCTATATGGTGTATAGGAAATAAAATATCCGAGCGCGAGCGCCCAGATTCCTAGTCCATACTGGCGTTTTGTAGTTGCGACAATGGCCATTGCACCCTTGAGTCAACCGTTCTTGATATTTTTTGCACGGGGCGGGGCGGTCACGGTTGCCGTGGCCGCCCCGTTCTTTCTAGTGATGGTGCGGGATGTTGCCTTGGCAAGCATTCGGATAGAGCTGCGCCGGCACAATGCGAACCAGTTGCATCATCCCCCGGTCTTCGTGAGGGAGGATATGACAATGGAGCACGAATGTCCCGATGAAGTCCGGATACCTCTGCCGGATGACAACTTTCCCCGGCGTGATGTTTCCGTAGTTGTCGATATACGCCGTCGGTATGGCGATGACATCCCACCAGATATAGTTATCCGCTGGAATAATCTTCGTGTAGGTATTCGGTCCAGTCGGGGTATCGACCTCAATCACCTGGAATGGGTTGACGTGGATATGGAATGGATGAGCGGCGCTCTGCGTGTAATTCTCCAGCACCCAGTCCTGCAATCCGTTGAGGGGCATGCACTGGTCAACAATCGGCCCGGTCTCTTCGAACTGCTTGTTATTGATCATGAAGTGCGGCAACCCGCTGATAGGATCATTCACAGGCCACTGCTGGAACTTGACCGGAGAGCCTGGATTGGTAATATCGTTGGGTCCGGGCTTGGGCAAATCCAGAAGATACTTCGGCATCTCCGCCCAGGTTGTTGGGAAGGGGCCGTTTGGCTGCGTCACTGGAGTGCCTGTAACATTCACGAAGAAGACTGGGGTTGGGTCCTCGCCTCTGTTGAACGGAACCACGCCCACCGCTGTTGGAGGCGCTTGAACCAGAAAGTCAGAACGATTTCCGCTCGATAAAATTAATCCACCGATGAGAGGCTGGCTCTGATAATTTGCCGGGCTGAACTGAACGCCGTCCTGGGCTGTCTGCTTGATCGTAAAGCCCTTCGCTTGCAGGGCCTGGAAGAGCGGCGTAAGCGTGTCTCCCAACGTAGCATTCAGCATACGCCAGAGCTGGACCTCGCCAGGTTGCATGGTAATTGTCGGGGACAGCAGGCCGTTGACCAGCATCTGTTCCTTGCCACCCGTTTGCGGCGCACCCGGCCGCTCGGCGTTCAGCGTGGAGTCGTACTCTTGGGTGACAATGACCTTCTCATGATCGCCGTAGTTATCTCCCCAACCGTAGAATTGGCGGATAACCTGGTCGTAACCGCCTGCCCCGGTCGATTCAATGATAAAAGCTCCCGACATTCCATTCACGCTTTGCAGTGAGGTCGAGCCATGCTTGTGCGCGTGGTACCAATGCAGGCCCGGCGCCTGGCCCGCTCCGTAATCGCCAGTATTGTAGTCGGGGAGCAGGAAGAAGTTTGGAAACGCGCCCATCAGATACTGCGGCCACTGCCCCGCGGCAATTGCCTGCAGATCCGCTTTCAACAAGGAGTCCGGCGGCCGTAAGCCGTTCTTTTTTGCCGCCTCCGCAGCGGTCACATCGTACTCACCGATCATTTTCAACTGCTTGGTTTTGTAATCCTCCGGCATTTCAGACCATGTCTGGGGAATCTTTCCCGAGTCATAAATCTTGTTAAACGTGCCCGACCAATCGGGTTGCTTTACCTGCGGCAAAATCTGCACGAGTACATTGTCGCCCAGCCCATCCGGACTGGTGTGGGTGCCGTGGAAATGGAGATTGGCAGTGCTTGAACCGTGGAAGCAGTTGGGGAATTTGTCGTTGCCGGGATAGTACGGCTTGGAGACCAGTTGCGGCGGAGGATTTGGGTTGGTGACGGACTCATCAACCTTGTCACATCCGAAGCCGGAATAACCCGGAGGGCTGTTGGTGTCGAAGGAATAGGGGAATATGCTGTCGTCCACCATATTCAGGAACGAAATCTCAATCAGGTCGCCGATGTGAGCCCGCAGGGTCGGCCCCGGCGCAATCGCCGTGGTGCTGAAATTCGGCTTCGGAAAAGCTGGATCCCAGCCCCGGAACTGACGAATCGGTTCCACGCCTACATTTGGAATTTGGTACTGCCCACTGGTCAGCTCGATCACGCCGCGCAGCTTTTTTTCGGCGGGACGGTCGCGGATTTCGCTTGGATTTGCGAAAGCTGGACTGCCCAGGTTTTGCGCCTGCGTCAACGGAGTGGCCAGGAATGAGAACCCAAGCAGCACTGCAACAGTTATTGCGAAAGCCAATCCTGCTCTTTCTCTGTTTACGCCCTGCTTGCTGGGCAGAACCGATGCGCCAGGGAGCAGGTTTTTCGGTCCAAGGCAACTGTGTCTGTGTGCCCGATTACTGTTATTCATCACACTTCTCTCTACTTTCCTCACAGGTATCTCCTCACCGGATCAATCATGATCGTTCACGTTCATCACGCAGCGACGACGCTCATTGAATACTGAACCTGCTGCAGGTTCCGTGCCTCTGAATCGTTTACCGTGAACGTGAAGTTGTAAGTTCCCACCACTGTCGGCGTGCCGCTTGCCCAGATTCCGTTCTCGCCAGGCGTCAGGCTCATCCCCGGTCCAATGCTGTTCGACCCTTGCTGGATGATGTTGTTGCCGCTATCGACAATCTGAAATTGCTGACCGCTGATTTGATACGGCGCAACTCCGCCTACTACAACCTGCGCAGGAGCAATGGCGGAATTGACAGTGGCTTGGGGCAGGGTTGTAGTTCCAGCCGCAAGCTGCAAGAACACATTTATGGTCCCGGATTCATTCTCATGGCCCGCGATTTTGCAGCCGTATTGGTATGGGCCGGCAGCCGTGGGGACAGAACACTGACTCGAGTTTGCAGAGGGTGCGGGGCCAAGCTGATTGGAGGTGATGGTTGGCCAATGGGCCGCTTGCGGATCATCGTTCGTAAAGAACACCGTTTCAGTGTTATCGACACTGACAGTTTCAAAGGTCACAATGTTGTTGCTGCGCGTGATATGTATCTGTTTCATGAACCTTTCCTTCGCACATCCGGGCACACCGGTAGCTGGCACGGCAATCGGGAGGAAAGTCCAGACAGAGACTCCCACGCACGATGCATGCAATCAGATTTCGGATTTCATAGACGACGGCCTAAGAAAGATCCTCCCAAAGGAACATCCTTAGGTCGATACATGACTGAGCAGTAAGATGGTCTGAACACCGGCCTGCACGGCCGTTGCCATCCTTGCACACACTGATACCTTGAACCCTGAACGGGCGCCGCTCAGCCTGCAACGAATTGATTTCTCATCTCATCGATGAAGCTTTTGGCGCGCTGGGGAAGTTTCAAGGGAAGCCAAAAGAAGCACGAACAAAACGTAACATATCACTTTCAGCCGTGCAAGAAAATTATCCAGAGGAATATTGGCGCCCATTCGATGGCCTAAAACGAAGGGATAGGATCGGGCGAAGCAAGGTATTCCAGGGACTGGCAGGTTTGCCGGATGAAATGTTGGGCGTCCTTCCGTTTCACTCCCTGGACTTCGATTTCTACAAATAATTCATTCGCCGTAATTCCGCTGAAATAAATCGCGACTAACCAAAGTTGTGCTATATTCATCTTCGACCATTGTGGCGAACCTCTTCCCAGGCTGAATTGCGGATGAATTTAGGCATCCGCGCCCCCAATGCTTGCGAGGAAAATCAGACGAGGCAGGTCCCCAACGACTGATGACCGACCCCATTCGAGTGCTCATCTGCGGCGCAGGAAGCAGTGCCCATGTCCTAGCCGGAGTCATTTCCGCAAAACCCGACGTTGAAGTTCATACGCTTACCCTGAGCGCCGTTAAAGCGCATCAGTGGCAGCAATTGCTAGATACCGCGCCCGTGAAAATTATTTCGCGCGACGGCGATATTGCCCTGGGTACGCTAACCGACAATTCTGTTTTGGTCACAAACAATCCAGCGGAAGCCGCGCGCGGCTGCGACATCATCCTCTTTGCTGTTCCTGCCTTCCTGCACTGGCAGTACCTCACCGCTCTTGAACCTTATATTGCGGATGGGTGCGTTATTGTTGGCTTGCCCGGCCAGAGCGGCTTTGAATTTGAAGTAAGGAAAGTTCTAGGCCGAAAAATCGATAACTGCATCCTGATGAATTTTGACTCGCTTCCCTGGGTATGCCGAATTATAGAATTTGGCAGGATCGTGCAGATATGCGGCACCAAAGATAAGCTCGTCGGCGCGGTGCAAGGCGATCCATCGCGGGCCCGTATCAGGAACCCATTGGCAACCTTGCAGCGGCTTCTAGGAGAACAACCAAGACTGGTTTTATCAGGCCATCTGCTCGGCATTACATTGCGATCTCCAAATGCCTATAGCCATCCGCCAATCATGTACGGGCGCTGGAAAAACTGGGATGGAGAACCCCTGGAAGACCCTCCGTTGTTTTACCACGAGATAGACGAAGCAACCGCGGACCTCCTTGGCAAGATCAGCGAAGAGGTTGTTGAAACAAGCAAGCGGCTGATGGAACAATACCCTCAAGCGAACCTCTCCCAGGTTATCCCGATGTATGAATGGGATCTATGCTGCTATGGAAATGACATCTCGGACAAAACAAATCTGTGGACTGCGCTGAGAACAAACTCTGGATACGCAGACATCAGGCATCCCATGATCCAGACCGAAGACGGCCGCTATCTCCCCGATTTCAATCATCGATTTCTTACGGAAGATGTTCCGTTTGGCCTGGTTGTTGTTCGCAGCATCGCAGAAATCGCCGATGTGCCCACTCCCCATATAGATACCGTCCTGAACTGGTGCCAGGAAAAGATGGGCAAAGAGTATCTGGTTGGATCGAGACTGACGGGCCGGGATTTAATTGAGACCCGTTGCGCGCAGAGGTATGGATTTACCACGACAGACGACATCCTCGGATATGAATCGGCGCTTACCGAGGCGCTAGCGCGATAAGTGCGCCAATTTCAAGAGCTATCGCGGCTCCGAGCAGCGCTGTAATCTCCGAGTGGTCGTAGGCGGGGGCGATCTCAACCACATCGCCGCCCACAAACCGAAGTCCTCGCAATGAGCGCATCATATCCAGCGCCTCGAAGCTGGTTAGCCCGCCGACTATCGGTGTACCCGTCCCTGGCGCGAAGGCTGGATCGACACCGTCAATATCGAAAGTGAGATAACAGGGACCGGAACCAACGCTGTTGCGCAGCTCTTCGAAAAAAGCATCTCGCGCGCTGGAGTTATGGACTCCCTGCATATCGAGAACATGAATTCCGGCTTGCTTTGAGAAGTCGTTGTAACTGACGCTCTCGATGAAACCGCGAATGCCGATCTGAAATACGCGCACTCCCTCCACCAGGCCTTCTGCAATTGCTCTTCGCACGGTTGTGCCGTGGTGATATTGCTGTCCCCAAGATCCAACATCGGATGTATCTGAATGCGCATCGAATTGGATCAGCGCGAGATCTGGATACTTCTTACCGGTTGCGCGCAGGATAGGAAGAAGGATGGAATGATCTCCGCCGAGTGATACTACAGCGGCCCCGCGGCGCTGCAATTGACTCATGCACTCTTCAATTTGCTTAAATGCTTCTACATAATCAAACGGATTCAGATTCAGGTCACCGGCATCGAATGCCCGCAATCGCTCGAAGATACCCACTTCCATCTGCTGGCTATAGCTGCGGCAGAGTCCAGAGGCCTGACGAATGGCATTCGGACCGAAGCGGGCGCCAGGCCTGTATGTTACGAGGCTGTCGAAGGGAATGCCCAGAAAGGCCAGATCGATCTCGTCATCGCCGTTCTCAGCTAAATTCGGAAGCCGGCTAAAAGTCCTGAACCCACCGCTGGGAGTAAGCGACGGTTTATTTGGAGGAGAATCATTCTGGTCGATGGTCAAAATTTGTACTCCAATTTATCCGAACAAACAGTTCTCGCCCACGCCCAGAAAACTTGGCGTCTTTCATTGTGGATGGTAACATTGCTGGACCGTGATAAGGAATGAAGTAGTGGATTTTGGAACTCCAGCGAGTGAGAGTAGGCAAGCTCATGCCGTCGCCATCATCGGCATGGGCCCCAAAGGGTTCTATTGCCTGGAAAGGCTGCTGGCTGAGTTCAACGCCCACCCGCTGGACCATCCTCTTCATATTCATGTATTCAACCGGTCCGGCAAATTCGGCGTCAGCCCCGTCTACGACCCCGAGCAGCCTGAATATATTCTGGTCAATATCAGCGTAGGCGAAATCGACTTGTGGACCGCGGAAAACCCGCCCGCCGCCGGTGGGCGCGGCCCCAACTTTCTCAGGTGGTATCAGCAGGAATTCCAGCCGATGACACCCTTGACAGGAGATGAATACCTGCCCAGAGCGGTCGTAGGTCTCTATCTCATGGAAGGGTTTCAGCGCCTTTGCAATCACCTTCCAAAGGATGTGACCTTATCGTGTCATGTTGGAGAGGTAGTAGATATTCGACCTCAGCAGCCAGGTTATCAATTGGAGTTTGTCGCGAACAATAGCCTATCAAAGCAGATTTATGCCGACAAGATCATGCTTTCCACGGGGCATTCACAACTCATCCACGGAAATAGGGAGAATCAATACCACGATTTTTCTATCCGGCACCCAAAAGCGAAGTTTATCCCCTTTGTCTACCCCGTGGCTGAGACGATGCGCCAAATCCCTTCTGGTTCCAGGGTCGCGATGAAAGGCATTGGGCTTACTTTCATCGATGCAGTCCTAGAACTCACCGAAGGGCGTGGAGGATGCTTCGAACGAACGGCGCAGCAGAACCTTCTCTATCGCGCCAGCGGCCGGGAGCCGCAGTCGATTCTTCCATTCAGTCGCACGGGCCTTCCGATGACGCCCAAGGCGTCGGACCTTCCCCAATTCGACCGCCCTCTTCGGTTTCTGAATGACAGCGCATTGGCCAAACTTCGGCAGAGCGCAGCACGGCGAAAACTCGATCTGGAGACCGACTTGTGGCCCCTCTTCGAGCCGGAAATGGAGCTTCAATACTATTCAGTTATCGGAGATAGAAACCTCAAAAAACAGTTAGAGATTTGCGGAGACAATGCAGCGGAAATGCGCGGACAAATTGAGTCTTATCTGCGAGAGCACCCAAACATAGCGCGTTTCGATTATCGGTCGATTCTGGATCCGGTGGACGCACACAGCATTGGCGGCGGCGTAGAGTTTTCATCCTTCGTCGAGCAATATATGGATCAAGAAATCGCCCGCGCCCGGCTCGGACAGAGAGGTTCTGGAATCAAAGCGGCCATCGATACCTGGTACGAATTCAGGAAGGTATTCGGTTCCTTCTTACAATTCGGCGGACTGAATCCGGCATCCCACCAGAAGCTTGTCGAATACTGGTTCCCGCGCTTCAAGCGGGTTGTCTTCGGCCCTCCGATCATCAACATCGAAAAACTTCTTGCCCTTCACAGGGCGGGGATACTTGACTTCTCAGTGGCGCGCAATCCTGTTGTCTCGATGGACGAGGCAAATGGCTGCTTCAAACTCCAGTGCGAAGAATTTTCCGGCGCAACCGCTTTGGCCGAGATTCTCGTGGATGCCCGGTATCCTTCCGTTGATATCCCGCGAGATGCCTCGCCGCTTTATCGTAATCTATGCAGACGCGGAATAGTCAGGGCATATGAGAACCGTGAGAATGCTGGAGACTCCTGCGCGTATCGTCCGGGAGCCATCGACATGGCCGAAGATTCGCAGTTCGTAATTGACGCAACAGGCGCCAGCAATGAGGACATCGCAGTCATCGGGATTCCGACGGAGGGAAATCTCGTCGGCAATTTGACAGTCGCGCGAGACAACCGCGCAGGCGCTTGGGCTGCCCAGGTCATAGGGCAACTCAGATCGCGCGAAAGGTCATCGATCCGCCGGGGAGCGCACTCCACCGCATTGAGTTGACTTGTGCAACTTTGCTGAGCACCGCCGGGATAATTTTCTGTTCAGAGATCCTCAGGCCGCTTCAGATTCTTATTATCGACATCCCACAAATGCTGGGCAAATTTCCAGCGATGCCCTTCCAGATCGATACATTCATAGACACGGTCGCCCCAGAATTGATCGGCGGGCGGACGGATGATCTTAGCGCCATTGGCAACCGCGCGTTCGTAGTGGGCGTCCAGGTTATCAATAAAGATATAGAGCCTGTGGCTAACCTGCCCATCGTGCTTGAGTGGACTCTCCCAGGCCTCGTTCTCGCCGGCGAGGCCCAGCATCACCAGGCTGTCCGCCACCTCCAGCTCGCCATGCACCACCAGCCCTTGCTTGTCCGTCATTCTGAGGCGAATTTCGAAGTCAAAGGCCTTTACCAGCCAGTCCATGGCTGCTGCTACATCATTGTAAAAAAGATGCGGGGTGATGCGGGGCATGTCCTTCGGGGGATTCGCGATCATTGGGACTTCGATCTCCTTGAGATTCAAATTGTGATTCAGGGTATTGCAATGAACTGTTCCGGTTCGAGCGTGTTGAGTGGGGTAGGACGCGGGCGATGAAGAGTAGGCGCTAGCGGATTTATAGCGGAATCAGGTCCGGTTGTCCAGTGCGGGTTACCAGCATCGATTTCGCGGAGATTCGCACGCGCCGTTCCCCTGACAGGCCAAAGACGATATAACTAAGGACGGGCCATTTATTCCCCGTGGCTCCCCTGCAATTTGGAGATTGAATGAGCGCAACACTGGCGGTGACGGCGAAGGCTGTCAACTCGCCGCGTCAGGTCTTGTTTGCAAGCCTGGCCGGCACAACAATTGAATTCTTCGATTTTTATATTTATGCGACAGCCGCGGTCCTGGTCTTTCCCAAGCTGTTCTTTCCGTCGTCAGATCCTGCAACAGCAACGCTGGCCTCACTGGCAACATTCGGAATTGCCTTTCTCGCCCGGCCCATCGGGTCGGCGCTCTTTGGGCACTTTGGCGACCGCATCGGCCGCAAAACTACGCTGGTAGTCGCATTGGCTACAATGGGCCTCTCCACGATGACGATTGGAGTCTTGCCCACCTACCATTCAATCGGCTTGATTGCTCCGTTACTGCTGGCGATCTGCCGGTTTGGCCAGGGACTGGGGCTGGGAGGAGAATGGGGCGGCGCGGTTCTGCTTGCAGTAGAGAATGCGCCACCCAACAAGCGCGCCTGGTACGGGATGTTTCCGCAGCTCGGCGCCCCAGTGGGATTCATTCTTTCAGGCGGCGTCTTTCTGCTGTTGTCGCGCTTGCTTACCGATAAGCAGTTCTTCGAATTCGGGTGGCGGCTTCCGTTTCTGGCCAGCTCGGTGCTGGTGCTGTTGGGCCTCTATGTCCGCTTGACGATTACCGAGACGCCGGTATTTCAGAAAGCGCTGGAACGGAGAGAGCAGGTAAGGCTGCCCTCGTGGGTGGTCTTCCGCGATCACAAAAAAGAGTTGTCCGCAGGGATTCTGCTCTGTCTGGCAACCTTTGTGCTGTTTTACCTGATGGTTGTCTTTGCACTGTCATGGGGCACCAGCGCATTGGGTTTCAGCCGGGAAAAGTTTCTTCTCATGCAGTTGTTCGCCACGGCGTTCTTCGCGCTTACGATTCCTGTTTCAGCTCTGCTGGCAGAGCACGGCAGGCGGCGCACCATGCTGTGGATCACCGCGGCAATCTTTGTCTTCGGCCTGGTGCTAGCTCCCATGTTCATGGCAGGCGTGACCGGAGCTTTAGGAATGCTGATTGTGGGCCTCGCCCTGATGGGGCTGACTTACGGACCGTTGGGCACCATCGTCACCGAGCTGTTTCCTACCTCCGTTCGCTACTCGGGCAGCTCTCTCGCATTCAACTTCGCCGGCATCTTCGGTGCTTCGCTGGCGCCGTATCTGGCCACCTGGCTGGCTACGCGCTATGGCCTGCAATCTGTCGGATATTATCTGTCGGCCTCCGCCTTACTCAGCTTTCTAGGATTGTTGATGATTCGAGAAACTGCAAGCGACGACATCAGTACAGAACGAAAGCGAGAGACTCAACTCAAAAAATGAGGGATTCTATTTCAACGATCTGAAGATAGAATTCTTGAAAATCTCCCAAAAACTCCCTCAGGCCCGCGCTAGAAACACGAGCACTGTGATTCTAGCGCGCGTTCAACTACGTCCCCAGGTCGCCCGCGCGGGTCGAGCAGGCAGGAGCGCTGGAGGTCAGCGTTCAATGAGCGTTCGCTACCGGCCCGCCGCAGGCCTCACTGCGATTCGTCAAGCACTTCTATCCCCGAGACCGTGGCATAGTTCACCACCGGTTCGAAGGTGATATTCAGTTTCCCCTGCGCTGTCGGTTTCAGGTGATAGAAGGTCTTGGTAAGCGCGTGCAGGCTGCCCGCTTCCTTGAAGATGTCAAAGTTATCCAGCAGCGTGATGCCATTGCACAGGACGCGAAAGACACGGTCTCCCACACCGCCTCCTCCGGGAGCAGTAGGCCCAAAGTAAAACTCGGCAAAGTGAAGCACCAGTGTGTAGCGGTCGCGTGTATCCACCGGTATGGCGTAGGAGAAATGTCCGTATCGCTCCGCGGCATACAGGCCCGGATCAGGCGACCCATCCGCCACGTGCTGCTGAAAGTAGGCTTCTCCGTTCATCGCATACGTGTCTGGACGCCACAGGTTGCCATCGTGGTCGGTGTAGGGGGCTGGTTGAGTCAGAAGGCGGACAGGAAGTTGCCTGTGCGGAATCCCGGGCAGCAAGGCGAGCGCATTCAGCACGGGCACGCCACGTTCGCTGACAAAGTTAATGTGCACCATGCCGTCTTTCGCGGGAGATACATCGCGGAAGACGCGCTCGTCGGCGATATTTTCTCCCAGGGCGTCGGTCTTTACATCGAAGCCCGGCAATACCTTGTCTCCATTGATCAAGACGGAGTAGGTGGCGAATTCATCCCCCGCCCATTCTGTAGCGACAAAGTAGAGGTGCAGTTCATAGACGCCCGGCGGCAAGGGAATATCGTAGCTGAATTCCCCCGTCCGCCATTGCCGGAAGAGCATCTGATCGCTGGTACCGAGAACCGGGCTGGCAGGCCGCAGCCGGGACTTGCCGCCATGAACGAATTGGTCAGGACCCCAGGCGACTCCCGCGCTGTCAACCTGGGGACTGCCCGCGTATCCGGCAAGCAGGCGAATCGGCATTGAAACCGAGTTGGAAAAGCCAGGCGGCGGTTCAGCGGCCGGCTGAACCGGGCCGGTGCTGGCGTAGATGCCTTTGGACACGGCAGGCGCATAAAAGAATCGATAGCCTCCGTAGAGCGCAACCACCAAAACAACCAAACCCAGCGCATAAAGCCAGCCCCAGCCTGGAATCTTCTTTATATCGCTGCGCGGCGTCTCTTCAGAGATGAGGCTGCCTCCCGATTCAAGAGGAGGAACGGCTAATTCCGGAGTTGCGCACAATATGCTGTTGGGAGGCTCTTCCGCCGCGTGGACGAAAACCGGAATATAGCTGCCGACGGGAATCGAAAGCCGTACCGTGTGGTCTTTGCCGTCGGCTTCGTAATACTCTCTTAGCCGCTTGCGCAGCCGGTGCACCTCGACCCGCGCGATTGCGTCCTGGCTGGCATCGAAGGAGGTCTTGGACCTTCCCATCACCTCGGTCGCGATGTTGTATTCGTTTATTTCACTACTCTTGCCGGCAAGATACATCTCCCCGAGATAGAGCGCAAGGTGAGAGAGCCTTGAGTACCGAGCCAGAGCCTTTGCAACCGCATCTAGTTCAGCGCGCTCCGCGTCCTGTGCCGCGGCGCCAGAAATAAGCGTGAGGGTATCCTGCATTTTCTTTCGCTCCTGTAATGTGACCATATTGATAACTTTTGTTCATATTTTTGATCATAAGTCACCATGTACGCATTTGCAACATACAGTCTCCGATGCCGTCAACTGCAAAATTATCTTCTTAAAAATCAACTAGATATACAGTGTACCAGGCCTGTGAAACATAAACGTACAAGATTAACCTTTCGCGCCGCTCGCGTTTAGACATACGGTTACGCGGGAGTCTCATGCAGGGTGCGCCTTGCCGGTGGCTTCGTTTGCGTTGGCCGGTTTCTCTGGAAGAACCGGCTGAAATGCACAGACCCTCCCCTGTGCATGGAGCCAACGCGTATAAAAAGCGGGAGATTGACCGGGCAGTTAATAGGCCATTGCGCCCTCTAACGCTGTTAAGGAGAGAAATGAAGAACATATTTTCCCATCACGCAATTCTGCGATTTACCCTGAGCCTTATTGTGCTGCTGACGCCGTTCGCGTCGCTTCACGCTCAAGTGACCACCGGCACCCCGTTCAACATCGTCAACGAAAACAGCGGATTGTGCATTGGCGCATCCGGCCAGGGGACGGCAAATGGAACCGTCCTGCAGATGTATACCTGCGCGAACGGCACTTACAGCAGCCAACTGAGCCAGCAGTGGATATTCACGGCAGAGAGCGGCGGCTATTATGAAGTCTCTGACGCCAATGCCACCACCGAATCCTGGAATGTCGTCAGCAAGGGCACCACGAGCGGCAGCCTCATGCAGATATGGGCATTCGCCGGCGCGACCAACGAGGAATTCGAGC
>CAZHKN010000076.1:0-18059 GCA_964532725.1 uncultured Occallatibacter sp.
CCGCGACCTCGGCGACAACAACGGCCATCTCTGGGGCCATGTGCAAGCCATCAAGCGGCCCACGCTGCTGGAGATTACTGGCCCGCTCTTCGCCTCCTATCCCTTCGTCTCCAATGTGCAATACCGGCTGACGCAGGTGGACGGCGGAACGCTGATTGCATTCCGGCACACGGCGCTCGGCTTCATTCAGGACGACCACAGAGGCGGCGTAAACAAAGGCTGGGAGTGGATTCTCGAGCGGGTCCGCAAAAACGCAGAAGCCCGCTAAGGTTACAATGGCAAGCCCGAAATATTATCGCGCAGAAGAGGGAGGTCTCTATGTGCCCAGCATGCCTGGCAGCGGCGGCGTGGATCGCGGCGGCTACTATCTCAACCGGCGGCATCACCGCGCTCACAATCAAAAAATTCGCAACAAGCAAGGCAGTAAACACTATCCCCACAAATACCCCAACCAAGGAGGATCGCCATGTCTAGCACCATCACAGAACTCGAACGCCCCAACGTCGTCTCGCAGGCCGAGTGGTTTGCAACACACAAAGCCTTCATGGCGAAAGAAAAAGAATTCACCCGGCTGCGCGATGAGCTGAGCCGACAGCGCCGCCAACTGCCCTGGGAGAAAGTCGAGAAAGAATATATCTTCGACGGTCCCAACGGCAGGCAATCGTTGGCCGACCTATTCGGCGGACGCAACCAGTTGGTGGTTTACCACTTTATGTTCGGTCCCTCCTGGAGCGAGGGTTGCCCAAGCTGTTCGTACCTTGCCGATCACTTCGACGGCCCCGCCTTCCATCTGCCCCACCGCGATGTAACTCTCGCCGCAATCTCGCGCGCCCCTATTGCCGAGATTCAAACCTTCAAAAAGCGCATGGGCTGGAAGTTCCCCTGGGTCTCATCCTTCTCCAACGATTTCAACTACGACTATCATGTCTCGTTCACTGCGGAGGAGCGGGCCAAAGGCAAGGTCCGCTATAACTACGATCTTGTCGATACCCCCAGCGAGGAACTGCCCGGACTAAGCGTATTTTTCAAGGATGAGAGCGGTGCTGTCTTTCATACTTATTCGAGTTATTCGCGCGGCCTCGATATTCTCGTCGGCGCATATAACTTCCTCGACTATGTGCCCAAAGGCCGCGACGAAGACGGCCTGCTGCATAGCATGGCCTGGGTGCGCCATCACGACAAATACGACCAGAACTACGTCGTCGATCCGCTGCAGGTCTATGTCGAGCCGGCAAAAGTCACCGGCTCGTGCTGTTCCGGCGAACATCACAACTGAGCGCCGCAGAATCTCTGCCGATACTCTTCTGGCGTTTCGATGGCAAATGCAGTTTGCCGGGCAAGCGCCAGCAGATCGGCATCGCCGGTGACGAAGATTTGCGCCTTGCCACTGTGCGCGAGATCAAGAAAGGGTTGATCCTTCAAGTCGCGGCATTGCAAAGGGCAGGATTCTATCGCACCAATAATTTCGCAGTAGCCCAGGTAATCGCTTAGCAGCTCTATTTGGTATTCATGGCTCAGTTTGAAACGGGGATAAGCAAGAACCGACTGTAGTTCGGCGGCAGTAGCCTTCGACACCAGAGGAACCGATTGCCGCTCGCGCCAATGTGGCCGGAGCCAAGCCAAGCGGCCGTTGGCAAAGGCAAGGGCGGAGAGAACGACGTTGGTATCAAAGACCACTCGCAGACGATCAGGATTTCTCAATGGTCTTCGCGTGCCCAGACAATCGCATCCGTTACGTCCTGCTCGGTGATTCCCAAGTCCGCAAGGTGCTGCCGTACCTCATCGGCCTTGCTGGGGCGCAAGGGTTTGAGAGTGACGGCAACTCCGTCTGTGCTGACCTCGAAGTACTCGACGCCGGCAAATTGCCTGGCGACGGCCTTGGGCAGGGTCAACTGGTTTTTGACCGTCAATTTGGCCAACATGATTGCCTCGTATCAAGGAAACAAGGAAATCTTACCATATCTTGACACACTCGATAAAGCCTGGATACCCCCCGGTCCATCGCACTTGGGTTCTACCGGAAAGCCACAAATCTGCTGCGAGCGAAGAGCGAGCGATTGGCCCCACCGCAGGTGGTCAATCAAGAAACCAGTGCCACTGGTCTTCAGTCAGCGGAACCACCGACAGCCGCCCGATAATCACCAGCGGCGACTGCGCAAACAACGGCTCGGCCTTGATCGCGGCCAGCGTCTTCGGCTCCTTGAGCCGCTTGCCAGCCTTGACCCTGACGATGGGGACTTTGGGATCTGTGGGATCGACGCTGGTCACGCTTCCGGTACCCACGGCGGTGCGCTCTTCGCCCGTGTGGTAGAAGATCCACTTGGTACCGGCTTTCATCTCGCGCAGGTATTTCACGGCAGTTGGATTGGTGACGCCATCCCAGACAGTCTCCTTGTCGCGGAGAAAGTCGTCAAAGCTGTAAACATCGGGCTCGGTCTTGAAGAGGAAGTAGGCCATGCAGTAGATGGTACCCCAGAGAACAGGGATCTTGAAGCCCGTCCTCAGCCCCGGCAGGAAGCTCGTCATCAATTGGCCTCTTCCCGCGCCGTTTCTCCGGTTGCGAATCCTGTCTGTAGCACATAAAATCGTGCTACACGCTAAACGGTGTTGCCATGAAATCCAACGTCACGCTCAAAATCGACACTGCGCTCTTGCGCGAGGCGCGTATCCTTGCCGCAACGGAAAACACCTCGATCAGCGCCTTGGTTGCGGGGCAGCTTGAGCAGGCCGTGCGCGAGCGCAAGGGATTCGAGAAAGCACGCCGCAGCGCCTTGGCACGGCTGCGAACCGGCTTCGATCTGAACTGGACCGCGCCCGCCTCGCGCGACGAGTTGTATGAGCGCTAAGTTCTTCATCGATACCAACATTCTGCTCTACGCGCACGACCGAACCGCCGGCGACAAACACCTGCGCGCCCGCAAACTCATCGAAGAGCGGTGGGAGGCGGGCAATGGTGTCCTCAGCACGCAGGTCTTGCAGGAACTCTGCTTCAACCTGCGGCGCAAGGCCGCCAATCCCCTGCCGTCGGATGAAGTGAGACTCCTGATTCGCGAGTACTCCACCTGGGAAGTTGTCACCAACACCCACGAGTCGATCTTGAGAGCGCTGGATATTGAAATGCGCTTCAAAACCTCTTTCTGGGATGCACTGATTCTGCAAGCCGCCGAAGAGGCCGGCGCATCCATTCTCTACTCAGAGGATTTGGCCGCGGGCCAGCGCTACGGGACGGTGCAGGTGGTCAATCCGCTGGCGGATTGATTCAGGTGCGGTGGTGGGGTGCAGCAGCCACGCGCCGCGGGCATACTGCAAAACCGAAGAATGGGAGGGGGTATTCCCTCGTATGCAAAATACAGATAATATGTATTTGCAGTATTGTTGCGTATTGATTGTGGAGAGGTGGAAGATGCAGATCATCAGCGCTTCAGATTTGGCTCGCAAGACGGGCGCTGTTCTGGAAGAGATTCTGACCGGCGAAACTGTCACCGTAATGCGGAACCGCACCGCAATCGCCCATATTGTACCCGCGAGGCGCACCATGACCGCTGCCCAGGCCGTCGCCGGCCTCGCGGGAAAGCTGACGTGTGCCCAGGGCGATTCCTGGCTCAAGGATAGCCGTGGAGAATTCGATGAAGAGGTTCGCAACCCGTGGGGATGATCTTCGACACCTCGATCTGGGTTGGGCTGGCCGGCGGGCAAATTTCGAGTGAAGCGGTTGTCGCGGCTGCCGGGGATGCGCCGGTCTACATTTCGGTGATCTCGCTGGGCGAACTGAGCTTTGGCGTCGAGTCGTGCGCCGATCCGGCAGCGCGGATGCAGCGCACGCTCACCTTGCGCACTTTGCAGCAGCGGCCTGTTCTCGATGTCACTTCGCTGACGGCCTCCGCCTTCGGCATCTTGGCCGCCTACATGAAGCAGACCGGCCGGTCGCCGCGAACCAGGGTCAACGATCTCTGGATCGCCGCTCAGGCGCTCGAAAACGACTATGCTCTGCTGACTGCCAACCTGAAGGATTTCGAGAACCTGCCCGGCCTGCGGGCGGTTTGCCCGTGAAGCGGAAATAATCGTTAGAAAACTTATCTACCCCCTGTACGTTTTCTGTGCACAGGATAGGCCACCTGCAGAACTTCTGGCTTGTACATCTACGAGTCCGACTCTCGCGCTAGTGTGCTTTTAAAAACTTCAAAGGCATGGAGGATCATTTCGTTTGAAACATCGAATGCACTCAGCACTGCTCGGTAGAAATGGTACGTTGAATGACAGACCATAACAAAGGAACGGTCGACTGCCATGGCGGGTGTAGTGATCTCTCGATGGCGATCAAACCGCAGACGACCTCCTTTGCCGTTGGTCATAAACTCAATAGGGCTTCCCTGCGCGAGTCGATTTGTCGAGTGGTAGACAGGAAGGAGATAGGCCATCCCAACCGCTTCCGCGAGCGAATCTACGTCGTGATCGTGCCAGGAGGTCTTGTGCTGATATCCCAAATGCAGCTTTTCAAATTTGTTTTTCCTGTCCTCATTTATTCCTTTTGCAATATCAGCATTGAGTCCGTCTGCTTCAATTGGCTCTGATTCCGTGTGAGTTTCATACCAACTAAATTCGACGAAGTCAGTGACGCGGTTAGGATGTTCCGACAAGTAAATACCTTGGATTGCGATCTGAAAAACACTTGATACCAGTGGCGGAATTGCCAACCACGTTCCTGACTTTGCCAGCATGAAGATACCGGACAACTGCTGGGAAAGAATTAAGTGCTGGGTTCCAAGCGCGTTTTGAAGTCGACCATTTCGCGTCTTTAAACCGCCTTCAATAAGAGCTAGGAAGTGCTTAAGATTCTGAAAGTCCCGGGCACTTTCTGGATACCATTTTGCGAGTTCACCCCAAGTTCCCTGCATGGATTAATTGTAAATTCGCCGATGGCATAGTATTCAATCTTCACCAACTCTGGATGCGATATCTTTGGTAGGTCAGTGTGCGGAACATGGAGAAACGCGCAGTTCTCCGAATTGCCCTGCAACTCGCTCCCGGTTTACCAACCGTCCCCGCCACAATAAAAATAATGACTCATTTCTCAACTGCCGGGGAGTCGCACGGAGAGGCCCTGATCGCGCAGGTCTCGGGGCTGCCTGCCGGTGTGCCGACTGATCTGGAGTTTGTGAACCGCGATTGGAATGGGACCGCTTATCCACTGTGAGGCCTCATCGGATTGATGTACCTCAGCCCGGAAAAATGTTTTTCGTTGTCAGTGACCACGGTGCAATGGTTGGCTTCGGCGATGGCCGCGACGATCATGTCCAACGCGCTGCGCGGCTGGCCGGCTTTTTCTCCCTCGGCCATGAGGCGCGCCCAGATTGAACCGGCCCTCTCGTCGAAGGGAAGAATACGGCCTGCGAACAAGGCCTGCGGACCCTCGGGACCTTTGAACCACTTTTCTAACTGAGCGCGCTTTTTGCCAGCGGGCGCACCCAGGACGCCCAACCAGATTTCCGCAACCACCAGAGAGGCGATGAAGAGATGCTCATCGGCCCGTTCCGCCATCCAGGCGAGAAGCGGCTCGGAGGGCGCGGGCTTGGTGACGTTGCTGAGAATGTTGGTGTCGAGCAGGTAGAGGGTCACAGATCGATCTTTCTGGCCTCAATGTGTGGACGAGCGAGGTTGAGATCGGCTCCGACGAGCGGAGAACGGCGCAATGCGGCCAGAATATTGCCCTTGTTAGGCGGCTGCGGCTGGAGGCTGCGATGCACAGAGGCGCGAATCTGCTCCGATTGTGGATTGTCTTCGGCCAACTGCCGGGCCAGGGAGCGGATGAGTTCGCGGTCGGTCGAGAGTCCCAGGACCTCGAAGCGGGCCATTCCTCGTTGCGTGAGGCGTTTGCGGTAATTGGCGAGCGCGCGTTTTTGAGGGCTGAGAGCCATGACCGCCTCTTCTCTATATCCAGTAATATACCCGGTAATTAGAGAAAGACAAACGGGAATCGAGAATGTGCTGTTCCCTAACCCCCTAACCCTTGATCCCTGATCCCTGCCTTTCACCGTTACGTGACCTTGTACGAAACTCAACAGAAGACAGGTACTCTGTTTTGCGCTAAGTGACTTGTAGCAGCACAGCGCTCAATGCCGGAAGATAGCAGGTCACGGCATCGCCGTTAATTTGCGGTGCTAGGTACGGCGCACCCGGCGTAAAGCTCCCATCCGCGTTCACGCTGGCCTGCTGGATCGTCACGCCGCTTATTGCGGACAGCCCTGGACCTGTCATTTCCAGCAGAGTGGCTTGTCTCACCCTCTGCCCGCAGGTAATACTCGCCTCCACATTCTGGGCCGAATCCTTATTCACCAGGAGGATATTCACTCCGCCTCCGTTCGGCTGCACGCTGTATGCCGTTACATTCAGACCACCCGCGCTTACATCGGTGGCCAGCATTTCGCCCTGCCCCAGCAGGGTAAACATCAATAGACCGTAGAACTCCGGGCGCGCGCCAATTACGACTCCGTTGCTATCGGCGATCGGAGTGTAGCCTGTGTAGTTTCCGCCGCCGTGCATATTTACGCCAGCTCCACCGTTCAGCGCAATTGTGGCCAAATGGTCGATCACCCATAGCGATGAGGCATAGCTATCGCTCACACCGCTGGCGCCGCCGTAGAAGAAGGAGTTCGTTTCGTTCATTCGCCACGGGATGCCAATCTTCACCGCTGCCGCCTGAAGCGCCTGGCAGTAACCCGGCAATGCCGTGTCAACGCTCACCAGTTTTGCCGCGGTGGAGGAAGGATCATTGCCCGCGCCGCGATAGTAATGTTGCGTCAGCAGCGCAATCTGCTTCTTTGTGGCATACTCGCCAAACGGTGTCGTCCAGTAGTTGATGCCTGACGCGGAGCTCGGGCCGGTAAGCACCACGCCGGGCGCGGCTGCCAGAATTGCCATGCGGAACGACTCCCAAAGCGCCTCAAATTCTGAGAGCGTCCATCCGTTCTTGTAGTAGGAGCTGCCATACAGATCGCACTCGTTGCCGATTTCTATGCCATACAAGCTGGAACCCAGTGTCTCCACTGCATAAGCCACTTCAGCCGCCGCCAGTGCCGGGGTTGTCGCGCCTGTGGCCGCTCCACCAAGATTGACGCCGTAAAGGCACTGCCAACCTGTTGCCTGCAAAAAGGCCGCCAGGCCATCCACGTCCGCTGGCGCCACCTGGCCTGAGGTTTGCCCCGGCCCGCTTGCATTCCAAACCGTCGTGTCCACGGTGTTGCCGCCAATTCTCAGCAGGCTCGTCCCCAGACGCTTGAACATTCCAATCAAGTCGGTGTTTGTTCCGGCAAACAGCGGCTGCGAGGAAAATGCGCCTTTTTCGTAGCTCAATCCGGTAAATCCTGCCCCGATTGAGGCGCCGCTGCTGCTCGAAACCGTCACGCTCCCCTGCGTCAGCGGTCCGCTCGGCACAGGCTGGGAGACATCGGCGCTCGTCGCGCCGCCGCTGCTGCTTGCCGCCCCGCAACCTGCCAGCAAAGATTGCCCTGCAAGGGCTCCCAAACCATACAGCACGGTCCGGCGGCTGACTCTGTCTTCTCTACCAAGGCAATTCTGCATTTCACTTCACTTTGTCCGGTTACGTTCCACAGCGTAAAACCGGAGCCGCTTTTATTGACATCGATTCAGCAGAATTGTATCGCTGCCTGGGGCAGATAAAGTTCAATATTGAACTTCCGTACCGATAAATTCTGAGTTGGCACGAAAAAAAGCAGTACGTTCGTCACCCGTCAGGTACCTCACCTCGGTAGGATTGGCTACGCCATCCCGGACCGTCTCCTTGTCGCGGAGAAAGTCGTCAAAGCTGTAAACATCGGGTTCGGTCTAGGGAGTAGGCCGTATCAGTTGTCAGCTAATTTTGACTATCGAGGAGAGCGATTTCACTAGAAGCTGTTTCATAACCCGGTTTTGAAAGGGCACGGCATCAGCCGTGCCGCCACGGAGCCAGTAAAATCGCGGGCTTTAGCCCCTGAGGAAACAGCCCGCAATGCACCAGATTCGGTTATGAAACAGCCTGTAATGATTTTCATGCTCGGCCATTAATTTCCAGGTCTATAAACTTACCGGAAGTTGGATCGTACAGCGCGTACCAGACGCATGTTCCCCCGTCCATGATGATTTCCAAATGTTGCTTCCACTCCGGCGACGGCTCGGACGTAGGAGTGACATCGCCGCAGAATACATTGACAAAAATTCTCCTTTGACCTCCCTGTAGAATAGCCACATACTGCCGGTAATACTTCTCTGGATGCTCGATGCGCAAAGCCACCTTCCAGTTTTTCGCCTTAATTCTGAAAGTTGAGATAGATTGGCTTCCAAGCCATCAATATCCGTTGTTGTGGCTTGCCAGCTACCGCCAACTTTCTCGGCGCCGGTCCTCGGATAGAAGTCCGCAACTGCCTTTGATTCGCTCTCCGGCAGCACCACAAAACGTTGCCCGTTCTGCCCTTGCGCGGTTGCAAAGAACAACGCTATCCAGTAGGCAATCATCATCTTCCTCATCCGCATGTCTATCCCTTCGTTCGATTTTTATGCAGGTATTGTCTCGCAATCATCTGGCGTCGGTAAATTCACTGCGTTTTCTCAGTCTCTATTCCCTAGTCCCTAGTCCCTGTCTTTTCCCATTACAATGAAGAGAATATGATTCGTTTCTCAACTGCCGGGGAGTCGCATGGAGAGGCCCTCATTGCGCTGGTCTCCGGCCTTCCTGCCGGTGTCCCCGTCGATCTCGAATTCGTCAACCGTGAACTGTGGCGGCGTCAGCAGGGCTATGGCCGCGGCGGGCGCATGAAGATTGAAACCGACAAGGCCCACATCCTCAGCGGCGTACGCCACGGCAAAACCATCGGTGCGCCCATCGCCATCGAGCTGGTCAACCGCGACTGGAAGAACTGGGAAGAGAAGCTCCCGGTAGAGGCCGGCGACCCGGCCAAGCATCAGGCCGTCGCCTCCCCCCGCCCCGGCCACGCCGACCTCGCCGGCGCGCTCAAATACAACTTCCCCGACGCCCGCTATGTGTTGGAGCGCGCCTCGGCCCGCGAAACCACCGCGCGCGTAGCCGCAGGGGCCTTGGCCAAGCTCTATCTCCGCACCATCGGCATTGAGGTTCTCAGCCATGTCATCCGCGTAGGCCGTGCTGAACTGCCCCGCGCCGCCAAGTGGGAGGAGATCGCCGCCCTCGCCCTCCGCGATGAAGTCGTTCTCGGCTGCATCGACCCTGAAACCGAAGCCCGCATGAAGGAAGAGGTCGAAGAAGCCGCGCGCACTGGCGATACGGTCGGCAGCGTGGTTGAAGTCGTCGTCCATGGCGCGCCCGCCGGACTCGGCACCTACGTCAACTGGGACGAGCGCCTCGACGGCCAACTAGCCGCCGCCGTGATGAGCATTCAGGCCATCAAGGCCGTGGAAATTGGCCG
Source organism: uncultured Occallatibacter sp. (assembly GCA_964532725.1). Taxonomy (GTDB): domain Bacteria; phylum Acidobacteriota; class Terriglobia; order Terriglobales; family Acidobacteriaceae; genus Telmatobacter. The sequence goes on from CAZHKN010000076.1 coordinate 9,435, forward strand.
CGGTGTGCTGGCCGCCGAGTCCTTCGGCTCCACAGTCCATGACCCGATTCATTACGCAGCCGAACCCAACGGCAAGCCCACCCGCTTTGTCCGCGACCAGAACAACGCCGGCGGGCTCGAAGGCGGCGTCTCCAACGGCGAAGACATCATCGTCCGCGCCTATCAAAAGCCCATCTCCACGCTGCGCCGCCCGCTGGAGTCGGTGCGCTTTGACACTCGCGAGTCCACCAGCGCAAGCTATGAGCGCAGTGACATCTGCGTAGCGCCGGCGGCGGGCGTAGTGGCCGAAGCAATGGTGGCGCTCACCATCGCCCGCGTCGCCCAGGAAAAATTCGGCGGCGACTCAGCCCTTGAACTGCAACGCAATTTCGCCGGGTACATCGAACAGATACGGAGCTACTGACAGACTGCAATGATCCTGACGATTGTGAAATACCCCGAGCCGGTGCTAAGCAAGCCCGGCGAGCCAGTAACTGAATTCGACGACGAGCTGCGCAAGCTGGTCGCCGATATGTTTGAGACCACCTACGCCTCGCAGGGCATTGGCTTGGCCGCGCCGCAGGTGGGCGTCTCCAAGCGCGTCACGGTAATTGACCTCAGTATGGGCAAAGACCCCGCGCAGAGGCTGGTGCTCGTCAATCCGGAGATCACCTTCCGCGAAGGCAAGCTCTACGAAGAGGAAGGCTGCCTGAGCTTCCCGGAGATTCGTGAAAAGGTGCAGCGCGCGGCCAAGGTGCGCATTCGCGCCCAGGACGAATACGGCAAGTGGTTCGAGCGCGACAGCGAAGAGCTGCTCTCGCGCTGCATGCAGCATGAGATCGACCACCTCGACGGTATGCTGTTCATCTTCCGCATGAGCGCCCTCAAACGCGATCTCGTGCAACGCAAGATTCGCAAGCTGATTCGCGCCGGCGAGTGGTAGCCCGCTGGCACTCACCCAAGCAATAGGCCTGGGAGTCCACAAACCTCAACCGGCGCGCTCGTTTTGGAGTCCAATGAAACTCGTCTTCTGCGGAACCCCGGGCTTTGCAGTACCAACCTTCGAAGCGCTATTAAATGCGGGCCACGAAATCGTTCTTGCCGTCTCGCAGCCTGACCGCCCGGTAGGCCGCAGTCAGCAACTTACCGCGCCGCCCGTCAAGCAGGCCGCACTGGCCGCTGGTATCCCGGTCGCGCAGCCGGACAAAATTCGCGCCAATGCCGAGTTCCGCGGGCAGCTTGAATCCATCGCGCCCGATGCAATCATCGTTGTCGCCTACGGGCGAATCATCCCACCGTGGATGCTGGCGCTGCCCAAGCACGGCTGCATCAACTTGCACGCGTCTCTGTTGCCCAAGTATCGCGGTGCAGCGCCCATTCAATGGGCAGTAGCAATGGGCGACGCCTTTACCGGCAACACCACAATGCTCCTCGAAGAAGGACTCGACACCGGCCCGATCCTGCTTCAGCAAACACAGGTCATCTCGCCTGAGCAAACCGCCCTTGATCTTTTCGACACGTTGGCTCATGCCGGCGCTCCGCTCATCGTCGAAACACTCACTGGCTTGGCCAACGCAACCCTCCAGCCACAGCCGCAGAATCATGCCTTCGCCACCTTTGCCCCATTGCTCGACCGCGAAGACGGGTGCATGGATTTTGCGAATCGCACTGCCACTGAGCTGCACAATCGCTGGCGCGGATTTCAGCCCTGGCCCGGAGCCTTCACAACACTTGATAGTAAGAAGCTGATTGTTCATCGGCTCAACGCTGAGCACACTCCACCCTTTTCTACTTCTTTCCCAAGCCAGCCTGGTCAGATTCATATAGAGGACCACCGCCTCTTCGTCGCCTGCGCTGCCAACACCTGGCTTGAGTTCATTGAAGTTCAACTCGAAGGCAAAAAGCGCCTCACGGCCGCCGAATTTCTGCGCGGTAATCCGCTTGCCGCCAACACGCGCCTTGGGATCGCAACACAATGACTCCGCCGAAAAAATCATCCGCGCGCGGCAAGGCACACAAGCCCACACAAAAGAAGACTCCGGCCATCATTTCCGCCGCACGTAAAGCCGCATTCCAGATTTTGCTCACCGTTGAGCGCGGCCAGTCACATTCCGATGAGTTGCTGCGCAGCACAGCCATTGACGCGCTCTCTTCACCCGACCGCAACCTGGCAACAGCGCTGGTTCTCGGCGTACTACGTTGGCAGATTCTCCTCGACCACCGGCTGCAATCGCTGCTCACAAAACCCAATGCAAAACTGGATGCGGAGATTCGCATCGCACTGCGTCTCGGCGCTTTTCAATTGCTCTATCTGGATCGCATCCCCGCCCGCGCAGCGATTGACGAGAGCGTGGAACTAGCCAAGCAAGCCGGTCATAAATTCGCCTCGGGCATGGTGAACGCGGTCCTGCGCAAACTGGCTACCACACCACCGTTGCATATTGCGGAAGAACCCGCAACGGAGTTGGCTCTTGCCCAGGCTCATCCCCTTTGGCTCATCGAGCGTTGGATAAATCTCTTCGGTATCCAAACCGCCCGAGCCATCTGCCATCACGGCCAGAGCCAACCATCCAGCACCATTCGCCTGACAAGCCCCTCTGTTGAAACTGAACTCATGCAATCAGGCATCCTTCTCGAACCCGGAGAATTACTCACCCGCGCCCGCACCGTTGTCTCCGGAGACATAGCTGCCACGGCTGCCTGCCGCGAAGGCCGCGTGCGCTTGCAGGATGAAGGTTCGCAGTTGGTGGCGGAGATAGTGGGCACAAACTCCGATCAACAGATAGAAAGCATCTTAGATGCCTGCGCTGCTCCAGGCGGAAAGACCCTCCTACTCGCCGAACGCAACCCGCAGGCACGCATCGTAGCCCTGGAATCCAGCACCAATCGGTTCGACCAATTACAGCAACGTCTCGCGCATCTCGGCGACCGTGTTGAGTGCAGACATGCCGATGCAACCGCACTCAGCGAGGACTCAACTTTCGATCTGGTTCTCGCCGATGTCCCCTGCAGCGGCACTGGAACGCTGGGCCGAAACCCGGAGATTCGCCACCGGCTGCGCATCGAAGACCTTGCGCGACAGGCCGATAAACAGAGGGAAATTCTTCGTGCCACCCTGCGCGCCGTCCGCCCCTGTGGCCGCGTGGTTTACTCCACCTGCTCGCTGGAGCCAGAGGAGAACGAGCAGATCATTGCCGCTGTGCTTGCAGAAAATCCAAAGGCCCGGCTAGTTCCGCTCGAATCGCGCATCAACGAATTGTCCGCCGGGAAGATCCTTACCGCTGAAGGCGTGCAGCGGCTGCACCAGTGCATCACACACGAAGGCTATCTGCGCCTGCTCCCCGGCGCATTTCATACGGATGGATTTTTTGTAGCAATGCTCGAACGCATTTCCTGAAAGTTCACAAACTGGCTTGGTAACTCGCTGACCTGCTGACTGGCTCAGAAGCTATTCCGCTCTCAGTTTCATATCCTCATAGCTCTTCCCCAACAATCCGCACAGCGCCTCGACCACCAGTTCATGATCGCTGCGTTGCGGCAGGCCGGAAATAGTCACGGAACCAATTACACCCGCACCCACGGCGTGTAAGGGAAACGAGCCACCATGCGCGGCATAATCGGCGATGGGTAGTCCATGCTTTTCCGCGAGAGTCTCGTTGGTTGCCTTGAGACCCAGGCCGACAAGGTACGAACTGGAGTGAAACCTTGCCACTACGTTACTCTTGCGCCGCACCCACTCGGCATTGCTGGGCGTAGTTCCTTCGAGGGCCGCATAAAACAATGGCTGGCCGAAGCGCCGCACATCGATGACCACGGCGAGTCCTCGATCCAGCGCGAGAGTCCGCAACCGCGATCCGAGCTCCCAGGCAACCTGTGTATCAAGGCCAGGTAGTCGCAGCTCTTTCTCCTGCAACGCGACGTGCGCTTTGTCTTCACTCAATCCCATTGGAAACCTGCTTTCTTGAACAATCGTAAACCGGACACACGATGCATCGGGCTGATCTGCTGACTCGCTATGCCGCTCACCCCTCCGCCCCTTCTTCAATCACAATCTTCGCATCCGGAATAATCCCCATCTGCCGGTAGATGGGCCACATCTCCGCGCGCACATTTTTGAGCTGCGTCCAGAACCACAGCCCACCCACGATGCAGGCAATGCCGCTCACAATCACTGTGCGCTGTGCTCCCAGAACGTGGGCCATTGCGCCCGCCAGCAAACTGCCAAAGGGCGCCATGCCCACAAAGGCCATCGTATAGTAACTCATTACGCGTCCGCGCATCTTTTCATCCACAAGCGTTTGCAAGATAGTGTTGCTCGCGGTCATGCCCTGCATCATGCCGAAGCCCGTCACCAGCATCGTCAGCATGGAGAGCCACAGTACACTGGAAACACCAAAGCAGATCAGCCCCGCGCCAAAGATCGCCGCGGCAAGCGGAAGCATTCTGGCGAGGCCGCGCACCGAGCGACGCATCACCATTGCCAGCGCCGAGGTGAGCGAACCCACGCCTACAGCGCCCATCAAAAAGCCCAACGTATGCGGCCCGCCATGCAACACCTGAGCAGCAAACACCGGCATCAGCACCATGAACGGCCAGCCCATCAGGCTGAGCAGCGCAAAGAGCGAGAGGATTGTGCGAATCGGCGCGGAGGCTGCAACATACGTCCAACCCTCGCGCAGTTGCGCGACCATTGTAGTTGTTGTGCTCACAGGCCTCACCGCATGGATGCGCATCAGCAGGAGCGATACAATCACCGCAATGTAACTGATGCCGTCCGCGGCAAAGCACCAGCCTTCATTGGTGGCGGCAATCAACATGCCGGCCAACGCAGGACCGACAAGCCGCGCTGCGTTCACCATTGATGAGTTGATGGCGATGGCATTCGAGAGATCAGCCTTGTCTTCGACCATCTGCACCAGAAAGGACTGCCGTCCGGGCATGTCAAATGCGTTGACGATGCCTTGCAGTACGCTCAGTGCCAACACTTCCGTGATGTTGATGCGATTGGTGAGTGCGAGCCAAGCCAATGCAAGCGACTGCGCCATCGCCAGCGCCTGAGTGCCAATCAGCAACAGACGGCGGTCGATGCGGTCAACAATGACTCCGGCGATCGGCGCAAGCAGAAAGGTAGGGATCTGTCCGGCAAAGCCCACCGTTCCCAGCAGCAGCGGCGATTTGGTGAGGCGGTAAACCAGCCAGGAGGTCGCGACCCGTGTCATCCACGAGCCGATCAGCGAGATGCTCTGGCCGGCAAAGAAAAGGCGGAAGTTGCGATGACGCAAAGCGCGGCCTGCGTGCGCAAAGTTGCTGCGCTCGGCGGTGTCACCGCCCAGAGGTTGCTGATCACCGGCTTGTCGCGTCATGAATAAATTTTAGATGCGCGAAGCGGCAGAATGATTCCGCCATCAACGCGCCGCAGGTCCATGAGCGCTGCCGTGCTAACTAGCTAACCTGCTGACTCGCTAATCTGCTACTTCGCCACCGTCAACTTCACGGCGGTGCTCAAATCAACGCGGCTCCCGGCCAACGGCTCCTGCGCAATTACCGCGCCGGGATTGACAGGTGGACGCGGAAGCGCGCCTGGATTGCCCACCTGGCCTACAGGAACATCCGCATAGACCGGCGGCAGCACCGTCATGCCCACATCGGCCAACTGTTTTTGTGCCGCAACCACAGGCATCCCAACCAATGCCGGCATCACAAAGCCGTCGGGCTGCTCGTCGCTGGGTGCAGCCACAAGAAGATTCACGCTGGGCCGCTCAATGCCTTGCGCGTGCGCTGGCGGATCTTGCGCCAGCACCATGCCGGCAACAGCGCTGCTCGATGGCAATTGCGCCGTCGCGCCGATCTCAAGTCCTGCACGGCGGAGCTTGAGCGCGCCCAGCCGTTCATCCGTGCCCACCGTCTCCGGTACATCCACCTTTTGTGGACCCAGGCTTTCGGCTACACGCACTCGCCACTCCCGGCGGACCACGGTTGCGGGCGGAGGCGACTGCGACAAAATATGCCCGGCCGCGACATCGGACGAATAATATCGGTTGTCAACTTCGAGATTCAAACCGAGGCCAGCCGTCTGGCTGCGCGCGTCGGCAACCGTCATGCCTTTCAGCGCGGGCACCTGCACCTCGGCGCCATGAATTGCAAAATGCATCGTGGTGATCGCCGAAAGCAACGCCACCGTTACCAGCAGCATGATCAGCGAAGCAATCTGAAAAAAATTCTTGATCGGACGTATAACCGGTCTCATGGTTCCGGCTCTCCGTCCAGGTAGACGATCTCGTATTCGATCTCTGCCGCTTTTTCCAGCATTTTCGAGACCGAACAATACTTATCCTTGGACAGAGCGACAGCATCTTCCACGGCCTTGCGGCTGAGCTGGCCGCTCACCGCATAGGTCAGTTTTATATGAGTGAAAACCCGCGGAGCCGTCTCGCTCTGCATGGCTGCTGCGGATACGCGCAGGCCGCTCAGCGGCTGTCGCTTCTTCTGCAAAATCGAAACCACATCCACGCTGGTGCAGCCGCAAAGCGCCATCAGCACCGCTTCCATCGGACTCGGCCCCGCCGTGTGTGAAGGGTCGGCATCAAAGAGCACCCGGTTGCCGTTCTCCGCAACTCCCTCAAAAATCTTGCCCTGCTTCCAATCGCTGTGTGCAATCATCTCATCGCCTTCCGGCGCAATCATTTTTCTGCCGTTGTTGACGAGTATACGATGCTGCGCGCTGCTAGGACCTGAAGCCGGCATGAGAGCGCGGCGAACTGATTCCGCTGCGGGAATGACTTTTCTTTAGCCGGAAAAAGATTCACTGACATTTCTCATCTGCTACCAGTGCATTGCCCTGGGCACACCCGGCGTGCCTGCTCCCTTGGGAGGAGCCTTGAGCGGCGCGCCGCTGTATTCGTTAAACTGCGCAGGAACCTCCGCTCCGTGCCGCAGCGTTCGCAACGCAAACGGCATGGCCGCATCCTTTGCGCCAGTCGCCTTCCACCACATGGGCAGCGTCTTGAAGGCGAAGACCATGTCGTAATCCGTGGCCACTGAGCCAGTGCCGGAATCCTGTGGCTCTGTTCCTGGCCGGTCCTCAAACCAGCGCGACCACTCCGACGATCCCGGTTGAGGCGAACAAACATCCTCGTCGCTCGGCTTGCCATCGGGGCAGGTTTTGTAAGGCGGAGCGCCCGATTGCTGGTTCGCATAAGAGGGTAGCAAAAATGAAATCTGCTTATGTTGTGCCGGTTGCCACTCGGCGGGTCCGTGGCAGCTCATGCACGATGAATTCGGGTGATTCTCCATCTCCTTCTTGCCCACCTGAATGTCGTTTCTCCCGCCGTCATTCGGGCCGCTGAGCCGACCGCCCCACCCCAATGTTTCCTTTGAATATTTCGGAGCCTCTGGGTTGATCCAGGTCTCCTCAAGCTGCGCTTTGGGATTCGCGGCCGAATCTACGCCGGGATCATTGCCCCACATCGCGCCCAGCGGAACCATCTTCTCCCATGCATCGCCTTGCGCCTTGCGGTCATAGACCAGCGTCGCAAAAACCCATCCTGTCTTTGGCGATGCCACCCGGTCTTTTACGATGATGTCGAACTGCATCACGTAGGCGGTCAGCAACGCCGCGCTTCCCGGCCACCGTTCTGGAATCGCTGTATAAATCGGCCATGCCGCCGCGCCCTCCGTCGCTGGCCACCAATCCTTCTGCATACTCGGATCATCGGAGACAAAGGCCGCCGCCTTCACAATCACCGAACCCTCTGGGAACTGAAATTTATCTGTCTCAATCGAGGGGTTCATTGCATCCGCTCCCCACACTTTGCTGAGTGTGTAAGCAGCCCGTTCATCGTAATACGTGAGCACATGCGTATCGAAGGTGGCCTTCAACCCTGTACCCGGAAAGATCGAGGACCCAAACTGCCCGGCGGGATACATTCCGTGAATGCTCTCGCGCGTTGACCCCAGCCACGGCTCGTTGTACCAGTGCGCCTTCGCCGCGTCCCAATGCGCGTAATCCAGCAACAGCAAGCGGGCATTGACGCTCACATACTCTTTCAGCGCTGCAACATATGCCGGCGCGTTCTGGGTGTTGATTGCGCCCCCGCCAGTCGCCTTCAACCACGGAGGATCTTCAAGCGCAGGCAGCGGCTGTGTGGGCCAATCATGGTTCAGGTGGAAGAAAGGTCCTTGATATTGCGCTGCCTGTGGGATCAATCCATTGCTATTCAGAAATGGATCGTTGGGGACAGTGTTCTCCGTCGCGCCGGAAGCAGGTTCCTGGGCCGCGTCAACGCGCATCTGCTTGCCCGCTGCGCAGATCAAGCAAGCCAGTGCCAGAAACATCGTCACTTCGCGCCTGAATGAAGTTCTCATCTCACGACCTCATGATTTGAGACTCAGTTACGGAATGCTCACGACCGCCGGGGAAGAACAGCGAGATCATTTTTTATTCGGTATGTATCGAGACCTGGAGATCAGGTGAATTGTTCATAAAGAAAATTCACACTGCGCGATTTTACGAAGTCAACAAGTGAATCGGAAATACTCAAGTGGCCTCAGTATGGTTCGAACTTCATTCTTTGTCAATGAGGCACAACTCCGCCTGTCAGTAGCACATGATATGTCCGGAGGTGGTAGCAAGTGAAGTGTCCGCTT
>CAZHKN010000077.1:0-18004 GCA_964532725.1 uncultured Occallatibacter sp.
CATTCAGCTTGGGAAGCTGACGTTCTGCCACTGAACTACTCCCGCAACCTATTTACAATCAGTGAGTTGCGTTGTCAACTAGAGACGATCGGCTACACGGAAAACCATTGCGGCTCTGGTTATCTCCTTGTGATTCCTCCCTGGCCGGGTGGTATGAAGATCACAAAGCGACGCTACCAGACTGAGCGTGTACGATACGTTCCCCACTCCCAAGGGTTTGCCCGGGAGTTCAGGTTCTATATTACGGCTCCGAGTGGGAAACGTAAACTGATAGCCCAAAGATTCGACTTCCTGCGGCTCGCGACAGTCTCGCAATAAAGGCGCGCGGGAAGCTGGCCTAAGAATTCAGCTTCTGCTTAAACCTGTCCGTAAAACTTGCGATCGTCGCCATTACGCCGAAAGACGATGCGCCCGTCGTCTGTTTCAAAATGACATCTGCTGCCTTCTCGCCGATCATGAAGACCGCGCTGAGAATAAATAAACCTGGGATACGGGGAAATACCGAGGCGTCCACCACGCGCAGCCCCTCGGTATCATGGACCTTGAAATCGCTGGTGAGCACTCCGCCTTCCTCTTTCTCGCCAATCGGGCAAGTGCAGGAGGCATGATGCCCCCAGGCATTATTGCGCACAAACTCGCGCAACTGCTCGTCGGTTTGCAACTGGTCTCCGGGTAATTCCTCTTCCGCTATCAAGCCTGCAATCTTGAGATCGCGGGTCATGGTGCGGACAAATTTGATTCCATCCACCACCGCGTTCAGGTCTTCGTCTCCCCCGCCGGTGCCTTCCTCGAAATAGTGGAAATTCACCAGGGGCATGTCGAGCGGGTTGGCGCTGCGCAGCAGCACTTCTCCACGCCGGTTGACTGTATGTCCCTTCAAGACGGCCCAGGTAAGGTAGTCCAGCTTTTTGGCAAACTCGGCGGAGTAGCCGGGCCAGTATCCTCTGAAATAGCCGAGCAACGAAAAGCACAACAGATCGGGAACAGGCTGGACCTTGCTCGATTTCCGGATAACTGCCAGTACCGCGCCATTCGAGCTATAGACACTCTTGGCTAACGGATCGCTGCTCTTTATATCCTCTTCCCATTGTTTGTATTGAGGGTCGTCGTTGGAGAATTTCGCTCCATTGAGCACCTCCCACTGCTTGCTCATCCGATTGACAACACCCACTTCGTACCTGTCCTGGAGATTCTGCCCGACGCCGTCGAGGGCAATGCGTACCGGGATGCCCATCGCTTTCAGGTGAGCTGCAGGACCAATCCCGGAGAGCATGAGCAATTGCGGAGTGTTGAAGGCTCCGCCGGCCAGGATCACTTCTCTCGACGCATAGAGTTCACGAGACTCACCGGGCTGATCAGCGGGAGTTTTGAAGGCGCGGTAGAGACGCGCGCCCTTTTGATACTTAACGCCAATGGCGCGGTTGGTGCCTTCGGCAAAGATAATCTCGGTGGCAAGCGCATCGAGTTCGATGCGCAGGGCGTGCTTCTTGCTTACATCCAACAGCCGTTCCCGGCTCCCGGATCTCTGATGATTGCGGGTCATCAAGGGCGTATACCGGATTCCCGAGGCATTCCTGCGAACGATCCTCCAATCATTGGGATCCAGTTGGCTCTCCAGCAGATTGCTGATGTCGTCAAGCGGGTTACCGGTCTCTTCAAAGGCCTTGATGGCGGAAGTAAGCAGGGTAATCAGCAACCGGCCATCGCCGAGAGCGGTCAGCGGTATGGCCTTCTCCGTTTGCAGCCAGCCGCTCCAGCCGTGGCGCGAGGGGTTGAGAAATGTCAGTTTCGCGAGCCAGCGGTCAAATGGGCGATGATGGCAGTTCTCCAGTAACTTGAAATACCTGCGCATATTGCCGGCGCGCCAGGACTCGTCCTTGGTCAATTTCGCGAGACCATCCCAGTCTTCATCTGCCGGATAGATGAGGATCTGCGCGTTATGCGCCGTGCAGCCGCCCAGAGTGCCGGCGCGGGGATAAAAAACGCCGTCCTTGGCAGGGACAAACTTGGAGTCTTTCTGCTGCTGAGCCAGATTGGCATAGTGGCGGACGAAAAACTCCCAGCTCATCGCCGAGTTTTCCGAGGCAAGGCCGTGAAAGACCGGAACGTCATAGTCCTCGGGAAGGCAGTTGACACCCGGCCTGTTGGGATCGTCCCCCTGCAGTTCTCTCGGATCTCCTCCGGCTTCGAGCACAATCACGCTGTGGCCGGCTTCAGCCAATCGAGCGGCAACTGTGCCGCCTCCCGCTCCCGAACCGATCACCAGATATTCGCAATCGGCTTTCCGCTCACTCGCTTGCTTCATGGTCGCCCCATCGCACAAGAGGTTGCTCAACTCTTAGAGGAGAGCTTGGATGCAATCAGGCTGATTGCATCCAAGCTCTGGATTCGAAATGCCGCGTCTGGCGGCGCCAATAATTTCCGCCGTGATACCGCGCTCAAAAAGTCTTGATGAACTCGATCAGCGCGTACTTGTCCGCGTCGCTGAGTCCGGGTTCGCCCGGAAGTCCGGGCAGGTCGGTGAGCAAATCCGTGCCGAAATAATGTCCTTTGTTAACGATGAAATCCGGGCATTTGCTGAATTCCAACAGCTTCGGCTCAATTTTTGCGAAGGCGGCCGCTAGCTGCTCGTCGGTCGGGTTCTGCAAGCTGCCCACCTCGTGCTGATAGGAAAGAAGCAATTTGATGACCTCCGCATTCCGCGCTGTCCGGTCCCATCCGCTGTCGCTGTCGCCCAACAGATCGATATTCGCCAGCAGATCCACCGGGATGCCCGGGGGGAAAGGCCCGAATTTCGCGCCTTGGTCGTCGAACAACCATGGCAGCAGAGCCTGCTCCGTGCCGGGAATACTCGCCAACGGCCCGGGCAGATAGCCGGTGGGCACGCGCTGATAACTGCGTTCGGTTGTGCGATCAATGAGGCTGGGACCTGGCCCGCTCAAAAGAGGCGTCCCGGCTGGGATCGGCGTGCCCTGGTCGCCGTCCTTCTTGCGCGTCTCCGGCCACAGCAGTTGGTGGATTGAGTCATTGAAGCTGCTCATCCGCGCTTCAACCGACGGACTCGACTCGAAGTGCCCCACGGAGTTATTCAACAACAGCGGGGCGGTGGACCAGACGCTGATCAGGCTGGCAGGCCGTGTGTAGCCGCGACCGCCCGCGGGCATTGGATAGTCCGTGGTTGTACCCGTGTAAGGATCGCGGACAGGCACGGTTCCCACCGAAGGAAGGTTCTTGTAACTCTGCGATGAAAAATTATCCCAGATGTTATTGGCAATTGCGTTTGTCGCCAGCGGGCTGCAGGAGTTGGTGCGCAACAAAGTTACAGGAACCCGCGCGTCGGTCGATAGGTAGTTATCCTTGAGAAAGTCGTCGCTCAGGACAATCTCCCGCATCTTCGCCTTGAACGCTTCCGTCTGCGTCAGCTTCCAATAGCGCTCGAAGCAGTTGAGGTAGTCGCTGCCGGCGCAGTTGGCCAAGCCTTCGCCCTGCGCCATTTCAGGCAGTTTGCTTGAATGACAGCGGGCGCACCGCTCAGCGAAGACAATCTTGCCGCGGTTGAGCTGGGCTTGATTCTTGGTCAGGTAAGCAGAGCCGCCGGGAGCGTCCGCAAGATGATGCGCATCGGTGCTGGCGAGTATGAACCGGGCAAGGTAAGGTGTCTGCGCTTCGGTAGCCTTCCAATAAACGGAGTTCTTTTCCGCGGTCGCAATTTCAATCGGCGTTACCTTCTTGCCGCCGATGAGCGCGTTGAAATGCTCGAGCCACTCCTCGCTGAACAGCCCGATATTTATGTAGACTCGATTCAGCGCCCCGAGCGTGCCCACCGAATCCGAACCATCCTTCAGCACATGCGCGGTGCGCACCGAGTCCGGTGGAGTAAAGTACTGAGCAAGCGGGTCGGTCGGCGGCACATAATCGTTGAATTGCTTGTTGTTGAGTTCCCCGCCGGCAATTTTCTCCTGGCCCCATTTCTGCGCCATCTTCAGCCGTGAATTCAGGTCGTAGATTGCGTTCATGGTCCGGGGATTGTTGATGTTATCGGTGGAGACAAGCGAGGTATCCAGCGCGCCGGGCCGCGCCGTGTGCAGGAGCTGGACGAAATACTTACCTTGGTCGCCATCCCACGAGAAGATTTTGTCTACCCAGAAATACTGGGCGCCGACCATCGAGCTGAGATTCTCCCACTTGGGGCTGTTGGGGTCCGCCGGCGGATTCAGCGGGTTCGGGCCGACATGGCAGAAGCCGCAGGACATGCCGACGCGGTAGGGCTTCACCAGCTTTGCATCGTTGTAATACTTCGGATCGGTGTAGTACCTCTCCGGATCCCAGTGCTTCTGCGCGGCCTCGTCAAAGTCCGGATTGGGAAACAGGCGCAGGCCCACGATGCCGGTGTTATAGCCGTAATACGATCCCACTTCCACTTTCTTGCCGCCGGCAAAGGTCTTGCCGCGAGCGCCAATTTTTACGCCTGGGTACTTGGCCTCATCCTCGAAGGGATCCGGCGCGCACTCCGGCTTGCGCTTGTCGAGCCACAGCCCCCACCGGTTCGGGTCAGGACCGGTGGGCGCCTCATAGCAGGGGTCGTTGACCAGCCCGAGCAGCTCCCAGCGGTTCGCGTGTTTGGCCGGCAGCCCATCATGCGACGAAATCGTCTTCAAAAGATCCAGGATGCCGACGCTGTTCACCGAAATCTTGTCCCAGAACCGATCGTTACCGCCCGACCAGACGATCCAGTTATCCCGTCCCTTCACCTCGTCCGGGGTCAGCTTGAGGGTGCCGTCCGGATTGTGAGAGGTGTCTGGCTGTCCCTTGGGGCCGCGATCCATATCGTGGAAGTAATCCACATCCGAGGGCGGCAGGTCGTTCACGGTGCGGCCGGCGCGCTTTGCCTCATCGTCCACCTTGCCGGCCTTTGAAAGGGGAAAGATTAACAACACGGCGATCAGCAATACAACCGCGATCACCAATGCGACAGCCGCAAAAATCACCGCGCGAATCACGCGGTACCAAATCCCGCGTGTCTTGACCTGCTTGGCCATGATGCCTCCCGGATAAAATCTCCGCCCGGTTGCCTGCACGACAGTGGGCGGCCCGAATTTTTATTGCGCGCATTGGCTCCCCAACGCCGCGGCGAAGATCACGGCTCGTTTTACCGAGGTCCGCGAAGTTACAAAGTCTTATCAATCCAACATGAAAAACTCATTTTCAGGAGATAGCCCGGCATTCCTGGGAGAATGCGAATTTGCATGGCTTCCGGGTGCGGTTGGGCAATTTTGCGCGCACGGCCGGCCGGAGGAGAAGACCCGGAAACTGTATCAATGCATCAAATGCGGGAATGGTGCAATTGCATTACTTTCGGCGCCGCTCCGAGTGAGAAATCAATGCTGTGCTTTGGGCGGACATCGGGCATCGGGGAAACTCGGACGAGAAAAACTCTTCTCGAAAAACAAGACGGATTACATCACTAAAGATTATCCATGTCAAGCCTATTCATTCATAACAATCGGCATATTGGCATTTGCGGCTGCCGGGCCTCTTTTTTCCGCCGCGCGGCGGAATTTCCATTGACCGGGGATTGCGGCGGCCATTGCTAACTCCGGGCCGAGTTACTGCGCATAATTTTCACTTGACAAGGCATAGCGGGTGTGATGACATCTCCGAGTCGGCACATTCGTATCCCAGATCCATCCCAAGGCATGGATCGCTTCCCTCAACGCAAGGCAGAAATCATTTACTGTGTCACCTTGTTTCCGGCATTTTTTTGGATGCTTGCCCGTCGCCCAAGCCAGTTTTCCAGGGTCGCGGAATAGATTGCATCCCCGCGGAACCTTCGCCTCAAGGCAGTGAGCGCTTTTAGTAACTCCATTCGCAATCATGATTTGTTGATTCAGATGCATCCGCTCTTCCATCGCAAAGGTTGCTTCCCGATGCCGATGGATAGCTCCCAATGTTATTTCAAAGTTCCAGGCAAGGGCAATGACTCCGGGCCGTTTTGATCCACATGCAGATGAGACGGTTCAAGCCCTTCCTTGCCGATCGGCAGACTCAGGCTCTGCGCACTTCTGAAAGCGAGGACCAATGGCAGATCATAATGATCCCAATGCAGTGAACCACATTTTTTCGGACATCGATTACACCCCCGCCGATCTGTATGACCTGTTCGGATGGCCGACCAACGAATCCCGCAATGTTGTCCTCGCGCTGACCTTTGCCTCGGCGCCCGCGGCCGGCGTGCTGGACACCGATCTGCTGTATCGGCTTCTCGTCACTTCGCATCCCCGCGTTGCATGGCCGGCTAGCGGCGAAATCAGCGTGGAGTCCGTCCTCGGCTATTTTGACGCCGTCAAGGATAAGTACCTGGGCGAGTTGAAGACCGCCGAAATCCGCGTCACGGTTCAGACGCCGAGCCGCGTTCTGGTCAAGTTCATCGGCTTTCCCTGCGGCGACTTCTCGAAGGAAGTGGACGTGAATACCGTCGTTGAGATTCCCACGCCCGATCGGCAGACGATCAAAGCTTTTATCGGGGGCCGCGACGACGCATTCTTCAACGACCTCACCGGATTCTTCCGGTCCATCAACTATGCCCCGCAGTTTTATCATGTTCCGCACACCATGACCGAAGCGCGCGAGTTGCCCATCCCCAAGACGCTGCTGGAGCTGGAGGGCAACGACCTGTTCAACTACCGCGAAGACATGCCCAAGTGGGGCTTCACACAACCCGATGGCACCACGCCGAAGCTGGACCTGCCGCCCGGTCCATGGACCTGGAACGGAGACAGATTCAAGAAAGACGCCAACGGAAACTTCCGCTTCGTCTACGATGGCAGCGATTGCCGCGCGGGGCAAAATTGCAACGCGATCGTATTCGAGTTGCCGCACTCCTTTATTACCCCGCAAACGGAGCAGAACCGCCTGGTCAATGCCTGGGGCGAGAGCTGGGTTCTCAAGGCGGCCCACAAGATCGAGAGCATTCCCGACGATCCCTCCTGGCTCAACCATCCCTGGAAGGTAATCCGGGAAAAAGAGTTGGACGACGAGCTGCGCAAGTACAAGCTGGTTGACACCGATGGCCAACCCTTTGCCGATGCCGCGTTGAGCGAGCGCGAAGATGATCGCCAGCTCGGCGCGAACAACTTCTGGCTGGGTCCGCACTTTATCAAGCGCCTTGCCCACCTGGGATGGGGCTTCGGCCCTTCGATCAGCGCACTCGGACTGGCTTGCTCCTTCGATCACGATAACTCGCCGGTATCGGTATACAAGACCTATGACCTGGTCGCGACGGCGTTTCCCAAGGTGGCCAAAACCCTCTTTCAACAACTGAACATGCCCGATGACTCATGGAATCCCAAGGGCCTGCCCATTCCGCTGCGCAGGCCGTTTGAGATTTTCATCCCCAACGTCTGCGCCGTGGATATGGATACCAGCGGCACCTGGCCGTTTGGACGCCGCCTGGAGGATCAGGTAGCAACGCGTTTCCTCTCGATGTTTCTGGACATGGAGGCGGAATTTCAAGGCAAGAAATATCACATTGACTTGCTCGGCGATCAGGCCTTGTGGGACAGCGCGCCGATTGTTCCCAAGACTCCGCCCAATCCGCTGCACAATGACAAGGCGTTCCTGGATTCATTCCCATACCTTGCCGAACCCTGGCCGGAGAAATGGTAGAGACAATGGCGACGCAATCCGTATTGCTGGAAGTTCCCGCCGCGGGGTTCAACGGAGACCTCGCGCGGGCCGAGAAGGAAGTCGCTCGGCTCACCGCCCAGTGCAAGGACCATCCCACCGACTTGCAGGGAAAAGTGCGTCTTGCCTACCGGATGTTTCACCGGGCATCCCTGACCGGTAAGCTGGCGGACCTTGAGCCAGTGGAAGCCGCGATCCTGCAGACGATTCTGCAGTTCGGCCCCAAAGAAGATCTGTGCCTGCTGAAAGCAAATCTCGATTTTCGCCTGCATCGGCTGGCTGAGGCGCGCCGCGATCTGGAGATGGCCCCGTTGCTCCCCGGCCGCTTCGATGCCCGCGTGCTCTTCGCCGACCTTGCTTTTCAAGAGGGCCAATACGAAGCAGCCCGGCTGGAGCTTGAGAAGCTGATTGACGAGAATCCAACCTGGGATACCGTCGCCCGGCTGGCGCATTGGCACAGCAAACTCGGCGACCCCGCGCAGGCAGATGCGCTCTACGAGCAGGCCGAAGAGGATCTCTCGGCAAAACAGATGTTGTCGTATGCATGGCTTGAGTTGCAGCGCGGAATGCTGGACTTCAACCACGGCCGCTATCCCGAAGCTTGGGCGCATTACCGCAGGGCGGAAGCCGGCTATCCCGGCCACTGGCACACCGCCGAGCATTTTGCCGAGATGCATGCCGCCGAAGGCAACTTCGCGGAGGCCGAGAGCATTCTCAAAGAGGTCATCGCGCGAACCTCCAAGCCTGAAATTCAGCAGGCCCTTGGCGAACTTTATCTGTTCACTGACCGTGCGGAGCAGGCTCAGCCCTGGTTCGACAGCGCGTTGGCCGCTTATCTGGAATCGGTGCGCCGCGGCGACGTTCACTATCTCCACCATCTCGCCGACTTCTACGCCGAGGCCCGCCTTGAACCCGCCGAAGCGCTGAAATGGGCCGAGCAGGATATGAAGATGCGGCCCAACTTTTCCACGCAATCGGTCATGGCCCTGGCGCTCTTCCGCAATGGCCGCGTTCCGGAAGCTCTGCAATACATCGGTCTGGTGTTGGATGCAGGCAATCGCGATGCCGCCACTTACGCCTTTGCATCCGAACTGCATGAGGCCGCCGGTGAAACCGGAAAAAGCGCGGAGTTCGCGGAGCTGGCCTTGCAAAAAAACCCGAAGTTCAGGAGCTTCCGCATCCATCATTGAGACGCTCTTTATCCTCCGGGCGCGCGTTTCACAGCAGTTGACTGAACTCTTCCCGGAACTGTGTTGGTCTTGAATTCCGCTCTACGCACGGAGGCCGCACTGTGCAATCGCTTCGACGCATTCTTCCCCTGTTTGCATTGGCGCTTCTGATCGACGGATGCGTTGCCAACAGAATCTATCGCCGCGGAGGCGACGCTGTACAAACGGCTCCAGTAGTGGATGGGGCGACCTCTCCGTCCAACTTCAAGCTGGGAATCATCGAGTTCGATGACATGGGGGAGTCCTGGGAGAAATGCACTTCTCTCGCCGATCCCAATAACTGCCAGCTCTCTCGCGTTCTCAATCTGATCCGGGAAGAAAAGAAATCCGGCGATGTTGTCGTGGTCGTCTTTACGCACGGATGGAAGAACAATGCATCCCGCGACAACGAGGAGAAAAAGAATCTTTACAATTTCAAGCTGCTGATGGATCGGTTATCGCGTGAAGAGCCCGCGATGGATCTCCGGATGGAGCAGCGAAGCCCCGGTCAGGCCGCGCCGATTCGTCCACGGTCGTACATCGGCGTCTATCTTGGATGGCGGGGACAGTCGATACCGGGAGATCTGTTTCTCACCTTCTGGAACCGGCGCGATGCGGCGCAGCGCGTCGGCAGTTCGGACTACGCCGAGGCCATTTACCGCCTGATGGCCACAACCAAAGAGAACAGCCGCAACTCCCGGATTGTGATCGTGGGCCACTCGTTTGGCGCGCGCGTGCTGGAAACCGCGATTACCAATACCTTCGTCAGCCTGCTGGTTCCGCCGCCTGGCTCTGCGAACCAGATTGGCGCGGCGCAGCAGATCTCCCCGGCCGACCTGATCCTCTATGTCAATTCGGCAACCGATAGCTTCCGCACCAAAGAATTGATTGAACTGATGAAGCGCACCAATTTTGATGTAACGCGCGGCGCTGTTCCACACGGGCCTTTGTTTCTTTCCGTAACCTCTACCGGAGACGACGCGACCAAGATCGCGTTTCCATTGGGGCAGGAAATCTCCGCGGCCAGCAAGGCCTTTCGCGGCGAATACGCGCCTGCCATTCCCGGCCTTCCGCCCCAGAAGACCTTTTATACCCACACGCCTGGCCACCTTCCATTTCTCTTCAGTCATACGGTAGGGCAGGTCTCCGAGCCGTGCGTAAGCGCGGAGAATTTTCGTTTTGTGGCCGGGGGAAAGTGCTTTGAGATGACGCCGGTTCAAAATCGATGGAACGACTCGCCCTTTTGGGTGGTTACGGTTCCGCCTGCAATCATTCGGGACCACAATGACATTTTCAATCCGGCATTCGTGACCATGATCACCAAGCTCATGGAACGCTATGCGGTGCTTGAAAGCGCCGAGCCGACCACAATGGTCGAGCCGCGATGAATCGGTTGCGGATCGGCGGCAAGTTAACTCTCAGATGGGCTGCCGCCGATGCACAGGCGGTCAACCTTGGTGCTGCGAAAGCCTGAAACCAGACGGAGGTAAAAATGCCAGTAAAGTATCTTGCCCTGACCATTGCCGGAGCTGTTTCCCTGGGAAGCTACGAGGCCGGCGCCATGTACGAAATCCTGGACGCGATTCGCCAGCACAACGACGATCCCACAACAAAGGCGAACGGCGATTTTATCCGCATCGACGTTCTAACCGGAGCTTCGGCTGGCGGAATGACTGCGTCGATCCTGGCGCAGAAGCTGCTCTTCGCGAAAAATGAGTTCGTCGGTGCAGATGGCGGATCTTCTCCCTATAACAACCCGCTCTATAACACGTGGGTGCTGGGAATTGATTTGAAGGGGCTGCTCGCTTCCGTCGATAAACCTCTCCCAGACGGTGATCCGGCCACGCTTTCTCTGTTGTCCTCCAACCTGATCGAGAAAATCGCAAAGGACTCGCTTGCCCAGACCGATGAGAACGGAGAGATTCCGCTGAATGGGGGCAGGCATAACGCTATCGATACAACCCGCCCGCTTCAGCTCGGCTTGGCTCTCACCAACCTGAACGGAATCAACTACCAATACAAGATGTTCGGAGGGCAACCCTTCCTCTATACCGACTTCAGCGACCAGATGCTTTGGTCTTTGCCGCTCACTGACCGCTCCCTGGCCACCTGGAAACCGATCAGTGAGGCCGCGGTCGCATGTGGGGCCTTCCCCATCGCCTTTCGCACCAAAGACCTGAGCCGCTCTCAGAAAGACTTCGCCAGCGATACGCTGGTTACCTTTCCAACCGATCCGTACACCTTCACCTATAGCGACGGAGGCATACTGCAGAATCAGCCGCTCGGCATGGCCAAGAATCTGGTGGATGAAAACGATCAGCACCTGGGAAATGAAAACCGTTTTTATTTCTTCGTCTCGCCGTCGCCGATGGAGGGCATGCAGAACCTGGACCTGCACGAGGCCAACGCGGACATGGTTTCCGTAGGCAAGCGGCTCGTCGATGTCTACATGGGGCAGGCGACTTTTCGCGACTGGATACAGGCCGATACGATCAACGATCAAGTCAAGTTGCTCGATCAGAGGGCCGCCGGGCTAGCAAAAGCCATCAAGCTCGGCGAGGTCGATGCCGCGACCCTGTTCACGGCATCGAAGCAAATTCTCTCCCTGCTCTACGGCACCCAGACAACGGATGAGACCTGGGATGCGGCCATAACGCGCCTGGAGAAGCAATATGCGGAAGAGATCGGCGCTCCCGGCTCGGCAGATAGTCTGGGCGGGCCAAAGTCGGAAAAAGGCCAAGCCTTCACTTCAGCGATTCTGGCTCTGGAGAAAGCTGCCGGCCTGGGCGAGCGAGACCATATGCAGATCTACGGCATGGTGACCGAGCACGCAAAACTGGCGGGCGCGCGCGTCTCCGCATTTCTTGGGTTCTTCGACCAAAGCTATCGCGATCACGACTATGACTGGGGCCGGACGGTTGCTCAGCAACTGCTCGATAACGATGCATTCAAACAACCCGGCCAGCTCGGGCCAATCCGGTATAAGCCGGCTCCGATTCGTCCCATTATTGCGGCGCTGAACGGCCTGCCCCTCAATCAGGTTCCACCCGGTGACGTGAGTGAGCTGAAGAACGGCCTCACTGACCGCGTTAACGAAATCCTGAAGGATGAGCTATCGAATCCGTTCGAACGCTACCCCGCTCAACTGGGCGCGGACCTGCTCCTGAAGCTGCTGATCGATTGGGGGTTCTCGTAGAAGACACAATGACTCCGGTTTCGCTCTGCAATGCAGTGGAGCACAGGCCGCACTGAGGGTGCGTCTATAATCTGCATAGCTTGGCTGGCAGCGCGCCGCTGCATTTTCTCCCCGGCCCTCTATGCAGGAGTTCAACTTGGATCCCCAAAATGGTGTTACGCCCGCCGCGCCTTCCACCTCAGCCGCGGGCATTCCGCTGCACGAGAAGATTCGCGAGTTGGGTTCCATTTTTCTTGCGCGAGTCCGCGGTCTTTTCAAGCCGGACGTCGTCGAAGGCGCGTTTGTGGACATGGCCGAGTATGAACGGACACTTCAGCAGTATTCCGGCCGCGGACTGACCGGCGCAAAGGCATTTGAGATCGGTTATGGAGCGCGCCCCAACCGCCTCTTCGCCATGTCCGGCTGCGGCGTGGATGTAACCGGCACTGATATCGATGTGCCCATCCTGCGCTGTTCGCCGCGCGAAGTTTATCTGATGATTCGCCGCAACGGCTTCGAGCGGGCATTGAAGTCTGTGACCCGCTTCCTGCTCTTCGATCAGATCGAGCGTCGCCGCATGAACCAGTTGCTGCGCCTGCGCGGTTCAAGGCTGCGCATTGAGCCGCACCGGCTGCGCGTCGGCGACGCATCCACCTTTGACATTCCGCCGCAGTCGCTGGACTTCATCTATTCGGAGGATGTCTTTGAGCACGTCCCCGCAGCCACGCTGCAAGCGCTGGTTCCCAAGATGGCCACCTGGCTCAAGCCCGACGGCCTGGCGCTGGTTCGTCCCCATGTTTATACCGGCATCGCCGGCGGCCATTTGTTCGAGTGGTTCCCCAGCACCGTCAACACTCCCAAGCCACGCAAAAGCGAACCCTGGGAACACCTGCGCAAACGGCGCTTCAAGCCCAACACCTATCTCAACGAGCTTTGCCTGGCCGATTATCGCAAGCTCTTTCAAACTCACTTCGAGATTCTGGAAGAGCGCGTCCGCCAACCCAACCTGGGCCGGCAATATCTCACGCCGGAGATTGCCGAGGAACTAAGTCAGTGGAGCGATGAAGAGCTCTTCAGCAATCGGATTTTGTTTGTGCTAAGGCCGTTGCCGCGCTGAACTCAATCCAACCGCCGGGTTAACCGCAAAAAAACAAACCTGCCCCGGCTGGCGTAGAATGAATCCGCCTCTGGGAAACGCTTTCTGCTGATGCAAAATCGATTTGCCGCCGCAGTGGGCTTCCAGACAACTCAAATAGATTCTCAGGGATGGATTGAAATGAAGATTTCCGTTCGCACCGTTTGCCTGCTCGGCCTCGCACTGCCGATGGCCTTCGCCCAGTTCAGCCACGCACAGAATGCACTCACCATCGGCGGCCAAAAGGTCATCACCCTTTCCCGCACCGCAACCAGCACCACCAAGCCGGAGTTCACCTCCATCACCGTCGTGCCTGGCCGCGCGCTGCTGATTCAACAAATCACGGCCAACTTCCCCGGCAAGGGCAGCGTCAACGTGCTCGCCTCACCGGACCTCGCCGGCAGCGAGAAGCTGCTCGATATGGACGACGATCAGTATGGCAATCAGCAGTTCCGGCTGGGCGCGGCCTTTCTTTTTCCGTATCCGAACCGCGTGCGCGGCAAGCTCTCCGCGGACGGCAAAACCATTACCACCGCATGGAATGGCAAAACCCTGAACCTGCCCGCGAGCTGGCACGGCGCCAATCCCGGAGCGGAGATCAACTCCATGCATGGGCTGATCCTCAAGCGCGCCGTCGATGAGGTCTCAGTGAAGGATGTTCCCGGAGGCCAGGAGGTCACAGGCATCATTCACGGCGGCGATTTCGGCGGCCACTGGCTCTCTAAAACCGATCTGGTCATCACCGTCACCCTCCGCGCAGACTCCGTGGACGCCACAATGACCGCACACAACGTGGGCAATGAGACCGAGCCGGTAGCCTTCGCCTGGCACCCGTATTTCAACATCCCCTCGGGCGACCGCACCCAGGCCCGTATCAGCATTCCAGCAGCAAATGTCGCCGAGGTGGATAACTACGACAACGTCTTCCCCTCCGGCAAGCTCGACCCCGTTGCCGGCGGCAAGTACGACTTCTCCTCGCCCGACGGCAAGGCCCTCGGCGACATCTTCCTCGACGACAACTTTGGCGGGATCACGAGGACCAAAGGAGTAGTCGCCGTCAAAGTGATCGATCCGGCTGCCCACTACGGAGTTGCCATCGACGGCCTCACGGAGAACATCCACGCCATTCAGGTTTATGCGCCGCCGGCAAAGAGCTTTGTGGCCATCGAACACCAGACCAACGTCAACGATCCCTTCGGCAAAGAGTGGCCCGCGAAGAGCAACGGCATCATCGCCCTTGAACCCGGCAAGTCCGCCGATTGGCATGTGCGCCTGCATCTCTTTGTGCCGTAAGCTGCGCAAGGCGATCAATTCATGTCCCACCAAAATCGGCGCGCCCAGGTCATCGGATCTAGGCGCGCTGCATTCTTGGGCAAGCTACATCGTATTAGGCACCGAGCACCATCACCACGGCTCCAGCGGTGATGAGTAAGCCGCCGACGAGGGTTGCCGGCGTGAGTTTTTCGCCCAGCAGCAGCCAGGCAAAAATCACAACCAGCGGCACGCTCAGCTTATCGAGCGGCGCAACCCGCGAGGCCGGTCCCAGTTGCAGTGCGCGGAAGTAGCAAAGCCACGATAGTCCCGTCGCCAGGCCCGAGAGCGTGAGAAAAATGCAGGTCCGCCGGTCAAGCGCGGCAATCTCTCCGTGCTTGCCCAGAGCCAGCGCAATTCCCCATGCAAAGACGACCACGACACTGGTGCGCAGCGCCATCGCCAGGTTCGAGTCCACATGCGCCACGCCCACCTTGGCCAACAGCGCCGTGGCGGCGGCAAAAACAGCAGAAAGCAGCGCCCATCCAATCCAGCTCATGCCAGATAGCATACGCGTTTCGCGGGCTGCTTTTTGCATCCATCCCGCCTGCCCGGGAATTGCTCTCCGCAAGAACGCACTGCCAGATATGCCATGCAAACTGTACAATTGCCGCGGCGTAAAATTGCGGAAAAATCAATAACCGGTTGAGTTATATTGCCGTCCAATCAGCGCCAGGGCTTATTTCAAAGGAGCAATCAGATGAAACGGTTGGGATGGATTCTCGTACTCTTGACGATGACTACGCCCGCCTGGGCGGCGAAAAAGATTACTGTTCAACAATTGAAAGAGCTGCTGACCACACTGCAACAGGAGAAGAAAGACGATGACGCTGTTGCTGCCGAACTCAAGCAGATTGAGCCGAGCGAGCAGATGGACCGCGCTACATTAAACGCACTGGTCAGCTACCTGCCTAGCCCCGGCCCGCTTTCTACCGAGCAGATCTATGTGCTGGAGGCCCGCAGCGCGCTGCTTGCCCCGCCTGCCGCCGATCTGCCCGCGACGGCGGCGCCGGACGCAGCCGCGCAGCAGGCGATCCTCTCTAAGGCAGCCGATTACGTCAGCAAGACCTATGCGCAACTGCCCCATTTCACCGCGACCAAGATTACAGCCCGGTTCCAGGACAACATTGAAGTTGTCCCTGAGAGTTCCGGCTTGCATTCGGGCGCAACCGATGTGTCCACCAACTCCGCGTTTACCCCGGCCAATCTCTTCGTCCGCTACATCAACCAGATTTCAGTGCCGGTAGAGAGCAGCAGCGGCGTTGAAAAAAATCCTACCGACAGCAAGACTCGCTGGGGCGCGAATGGACAGATCGCTCTGCTGGGACCAACCCCGGTGCTGACCACTGTTCTCGAAGAGGCGCAGGCGGCCGGCAAAATCTCTTTCCTTCGCTGGGAAAAAGTCACCGGCGTCGATACCGCGGTCTTCACCTTCTCCGTAGACAAGAAAAAATCCCACTACGCAATTCTTGATTGCTGTTTCCCGGACTCGGATCAGACAGGGAGGGTGCAATTCACTTCTGCCGCTTTGGGCGGAAGCGGAAGCGCCAAAGGCAACCTGCAAACTGTCACCAGTTGGAAGCCCTTCAAGACCTCGGCCCCCTACCACGGAGAATTGTTTATCGATCCTGCCTCTGGAACCGTTCTGCGCCTCATCACCCAGGCAGAGTTGAAACCCACGGACGAAGTCCATCAGGAGGACACGCGCATCGATTACGGGCCGGCAACCATTGATGGCAAAACCCTGATCGTGCCGATCAAGACCTTCGTGATCTCAGAAGTGGTTCCCAACGGCGACTCCGGCGCGGGAAAATACACCACCCGCCACACCTTTCTCACCTCGGAATACAAGGACTACAAGTAGGCCGGCGCAGACCAACAGGGATTTCCACGATTGCTACAGTTTTGAGGCAACCGTGAGAATCCCGTCTGTCCATTGCCCGCATTTTTCGTTGTAACCTCCTTGGTTCCGGAAAGATTAATGTATAAAGGCTCTTCACGCTGGATACCTCGCTTTGCTACTCTTGGGCATCATGAAAATCTTGCACTTTCATTGCCTTGTGATAGCCCTGTTGCTCTCCTTTTCCCTGCCCTTGGCCGCGCAAAAGTTTCTGCCCAAGACAATCCAGTTCAAAGGCGACCCCGAGTACACGAACGCGGAGTTGCTGGCCGCGATCGGGCTGAAACCAGGCATCTCGATCACTGGGGACCAGATCAAAGAAAGCGCTAAGCTGCTGACTGATTCCGGCGCCTTCAGCGAAATGACTTTTAAGTTCGATGGTGTCGATCTTGTTTACACGCTGGCTCCGTCGCAGACTGTTTATCCCATTCATCTGGACAATCTGCCCCTTACCGCAGGCCCGGAGCTCGACAATAAGCTCCATCAGCGCTTCCCGCTGTATCACGGCAAGGTTCCCCCTCAAGGAGCGCTGCTCAATCAGGTGCGTGGCGCATTGGAGGAGATGCTGGCCGCCGAGGGAATCAAAGCAACAATCGCCGCGGCGCCCATGGGCAAGCCTGGAACCACGCTTGTGGCTGCAATCAATTTTTCGATAATTGCGCCAAAGGTCCAAGTGGGCGAGATTCAGCTTCAAGGCGTCTCCCCATCGCTCCGCGCCCCGGTGCAAGCCCTCGCCGCGAGCATAATGAAGACACCTTATGACTCTGATCGTTCGGTTGCCGATTTGGTTCACGCTTTTGAGGCGTTCTATATCGAACTCGGTTATGCAAACGTTCAGGTTCATGCGGCGCTGTCAGGCGCTCCGGTCGTCACTGCCGACTCCATCCAGGTTCCCTTCTCTGTTGCCATAAACCAAGGAAAATACTATGAGGTGGGCGCTGTCTACATGCCTTCCGGCGAAAAAATTACAGAGGAAGCAATGAATGTGGCCGCGGGCATCACGCCAGACAATGCGACTGAAAAACTGACGATCAAGGGAGGGGTTACTCTTCAGAATGCGATGCAGTTCGCCGACGGGCAGTACAAGTCGAAAGGGTACATGGAAACTGTTCTCACCCCGCGGGCCCAGTTTGATGAAGCCCACGGCATTGTGAATTACAAACTGGAAGTTCAGACTGGACCTGTCTACAAAATGGGGAAGCTGACGATTGAAGATGTAGCCGATGATGTGCGCGCCAAAATGCTGGCAAACTGGAAAATGCCGGAAGGAGCAGTCTTCAATGAGCGGGAAGTCTTCAATTTCTACTACAAACAGCGCAATGTCCCGCTGGCCTTGATATTTGCAACCACTGCGTGCAAGAACAAACTAGCTCAAAATGCCGATACTCGTACTGTGGATGTGACGCTGCGACTGGAAAAGCGCCCCTGAGGCGGCTTATCCTCTAACTCATGCCTCACCTTGTCTTCGACCCGCATCTGCTGTACGACCACATGTTCCAGCTTCCCCTGCCCATTCTGGAGAAGCTGCTGCGCCCGGTGATTGTCTATCTGGTTCTGGTGCTGCTGCTGCGCCTCTTCGGCAAGCGCGAACT
>CAZHKN010000078.1:0-17973 GCA_964532725.1 uncultured Occallatibacter sp.
TTTCGCTGTCGTCGATGGTGATGGTCTTGGGCACGCCTTCGATCAGGTTGCGGCCTTTGATCTCCATGCTGAGGGGCTTATCGAGCGGGAAGGCCGAGCCGATTTCGATCTTGATATGCTCGGCGGTGCGCTCACCAATTAACAAGTTATATTTGCGCTTGAGATAGTTGGTAATAGCCTCGTCCATCTGGTTGCCGGCCATTCTGACAGAGCGGGAATAGACGATGCCGGAGAGCGAGATGACCGCAATATCTGTAGTCCCGCCGCCGATGTCAACAACCATGTTGCCCGATGGCTCAGTGATGGGCAAACCCGCGCCAATCGCGGCGACCATCGCCTGCTCAACGAGATAGACTTCGCTGGCCTTGGCGCGATAAGCGGAATCCTCGACCGCGCGCTTTTCAACCTGCGTAATCTCTGAAGGCACGCCGATAACGATGCGCGGATGGACCAGCATCTTGCGGTTGTGGGCCTTCTGAATAAAGTAATTCAACATCTTTTCTGTAACTTTGAAGTCGGCGATGACGCCGTCTTTCATGGGGCGGATGGCGACGATGTTGCCGGGGGTGCGGCCCAGCATCTCTTTAGCGTCTTTGCCGACGGCTTCGACTTCGCCGGTGTTTTTATTGATGGCGACGATGGAGGGCTCGTTGACAACGATGCCCTTGCCGGCCGCAAAGACCAGTGTGTTGGCGGTGCCCAGATCTATGGCCAGATCGCTCGAAAACATGCTGAAGAGCGAGCGCAGGCCGTGGGAGCGCGTGGATCGTGAGGGATAGCCGTTCAATGACATGGGAAAACTAGTTGTACCTCAAGGCTTATTGTACGGCCCGCGAGCGGTGAGTGGGCGTTTAAGCGTCTTGCGCGGCGCAGAGGAGGTGTCAGCGAGGGTACCCTTGCGGTAAACTCAGGGATTGCGGGCGGTTGCGCGGGTTCGAGTTGTGTTGTTCTCTAGTCCCTGTTCCCTTGTCCCTAGTCCCTGCTTTTCGAGGTTCCCATGTCCCATCCCAAGTACCAGAATCTGATCGGCGGCCAGTGGCTTCCGGCTGTGAGCGGCAAGACCCTCTTCAACCTCAACCCGGCCGACCACTCCGACGTGATTGGCGAATTCCCTTCGTCGGGTGCGGAAGATGTGGCGCTGGCTGTGGCCGCGGCGCAGAAGGCTTACGCAACATGGAGGCTGGTTCCTGCGCCGAAACGGGCGGAGATACTGGTGCGCGCGGGGCAGTTGCTGCAGGCGCGCAAGGAGCAGTACGCGCGAGAGATGACGCGGGAGATGGGCAAGGTTTTGGCCGAGACGCGCGGCGATGTGCAGGAGGCAATTGACGAGGCCTTCTATGTGGCCGGCGAGGGACGACGGCTCTTTGGCCAGACAACGCCGAGCGAGTTGCAGAATAAATTCGCGATGAGCGTGCGCATGCCGGTGGGCGTGGTGGGCATGATCTGCCCGTGGAACTTCCCGATGGCGATTCCCAGTTGGAAGCTCTTTCCCGCTTTGGTTTCGGGGAACACCTGTATTATCAAGCCGGCTGAAGATACGCCGCTTTCGACTTATAACTTGGTCCAGACGCTTATCGATGCCGGCCTCCCGGACGGCGTCGTCAACATTGTCAGCGGCCTCGGCCCTCATGCCGGCGCGCCGCTGGTGGAGCATCCGGGGGTGCGGGCGATCAGCTTTACCGGGTCGAGCGAAATTGGTTCGCTGGTAGCTCAACGCGCCGCCGCGACTTTCAAGCCTGTATCGCTCGAAATGGGCGGCAAGAATGCGCAGATTGTGCTGGACGACGCGAATCTGGAGCTGGCGCTGGAAGGCGCATTGTGGGGCGCATTCGGAACGACGGGCCAGCGCTGCACCGCTACCAGCCGGATTCTGTTGCAACGCGGGATCGCTGAAAAATTCACTGCCGAGTTTGTTGCGCGAGCGAAGAAGTTGAAGGTGGGCAATGGACTGGAAGAGGGAATTGAAGTCGGCCCACAGGTAAATGCGGCGCAGATTGAGACTTCGGCAAAGTATGTGGCCATTGCGCTGGCCGAGGGTGCGAAGTTACTCACCGGCGGCAAGCAACTTACTCATGGAAGTTATGCGCACGGCACATTTTTTGAGCCGACGGTCTTTTCCGGAGTTACTGCTAACATGCGCATTGCGCGCGAGGAAGTTTTTGGGCCGGTAGTTTCATTAATCGAATTCAAGACCTTCGAGCAAGCCATCGAAATCGCCAATTCGATTGATTACGGGCTTTCGACTTCGCTCTATACCAAGGATGTAAACCGTGCTTTCACGGCAATGCGTGATCTCGAAGCAGGCATAACATACATCAATGCTCCGACCATCGGCGCGGAGGTGCATTTGCCCTTTGGCGGCGTCAAGCGCACCGGCAACGGCCACCGCGAAGGCAATGGAGCGATTGATTTTTATACGACGTGGAAGGCCGTGTACATCGATTACTCCGACAAGCTGCAACGGGCACAGATTGATAATGCGGAGTGAGTAAATTGGTGAGAACCAAGTGGGTACCCCACCTTCGCGGCGTCTTTGTTTTTGCCGCTAAGGTGGGATAACTATAACCACAGCTCACTATTGTTTCTTTACTTCTGTCTCCGATGGAGTTGTCGCAAAATCCGTCTCATCGGAGAGAGAACGTAGCAACGCATGTCTCGCCGCTGGAATCTTTTGACGTGCTTCTATTATAAGCCGTTGTGCTTCGTTAATGGCTTCGTTTCTTATATCGCCAATTCTTCTCTCAATCGCAGAATTCGCAGCTCCCATTGCACGATACGCCTCAAGCAGCGGTATCTTTATCGCGTCCGACAGCAGAGAAATCGATCCTTCATGGATCGCTCGCAAGAACTGTTCCTCATAAAACTTGCATCCTTGCTTTTGATAGTCTCCCTCGGCGGCTACTGTCGAATTGAAATCGAGTTCATCAATCAATGCCTGCAATGGCCCCACGTCGGCATCGCGAATCGCGCCCACCAATTTCTCGGGATGCTCTTCGCAAATTTTGAGCCACTGCTCCTTATGAAGTCGCAATTCCTCCGGTTGGAACTTCCGTCCGCGCGGATGCTTGTCGTTGTAGCTGTGAATCTCAGCGTGGCACTCAAAGCAAACGGGTATCGCGTTCTCTATTTCATCGCCACCGTTACTTTCAGTCGGGACAATGTGATCCGTTTCGATTTTTACGCCGCAGAATCGATGGCAGATGCAGCAGCGCCGATGGCAGCGAGAAAGCAGAGCGGAAACTTCGTCTCTTGCGAAGGGCATGTTATTTCCTCCGTTTGATATTCGAAACTTGTTGAAGCCGTGACTTGGGGTAAAGAGTAACTCCCTCAGAGGCTAAAGCCATCGTAGATTTTGAAGGCATGTCGGCTGGACTGAAGTCCAGCCCTGATACAAAACCAAAGCATTTCAACAGGTTGGTAGTTAACTGCCTATTATCGCACTTAGTTCGGGCAATGAAACCGACCTCTTCGATAACGCTCCGGCCGATTCCGCGCTACAATCTCAGCATGGCGCATACATTCGAGGAAATCCGGCAAATCGCGCACGAACTGCCCGAGGAGCAGCGCATCCTGCTGGCCCAATTTCTCTATGAGAGTGTTGACCCGGAGACGGGGGACGGTTCCTCGGATGAGGAGATTGATGCGTCGTGGAAGGCAGAGGTCGAGCGCCGTGTTGCGGATATTCAATCCGGAGCCGCGAAGACGGTTTCGTGGGAGGAGCTTCGCGACGAGTTGGAAGCCAGAATCGCAAGCCGCTCATAGTTTTCGAACCCTTTTCCGCGCTACAATCTGACGATGAGCCGCACTGCCGCTGAAATTCTGGAAGAAGCCCGCCAATTGCCTCCCGGCGAATTGGACTGGCTGCTGCAAAATCTCTTGCCCGAGGGCGTAGCCATGTCGGACGAGGAGTTTGCCGCTTGGCAGAAAGAAGCGGGCGAACCGGAACCCGGCTATGAGGAGTGGTTCCGCGCGGGCGTGGAAGAGGCGCTCGCCGATGAGTCGGGCGACGTTCCACATGAAGAGGTTGTAGAAGAAATCGGCGGAATTTTGCGCGCCGCGCGAGATGCAAAAAGACTGAAAGCCAGTGCAGGAGGGTTGTCTGGAGCCGTGCAGCGAAGCGCGATTTGCGTGGGCTAGTCACTTATATTGCCGAGGACAATGTTTCGGCGGCTGAGTCGGTGGCGGAGCGAATCTTGCAGACTGCGGCATCGCTGGCAAAGATGCCGCGTACCGGACGGACTGGGCGCATCCCTGGAACGCGTGAGCGGATTGTTGGCAATACACCCTACATCCTTATTCATAAGATCGCCTCTGGGAGAGTGCGTATTCTCAGGGTCTATCATGCGGCACGAAAGTGGCCGCAGAAATTCTGATCCGGCATTTCAGTGAAAGCCTGTCTCCGCAGCATGCGCGGTGGGTAGAGTCGCCTGCTCGGCTAAACTGGGATATTAGGGAATCGGGCGGCACGGCTCGAGCATCTTGATAAAGGACTCATGACTCCAACCGAACAAGCGAGCCGGCGCAGTTTTCAGCAGACGCTGGACAGCGCGCGGCGCACGATGCTGCTGAGCGAGATTCTGAAGCTGGCCTATGACAGTTTTTCGGCCAGCAAGATGCGCTTTTTGCTGACCTCGCTGGGCATGGTGATTGGCACGGCGTCGGTGATTCTGGTGGTCACCATCGGCATGACCGGCAAAGAGTTCGTGATCGACGAAATCCAGAAGATCGGCACCAACTCGGTGGAGTTGGAGTACGCGGGCGGCGGCGCTGTCGGCGCAGAGAGCGTTATTTATAACGACTACCTGACGCGCGAAGACGAGAAGGCGGTATTGGCGCAGTTGCCGGGAGTGATCTACTCGTCGCCGATCCTGGAGATGCACGACCGCATCAACTTTGGCAGCGGCGACACCAAGGACACGCTGGTGCTGGGCGTTAGCCCGCAGTATAAAAATATTCGCAATTTGCTGGTGCCGAACGGGCGATTTCTCGACGAGACCGACGACGCGGCCCACACCAAATGCGCGGTGGTGACCGAGCTGTTTGCCAACGAGCGCTTTGGCAATGCCGATGAGGCCGTCGGGCAGACATTTGAGATCAGCGGCATTCCGTTTACCATCATCGGCGTCTTCAAGGAGAGCACCGACGACTTTGGGCAGTCGGAGATTGCCGACCAGACGATTCTGATTCCCTATTCGGTAGCGCGTTACTTTACCGGCACGGAGAATGTGAAGCAGATCTACTTTTCCATGCGCAATATGGACGAAGTGACCGATGCCTCCAAGAGAATTGAAGAGATTGTGACCGCCCGGCACCGCAAGGGGTCCGTCTACAAGACGCAGACGCTCAAGGCGGTATTGACGATGGTGGCGCAGATTGCCAACGCGCTGACCGCAGTGCTGGTGCTGGTGGCGATGGTGACGCTGGCGGTGGGCG
This sequence comes from uncultured Occallatibacter sp., assembly GCA_964532725.1. Classification (GTDB taxonomy): domain Bacteria; phylum Acidobacteriota; class Terriglobia; order Terriglobales; family Acidobacteriaceae; genus Telmatobacter. The sequence goes on from CAZHKN010000078.1 coordinate 5,434, forward strand.
GCGTGGGCATCATGAACATCATGCTGGCAAATGTGCGGGCGCGCATTCGCGAGATTGGCATCCGCAAGGCGCTGGGGGCGACGGCGCGGGAGATCAAGCTGCAATTTTTAGCGGAAGCGGTGATTATCTCGCTCACCGGCGGGGTGGTGGGCACGCTGGTGGGGCTGGCGCTGCCGATCTCCGTGCGCCTGTTCACGGATTATGTGCTGCCGGTATCCATTTGGTCTGTCGTCATTGCGCTGGGAGCGGCTGTGGGGGTGGGAGTGATCTTCGGCACCGTGCCGGCGACACGCGCCGCGCAGATGGACCCGGTAGAAAGCTTGAAATATGAGTGAGCTGGAAGTAGAGCTGGAGCCGGAAGAGGGCGATGGGGAGTCGAAAGGCATGAGCCTGACGCTGATGTATGCGCTGGTGGCGCTGGCGCTGCTGGCGGCAATGGGCTTTGCGTGGATGATTGTGCTGCCGTTTGCCAACCGGCGGTAGTGGCGCATCTTTAGACTCGGTTTCGGGAGAAATTGGTAAGGCGTATATTGATAAAGGTAAGGAGATTCACTTATGGCGACTGCGGTCAAGCCAGTTCCCGGGCAAATAATTCGCGCCAAAGTTACCAGCAAAGGCCAGATCACGGTTCCGGTGGAGATTCGCCGGTCTCTTGGAGTGAAGGCCGGGGACAATCTGCGCTTTGAGCGGGAGGAGGGCGGCTATCGCCTGATCAAGGAGACTGAAGAGAATCCGTTTGAGAAGTGGCGCGGGATCGGCGTACCAGGAATCGGGCCGGGGGAAGAAGGATTAAAGACGTATATGCGGGAACTCAGAGGATACGATGAGTACGACGACCTTCTCGGTTGACTCGAATGTCATCGTCTCTTTGCTGAATCAGGAGAAGGAACTCAGTGGCCGTGCGCTGCTGGCGCTGGAACGCTCCAGAAGATCGGGCCATTTGGTTGTCTCAGGGCCGGTTTATGCGGAGTTGCTTGGCCTTCCTGCGAGAACGCCATTGATCCTCGATAATTTTTTCAAGAGTGCCGGAATTGAAGTGGACTGGCACTTTGATGAAGCGATTTGGCACGCAGCCGGTGTCGCTTATCAGGGATACGTTCGCCGGAGAGTTGCCGATTCCAAAGAGCTGCCCCGGCGCATCCTGACCGATTTTCTGATTGGAGCGCAAGTTATAGTTCGCAGCTACACACTTCTCACATTCGACAAGAGACTCTACGTCTCTTCATTTCCCGGAATCCGCGTCGAAACATTCTGAAGAGGGGGCTTCTTGCTCGCCGGAGATCAGCACTGGAATCCCATCGACAATTGGATAGATGCGACCGCAGGAGCCGCAGATGAGCTGCGATTCTTCTGCGTGTAGCTCGCCCAGGCAGGCGGGGCAGGCCAGTTGGGCAAGGATTGCTGCGTCGAAGGGAAGATGCGGGCTGGAGCCGGCAGTCATGCTTACTGAATGGCCGCGCTGGGACGGTCATCGGCGGGCGGCTTAGTGGGGTGGCTGGCGAACTCGGCTTCGATGCGCCCGATTGTGCCGGCATTGGCGAATTCGTAGGCCACGCGAATTCCGTTGTAGATGGCGACATCGTTGGAGGAGCCGTGGCCGATGATGCAGACGCCGCGCACTCCGAGCAATGGCGCGCCGCCATATTCGCGATAGTCGAGGCGGCGGCGGAAGTCGTTGAAGGCGCGGCGGGAGAGCAATGCGCCGACTTGCGCGGTGACGGTGCGGGTGAGCGACTCGCGCAGCACGTCGCGGACGAATCGGCCCACGCCCTCACTGGTCTTGAGAGCCACATTGCCGACAAAGCCGTCGCAGACAATGACGTCGGCGAGGCCGCTGAAAATGTCGCGCCCTTCTACATTGCCGACAAATTTGATGGGCAGCGCCTTGAGCAGCGGGAAAGCCTCGCGGGTGAGTTCGTTGCCTTTGGATTCTTCTTCGCCGATGGAGAGCAGGCCGACGCGCGGCTCCTTGATTTTGAGCACGGTGCGGGCGTACATTTCGCCCATCACCGCGAATTGCTCCAGGTTCTGCGGCTTGCAGTCCACGTTCGCGCCAACGTCGAGCAGCACACAGGGATTGCCTTTGGCGGAGGGCATTGGCGTCGCCAGCGCGGGGCGGTCCACGCCGGGCAGCGCGCCCAGCACCATCTTGGCCGTGGCCATTGCCGCGCCGGTGTTGCCGGCGGTGACGAAGCCGGCAGCTTTGCCCTCGCGCACCAGCTTGAGGCCGACGCGCATGGAGCTGTCTTTCTTGGTGCGGACAGCCTGCGCCGCCTTCTCCTCCATGCCGATGCGTTCCGAGGCATGATGGATGACGATGGGCAGGTCTTCGTTGTCGAGTATTTCATCGAGCTGGTCGCGCAGCTCCGCCTCCGGCCCAATGAGGTGGACCCGCACGGGCAGAGCGCGGCAGGCGAGGATGGCCCCGCGAATCTCAGGCTCTGGTGCTTTATCGGAGCCGACGGCGTCGAGCACGATGTCGATGAGCATGTTTGCCCTGGACTAGCTGACTGCTTCCTTGACGTCGAGGACGGCGCGGCCCTTGTACTCGCCGCACTTGGGGCAGGCGTGGTGGGGCAGCTTCTTCTCGTGGCAGTTGGGGCACTCGCTGACGCCTGTAGAGGTCAGAAAGTCGTGGGAGCGGCGGAGAGCGGTGCGGCGCGTGGAGTGGCGCCTTTTCGGATTAGGCATGACAAATTCCTTTCAATTTCCCGGCTTTTCTCTTGCCCTGAAGCACACGTGACCCATAAGGCGGCGCACAAGGCAATTCTGCCTTCAGGCAGTAGCTTCGGGAACCCTCAATATCCCGGTTAGAGAACTTGGGGTTGCTGCTTTGACTAACGCTTAGGACTGAATCCGGCTGCGAAGCCCCGCCAGCGCCTCCCAGCGGGGGTCGCTGGGACCCACATCGCAGGTGCAAGGCTGGCTGTTGCGGTTCTGGCCGCAGCGCGGGCAAAGTCCCTTGCAGTCCGGCTCGCAAAGCGTACGGGCAGGCAGGGATAAGAGCACCTGCTCCCGCAGCACATCTTCAAGCGAAAGACTGTCTCCTTGATAATACCCGATTTCCGTCTCCGGCGCAGTAATGGACCGTTCGGTGGCTTCGGCATCGGCTGCGGCAGGGCGGAAGATCAGGTCAAAGTCCGCGGAGAGAGGGATTTCGACCGGCTCGACGCAGCGCGCGCAGGGAACCTGGAAGCTGCCGGCAAAGCGGCCCCTGAGGCGGATATCGGCGACGATATCGCGCGGGCCGCGATGCTCGTGCAGCACCTCGGCCTGGCCAGAGGCGGCAAGGTTCCCGGCCTGCTCGGCTTCTTCTCCCAGATCGACCGCTCCCGGAGCCAGCTCCAGGTCGAATTCGATTGGTTCGCGTTCCAATTCGCTGACGATGAATTCCATAAATTTAGCCTATCGCAAAACGCTAAAAAATACTCTACGTTTGCCGAAAAGCGCGGTTCTTGCGAGAGCGACGTATCGCCGAACCTATAGGAGACGTAATTGACCTTCATTCAAAGTATGTGATATAATACTAAAGTACCTTTTCGATTTTATTGCTTCATCTACCGCACTCTGAATTGGAGAATCTTGAGGATGGAAACACGCACAGTCAGTTCAATCGAACAATTCTTTCAGCAGTTCGAACTCAACCGCCGCAGCGGAGACATCCCCGCACTTGTTGGTCAGTATGGCGACGCTTTTCTGGTTGCCGGTCCCCAAGGGACGCAGTGCGTCCGGAGCAATGAGTTTGCGCTTGCGTTGCCCAAGCGCAAGCAGTTATTTGATAGCCTCGGCTGCCAGTTTGCCGACCTTGTCTCCCTGCACGAAACTCCGCTTAATGATCGCTTTATACTGGCGCGAACTCAATGGAGAATGACCTTCGGCGGCAATCAGCGTGACGAACAATCTCTGCTTGTCGAGTCCATCTTCATCATTGACACAGGCGCTGAAGGCTTCAAGATCGTCTTTTACCTCCCGCTGCAAGACATCATGGAGCTTCTCAAGGAGAGGGGCATTCTGCCGGCGCAGTGACGCCTCGCCGGAGCCGGGGCACTTACCGGTCAATGACCGGGTTCCAGCCGTCCAGAACGAAGGCGGGATTGCTATAGTCGGCGATCGTCTTGGCATCCTGCGGCAGGGTGAGCTGCTTCGAAACCGGGTGACGGTGGGTGGTGTCGATGGGGTGGCCATCGAGATCGGTGCTGTTGAATTCCCAGAGGTGCAGGTGCGCGGTTTCATCGTCGATCGGTCCCCATCCGATGGGCGGGATGCCTTTCAGGCGGCAGTTGATGAGCACGGCTTCCGCATAGGGGTAATTGAGCCCGTGGTTATTGGGCAAACGGGCGAGCACTGCCAGCATTGGAGCATTGGCTGGGGAACTCGCCTGACCGGTAGGAAATGCGGTAGCCAGTGTTGGGGGGACAGGGCGCTCGATAGCGATGAAGGTGCAGTTGAGAAATACATTGCCGTGATTGGCGTCCGTGTTGCGAATCCACATATAGGGTCCTATGGATTGGATCTCGCAGCGATTGAAGAACGCCGGGCCGACGCCGAGGATGGTGTCGCCGTCGCCGATGATTCTGCTGTCCGTGAGGTAGACGGAGCCGCGGAGGTTGAGTGCGTCGCCTGAGCCCTTGATGTTCATATGGCTCACAAGATTCTTCGAGCCGGAGATGAGCAGGCCCTCGGCCTGACCGCTGTAATAGTTGCTGACAGAGAAGTTGGCGAACTCGATGCCGGTGGAGTTATAGGCAGAGAAGGCGCAGCGGCGGGAGGGACCGGGCATGGGCGGATTGAAGCCGCTATTGTTGCCGTAACCCACCTGCACCTTGTCGCGATCTTCACCGAGGAAGGTAATATCGGCCTTGTCGCGAAAGAAGACAATCTCCTCGTACGCGCCGTTTTTGATGAAGATGGTCACGCGCCGGGGAGGGTTGGCGGGGACAAAGTCAACCGCGCCCTGGATGGTGTTGAAGTCGCAGCTGCCATCCGCGGATACGACAACACGGCTGGCATCCGCGGCGGGCGGAGCGGCTTTGGTGGTGAAGGTCCAGGCTGTGTCGCTGGTGAAGCCGACGAAGACGCCGTTGGCAGGCGCGAAGACGCTCGGGTCAATCTGCACGGCGTATTTATGGTGATAGCGCAGAACGTTGTTGTGGGGGTAGATGGTCGCCACATTGCCGTGAACGATGACGGGATAGAAGTGGAAGTCTGCCAGACCGCCAATGGTGGTGAGCTGGTAGTTGTGCAGGTCGGCGGGCGTCGTCTTGACCGCAGGCGTTGTGGTTGTCGGCGTGGCGGGGTTGAGGTCAATCGCCTGCGCCGGAGGGTGAATGTGGTGAGTGGGATCGGGACCGGCGGGGATACTGAGATCGAGCGTATCGACCAAAGAGTGGTCGGCAAGATCGTAGATGCGAATCTGGCCGGATTTGCCGAGCGAGGGGGCGCTGAAGAAGGTGAGAACCAGATGCGTGTCGGGATTCACGCCAGTGGCTTTATTTGCCGGGAAAGAGACAACCCCGGCTGTTTGCGCCAGGCTAGGCCCGGCAGTCAACAAAACCAGAACGGAAAGCACCAGAGAGAGCCGGATTACCGTGAGAGACCGCATTGAAAAAATACTCCTGAATTGATTGGATCGGTCAGGACAAAACTCTGCTGCCGAACGCATTCACACTGCCTGCATGGCTTGAGACTATCGCGAATGGCTGGCGAAATGGAATCCGCGCTTCGACGATGCGGAACTGATCCACATCTCAACCGTCCTAAGATAGTAGCAGCGGGCATTGAGTAGCCTGCCTGTATCCCGAGCCGGTTGAGAGAACGATGAGCGATGCATCCAATGACAGAATGCGCTTCCGCCTGGCGGAAGCCGGCGATCGCGCTCGGCTGATTCCGCTGATCAATGCTGCCTTTGCGATCGAAAGTTTTCTTGAAGGCACGCGGACCGACGAGCCGCGTCTTGCGGCGATGATGGAAAAAGGCAGCATCCTACTGGCCGAGGACGAGAGTGGGCAGGCGCTGGGCTGCGTCTATACCGAGTTGCGCGGCGAGCGCGGTTATCTGGGGATGCTGGCCGTCGATCCGGCGCACCAGACAAAGGGATTGGCAAGGAAGATCGTCGAGGCCGCCGAGGAGCGGTTCCGTGAACTGGGCTGCGTTGCGGTGGAGATCTCCGTCCTCAACCTGCGCCCGGAGCTGCCGCCGATCTACCGCCGCTATGGTTATGTCGAGACAGGGAGAGAGGAGTTCCGCATGTCCCGGATACTCAAGGACCAGGCCGAGTGCCATTGCATTGTGATGACCAAGACCCTGTAAGAGCCGCCGGACGGACAGGACAGGGCAGATCGGGTCCGGGCAGCTTCAAAATGGGACGATTCCAGCCACATGCAATTCCATTCCAGTAATTTCCCGGCGATATCCAGTATCGGGGCAGAAGCACTCATGTCTGTACGAGTTACGCCGATGAGGGGAGGGAATCGTTTCAAGGATGGTCAACGGATATGGGATTTCTGAGAAATCTGCCTGTTGCGCACAAGTTTGCTTATGCATTCGGGATCGTTTGCGGTCTGTGCATCGTGTTGGGAATCTACACAGTCACTACCTTCCGCGGCATTGCCCTCAAGAATGCGAATGTGAGCGAGAACGCCTTTCCGACGGTGATCGATCTTGCCAATATGCGCAACGCGATCAACACCACGCGCCGTGAAGACCTTCATATACTGCTCTGCCTCAACCCGGCGTGCCTGGCGGATGAAGGCGTCAAGCGCCAGCAGGCAATTGACGTCTACCGCAAAACAGCCAAGGACTACGAACCTCTTATCAGCCTTCCCGGCGAGCGTGAGCTTTACCAGAAGATTTCGACCGGGTTCACGCAGTATTTGGAGGGCAGCGACCGTTCGATTGCGTTGCTGAATGCCTCCAAGACAGGAGATGCGCTGGATCTGCTCCTCTCCGACTCGCTGCGGATCCCGCTGGAGACGGCTTTGAAGTCCACTCAGGAGGACTTTAACCTCAACGTCAAGGCCGGCACGGATGAAGCTCAGCTGGCCACGCAGGACAGCAAGCGCGCAATTTGGGTCAGCAGCGGCGCGACCCTGCTGATCGTTTTCCTTTGCGCCCTCACCGGCAATCTGCTGACGCGGGTGATTGCTCCGCGCCTGGTCAGATTGCTGGCAGCTCTGGAAAAACTGGCTGCAAAAGACCTAACTGCATTTGTGCAATCGACGGGAACCGACGAAATTGGCCGGGTAGCCGATGCCTTTGACGCCAGCGTGGTTGCCATTCGCGAAGTCTTGCAGGCCGTAGCCCGTGGAGCGGAGACGCTTTCAGCCGCAACGGTCGAGATCAGCGCCCGCGCGGTGGAGAGCGCGGGAAATGCGAACACTCAGTCCAGTAAGACCAACCAGATTGCAGCGGCCGCGCAAGAGATGACTGCGACCATCGGCGAAATCAGCCAGAATGCGGAGAGCGCTGCCAGCGCCAGCCGTGTCTCCGCGGAGACCGCAAACCAGGGCGGGGCGGTGATGCAGTCTGCCGCCGCCACGATGGAACAGATTGCAACGGCCACCAGCACGGTCTCAGAAAAGATGACCTCGCTGGCTCACCGGTCGGAGGAGATCGGCAAGGTGGTCAACGTCATTCAGGAGATCAGCGGGCAAACCAACCTGCTGGCTCTGAACGCGGCCATCGAGGCCGCCCGAGCCGGCGAACACGGGCGCGGATTCGCAGTGGTCGCCGGCGAGGTTCGACGGCTGGCCGAGCGCACCAAAGGCGCTACCGAAGAGATCGCGGGCACCATTCGCAGAATCCAGGAAGAGACTCGCGAGACCCTCGATGTGATGCAGAGCAGCCGTTCAGCGGTGGAAAACGGCCTGGGTGAAACGGCCCACGCCCGCCAGAGCCTGGAGGCGATCATCGAATCGTCGAAGCAGGTGGAGCATCAGATTAACCTGATCGCCACCGCCGCCACTGAGCAGACCGCGGCGTCGGGAGAAATCTCGGAATCAGCCGGGCAGATTTCGCAGCTCTCAACCGAGACCGCGCAGGGCGCCGAAGAGGCCGTCGAGGCCCTCAAGAATCTTGCCTCACTGGCCAGCGACCTGGATGGAATGATTCGCCAGTTCCGGCTGGAAGGCGATCAGCCGGGGGGCAAGCTCTTTGGCAAGGGCCAACACTCGTATCAGCCGGCGCTGCGGCACGCGTAGTATTTTCCGCATTGCATCTCAGGCCGCATCCTGCCATCCGGCCCTGAATGCTAGGTTTGACGATGTGGTCCATTCGATCAGAAGGCGAGAAGCTAATTGCGCGAACAAGCTGTCTAGAACCTGTCTCATGAACCAAATTCTTTGACTCGCGAAGTGCATTCAACCCGCTTTGAGGCGGCTCTCACAGCCGGCAAATTTGCAGAGTGCTATTTATGAGACAGGTTGTAGCAGCCTGAAGATCGAATGGACGATCACAGTTGATGCGTAGATGTAACTGCCGGACCATTCTTAAAGAAGTGCATTGAACGATTGCACCACAGCTATTCGGGCCGGAGCATCGATTCGTGAATTTCCGCGAACATCCATCTCCCCGACGACCAAAACCATGCCACTACCCTCAGGAATCGCGTGCTGATTGCATACCCGCGTGCATGCTATCCTGATCCGATTCGCACATCGAATATTTAATCGATCTAACAACTGGCGAAGAAATTGTCATTGAGCATCCGCATCGAATGACAAAGCGATTACATCCTTTTGACACACACTCTTGGTCCGCAGGCATAGCCTCAGTAAGGATTTTTCTGCTCATCCCCCGCGAGCATGAAAATTCAGCCGCGGCCCCAACGCTGTTGGTTAATACGCTCTGTTGGCTAATGCGGCGACACCCCGAAGGCGGGCCTTAACTTATTAGGAGATACAGCATATGAAGGCGACGTTCTTGTCTATGGCCACGGTTGCATTGTTGGCCTTGTCTACGGAATCGTTCGTTTACGCCCAGAACTATACTCAGGTCAATCTTGTCGCGAACACAGCCGGAGTGGCCCCTGTCACCGATCCCAACTTAGTCAATCCCTGGGGACTCTCCCGCAGTTCCGGCAGCCCCTGGTGGGTCTCTGACAATGGCACGGGCCTGAGCACTCTCTACAACGGAGTGGGAGCCATCAACTCACTGGTCGTGAATATTCCCAAGGCGAACCCCACCAGCACCACCTTCGCCACCGGGACACCCACGGGGACTATCGCCAACTCCAGCACCACTGATTTTCTGTTGGCTGCAGGCGCGCCCGCCGACTTCCTCTTCGCCACTCTGGATGGAACCATCTCCGGATGGAACCCAACCGTCGCGCTTGCCGCTGGCCAATCCAAGTCCACGCAAGCTGTCGTCGTGGTTAAAACCACGGACGGCTCCAGTTATACAGGCCTCACCAGCGCTACCATCAACGGCAGCCGCTATCTCTATGCGGCCAACTTCACCAAAGGCACTGTCGATGTCTACAACAACGCTTTCCAAAAAGTCACTTTGCCGTTAAACCACGATGGAGACCGGGATTTTGGCATTGCCAAGCCCTTCACTGATGAATTTCTTCCCCGCAACTTCGTGCCCTTCAACGTCCAGGCTATCGGGAACAACATTGTTGTCACCTTCGTGCTGCACCAGCCGGGCCAAGCTCGTGAAACCGATGGGCCCGGCCTGGGCTTCGTCGATATCTTCTCCTCCGACGGACGGCTCCTCAGCCGCCTCGAACACGGCGACTGGCTCAATGCGCCTTGGGGCGTAGCTCTCGCGCCTCTCGACTTTGGCGTCTTTAGCCACGACCTGCTCATCGGCCAGTTCGCGGGAGCAGGAACAACCGCGGGCAGCGGAACCATCGCAGCCTACGACCTTGCGACCGGTAAGTTTGTCGGCCTGTTGCAGGATGCGGCCGGAACTCCGCTGGCGATCAACGGCCTGTGGGACATCACCCCCGGCAACAGCGCCACGGCCAACAGCTACGACTCCGCCAACTCACCCGCCGGCGAGATCTATTTCAGCGCCGGGCCGGACCAAGGCACGGGCGGCCTCCTTGGCTACATCGCGCCCGTCGCGACGGAACTTGTCGTAGGCAACGATCAGTAGTTCCTCCACTGCTTGTTCTTTGCGAGGTCCGAATATCGATCCCTGGATCCGGGCCTCGCTTTTTTTGAATTTAGTGAATCGCGCCCCGCCGGCCTATAACATCACGTGACTATATCCTTACCGAGCGATCTACTTCAATCCTGATCGAGGCAGTTAGAATCAAGTTCATGACCACATCCGCCATAAGTCTTTGCTTCCGCTACTCAGAAGGCGACTATACGCGGGCATTACGTGCTCACTATGCATCGCGTTTGCGACTTTGGCTGGACATTCCGGCGATAGTTGTGACCGGGATCGCCGGAGTTTACTTTTGGCGGTCGCCAGATTTGCACTGGGTGAGCATCGTGTCGATGAGCGCTTCAGGTTTGCTCCTCTTGATTCTTGCTTTGGCGTTCATCGTCATCCCGCCAATCGCTTTCCGTCGCGAGCCCAAGTTCCGGGATCAATACACGCTGGCGTTTTCCCAGGAAGGCATCCACTTCACTACAGCACACATCGACTCGCAGCTACAGTGGAGCATTTATTCGAAAGCCCTGATAGATGCTCACTCTTATGTGCTCTACTATGGCCGCAGCGCGTTCACCGTAATTCCCAAGCGGGTATTTCCGAATGAAGATCAGCAAAGAGCATTCGATCAATTACTCACACAGCATGTTCCGAAGATTGTCCGCAAATAAGTGTGGTACCCCATCCTCGCCGCTGCGCTCCACGCCGCGAACCAAACTGCTAACTCGCGATGAAACGAATCCTTGCCGCGACTCACTATATAGGTGCTCGCAAATGATAGTTTGCGAAATCTGAAATGAGAAGTGAGATCCCCCAATGGCCGCTTCGGCACCTGTAAAACACGACCTTTCAACCGATCACATCGCGCGTTACGAAAAGAAGATTCATGACGTGCGTAGCGCAGTCGCTCAACTTCCGCAAGAGGACTACTACACCAACCTCCTCGGCATCATTCATCGTCCCGGTTGGACGAGCGTTGCCGAAGGACTGTACTTTGAGGCGCTGGTAGACACCATCCACGCACACACGCTGCAACTGGCCGAGCTTCACAAGCGGCTGGCCGCTGCGGCAGACGCTGTTTAAGTATCCGCTCAGCAGCCAGTAAATTTAGATGCGCCAAAGGCCGTCTGCTTGCCGCGGAGAAGTGCGCGTTTCATCAATGCCCCAGGCTTGGGAATCCAGGCTTGGGGATTCTGCCAGCAACCCCGCGCAACAACTAAGCGAGCAAGACGGCTCCCTTTACCTTCCCTGCCAGCGCCCGGTCAAAGGTGACAAGCTGGCTGCCCGCCGTTTGGCTGAACGCCGCCAGATACGCATCCGCCCATTCCTTCGGCGAGGCTTCGCCCTTCGTCGAATAGGTGCGGAAGGCCGCTTCAACTCCAGCGGCTTCCTCGGCGTACTCAGCGCCTCCCGCATCAATCCAACGGTTATACGCTCGCCATGCCTGCGCCTGTGTCAGCGTGCCCGGTCCCATTGCGGCTCGGGTCGTCAGTAGCCGCAGCAGCCCCAGTTGCGTGTGCCTGCAAAACAGCAGAACCGCGCTCTCTGGCAGCGACTGGTACCACTTCCATGCGGATTGAAAATGTTCATGGTCCGGCGAACTGAGCGCCAGCCACACATTCACATCAGGGAAAACCGATGAGATCGTAGATTTGCTCATTGTTCAGGCGGATAGAGCCGGGGGCGTGCGACTTGAGGACCGGCTGCGCAAGCCGTTTCACTTTCTTCGCTGCCCCGCTCTCCAGTTCCTTGTCGATGCTGCGCAAAACAATCTGGCGGACGCTGGTTCCCTCTCGCGCCGCCTTGGTCTTCAACCGTCGGTACTTTGTATCCGGAATGTCCAGCGTGGTGCGCATGAAATCAATCTACCATATTTATGGAATTTTGGTTGATGCGTAATATTGGTGGATTTCGCAGGCCCCTCGCAGTTGGGGATATGGGAATCGATGAATCCGAATCGAGGAGCGGGCCAGCACCACCCATCCGCGAATTCTTCTAGCGCAACCACCCGTTTGGCGCGATAATCAAGTCATGGCGACTCTGCTCACCCACGATGATTCTCGAACGGAGTTCGTTTCCGTGCGCGAGTACCTCACCACGAGCTACCGCCCCGACTGCGACTATGTAGACGGACGGATTGAGGAGCGGAATGTAGGCGAGTTCGATCATGCATTGATTCAGACATTACTGGCGTACATCTTCACAACTAATCGCGATGCGTGGGGCGTCATTGCGCTCACTGAAATGCGGGTTCAGGTCAACCCCACAAATTTTCGCATCCCCGACGTTACCGTGCTGCGCGCCGGAACTCCGCGCGAACAGATTCTCACTCATCCGCCGCTGATGGTGATTGAGATTCTCTCCTCCGAGGACCGGCTCAGCCGCGTCACCAAGCGAACCGACGAGTATCTTGATTTCGGCATCGAACATATCTGG
>CAZHKN010000079.1:0-17937 GCA_964532725.1 uncultured Occallatibacter sp.
CCAGCGCTTCGGCAACAGTGGGCTTGGCGGCGGGCGCGCTTTGCGCCTGTGCGGTGGAGACCTGGAGGATCAGGCCGAAAACTGCAAACAGACAGGGGAGGATGCAGCGAATACGGAAGCTCATGGCAATCGACTATAGTACATTTCTTCGATTTTCGTATATGCCGTCTACAAGAAAATTTGGCCCCTAACGCGGCATATCGCGATGCAAGGACTTCACATGGTATCCCGCCTCTTTGAGCCTGCGGCACATCTCTTCGGCCATCATCACGCTGCGGTGCTGGCCGCCAGTGCAGCCAAAAGCCACTGTAAGGTAACTCTTTCCTTCGGCCACATAGTGCGGCAATAAGTACAGCATCAGGTCGGTAACTCGAGTTAGAAACTCAGTGGTCTGGGGAAAGCCACGTACATAGTCGGCGACGTCGGGGTCGAGTCCGGTCTTCTTACGGTACTCGGGTACAAAATGCGGGTTAGGCAGAAATCGAACGTCGAAGACCATATCGGCATCGAGCGGGACGCCGTTCTTGAAGCCAAAGCTGAGGCAACTGACCAGCAGATGCTTGATCTGGTCCTCATGGCCAAAGCGGGACTGGATGTGGGCGCGCAGCTCATGGACGTTGAAGTTGGAAGTGTCGATCAATGTATCGGCGACGTTGCGGATCGGGTCGAGCAACTGGCGTTCCTCAACAATGGAGCGCGAAACCGTCTCCGACCGGCTCAGCGGATGCGGACGGCGCGTCTCCGAGTAGCGTCGGACGAGGACTGCATCCTGTGCATCAAGAAAAACCACACGGGTTGGCAGCAGGAGTTTTACCTTCTTGAGAATTTCTGGCAGAAGATCCAGGGTCTGCCCCTCGCGAATGTCCACCACAATGGCCGCCGAATCAACCTGCGTGGAATTGCGCACCAGCGCGGCAAACTCCGGCAACAGTTCCAGCGGGAGGTTATCGACAGCGTGAAAACCCAGATCCTCAAAGGCGCGCAGAGCCGAAGCCTTGCCCGAGCCGGAGATGCCGGTGACAATGACCAACTGCTTGCCCGTGGGTGCGGGATCCGGTGCGGGCGCGGTCTGCGGAGGCTCTGGAGGCAAAGGGGTCATGCGCTCATCGTATAACGGATGGGAGCTTTCAACCACCCCCGGTCAACGCGCTAAAGTAAAGCGTGGTGCTTCCCCGCCCTCAAATCTTCCGGCTGCGGCGGCCGTCGCTGGTTCGCGGACTCCTGCTCACCTTCACTGCGATGGCGATGAGCCTGCGTCTCGCGGGCTGGCCCGATCTCGACCATCCGCATGGAACCAACTGGCAGATTCTGGCGGTACTCACCTCGTTGTGGGGATTTGCGGAGACGGCGCGCTGCCTGCGCCGCAAATGGAGCCTCTACCATGCCGGAGTGCTGATTCTGGTCTATGCCTGCCTGATGGCCGTGGCCATGACAGTGTTTTTTTGGCTCTATTTGTAGAGGGACAGCTTGCAATTCGCCGGTTCCCTGCGTTCGCCTGGGCCGTGTAGGATTAGTCCAAAGCTCTCTCTTAGCCTCCACTGATATAGGAGGGGTTGAGTGCTAATAATTTATCGGAGGCAATATGTTGAAGGGATTTCGAGATTTTATTCTGCGCGGAAATGTTGTCGATCTGGCCGTAGCCGTGATTATCGGCGCGGCATTCAATGCGATTGTGACCTCGCTGGTAAAGGATGTTCTGACCCAGTTCATCGCCGCGATTGTAGGCAAGCCGGATTTCAGCGGCGTAGTCTTCAAGCTGAATGGCACGCCAATTTATGTCGGCAACTTTCTGAATGCGGCAATCTCGTTCTTCATCGTAGCCAGCGTGGTTTATTTTGGCGTGGTGCTGCCGCTGAATACGATGCTTGCGAGGGTAAAAAAGCCAGCACCGCCCGCTCCTCCGGTGACCAAGACCTGCAGCGAGTGCCTGAGCGAGATTCCTCTGGCTGCGAAGCGTTGCGCGCACTGCGCGCAGCCGGTGGTGTAGTTCCGCACTCTATCGGGGTTCTGCGTTAGGAGCGAGAGCCGGTTTGACGGCTGTTGCGGGCCGGGCGACCGAAACTTGCGTGGGCATCGCGGGGCGCACGAGATTTGTTGAGGCTTTCGGTGGCGCTGGCGGCAAGGTGCTTGCCGGAGGCTGTGGAGCAGCTTTGGCCGCCGCGCCGACACCCGGCGCAGGACTCACCGGCGCGCTCCTCGGAGCAATGACCTTTGGCGTCCGTGCAGTAGGTTGGGCCGGAACTACTGGCGGCCTGACGTTCGCATTTTCCACCTTATCGTCATTCTCGTCGGCTAAAAACTCTTCATCGTCTTTGCCGGCAATCGCCGCACGCATCATGGTCATCCAGATCGGCAGAGCGGCTTTGGCTCCAGTCTCCTTTTCCCCGAGAGACTGGCGGCTGTCAAAACCCACCCAGACGCCGCAAGTGACCGAGGGAGAAAATCCCAGAAACCATGCATCGGTGTAATCGCTGGTAGTGCCGGTTTTGCCGCCCAGCGGATGCTGCAACTGCGCGGCTGCCGCCCCGGTACCGTAAGCGGTCACGGCGCGCAGCAGAGTCATCATCGTCCGTGCGGTGTGCTGATCGATTACTTCGTTGACCTCGGGCGGATCTTCCCACAGCGTTACACCGTCGGCGTTCGTGACCTTGCGAATGAGCCGCGGGCTGACGCGGATGCCGTCGTTGGGAAAGACCGAGTAGCTGGCCACCTGCTCCTCAAGAGTGATCTCGACCGCACCCAGAGCTACAGGCAGATATGCAGGAATATTGGACGTGACCCCGAAGCGGTGGGCCACATCGATGACCTTGTGAATGCCCACGCGCGCGGCCAGCTTAAGCGCGGGAATGTTGCGCGACTCGGCAAAGGCGCTGGTCAGGGTCATCGTGCCTTTGTAGTTTCCCTCGTAATTGTGCGGAGTATAGGCGCCAAAGCTCACCGGGCCATCGACGATCTTGTCGTCGGGTTTGGCGCCGTCTTCTATCGCCGCGGTGTAGACATAGGGCTTGAAGCTGGAGCCGGTTTGCCGCTCGGACTGCGTCGCCCGGTTGAATTGCGAGAGGGCGTAGTCGCGCCCACCCACCATCGCGAGCACGTCGCCGGTGGTGTTATCAATGGCCAGCAGCGAACCCTCCGCGCCGGAGTCCTGCTCAAGCGTTGCGTGTTCCAGTTTGCCGCCGGGTTCATCGGCTAAGTGGATATAAATCACGTCACCGACTTTAACCAGCGTATTGGCATTGGTTTGGCCGGTCCATTGCCAGTCGGCGGGCTGAAGAGTCACTTCATGCGCGCCGACACGGGCGCGAATCTCGGCGCGCGTAACGCTGGTGACAAGCGCGTGAACATAATCGCCGGGCCGGTTCTTCATCGCCCAGTAGGGATGCCTGTAACTGTCGAGTGCTGCCCCAGCATCGAGCACATTTTCCAGCTTGCCGGGACCATCGGGACCAACCCAGCCGTGACGGCGCTCATACGTTGCTATGCCATCGGCAACTGCCCGGTTGGCGGTCTGCTGCAAGTCGAGATCGAGAGTCGTCTCAACGCGCAAGCCGGCTTCATGCACCTGCTCCGCTCCGAATTTCTTTTCCAGCTCCTGGCGCACCGCCTCCTGGAACCAAGGCGCGACGGACATCTCCGGCTGGGCAATATGCAGTCCCAGCGGGGACTGGCGGGCACGCTCTGCTTCGGCGTGGGTAATCGCTTTATCGGCTTCCATTTCCGACAAAACCAGATTGCGGCGGCGCAGGCATTTATCCGGATTGAGCAACGGTGAATACGCAACTGGGCCTTTGGGCAAACCGGCAAGCATTGCCGCCTCCGTGAGTGAAAGCGCGTTGGCGTGCTTGCCAAAATAAAATTGCGAGGCCGCCTCAAAGCCGTACATTCCGTGGCCAAGATAGATCTGGTTCCCGTAGAGCGTGAAAATCTGCTCCTTGGTAAAGGAGCGCTCAATCTGAATGGCCAGATACGCCTCCTGCACCTTGCGGCCTGCCGTGCGTTCAGAGGAGAGAAACAAATTGCGAGCCAACTGCATGGTCAGCGTGGAAGCGCCCTGGGCGCGTCCGTGGCTGCGAATGTCGTGCCAGACGGCTCCGGCAATGCGCAGTACGTTGATGCCCCAATGGGACTCAAAGCTCTTGTCTTCAATCGAGAGAACCGCCTGGCGCAGCACCGGCGCAAAGTCGCCGTAGTTGACCACCTCGCGCCGCTCCAGCGCAAAAGAACCGATGATGCGGCCCTTGCGATCGTAGAGATCCGTAGTCGTCGAGGGGCGGTAGCGCTCCAGATCGTGAATCTGCGGCAGATCGACCGAATAGACCAGCAGCAACCCGGACAGTGACCCGGTGACCACAGCCAGCGTCAGCAGCAAGGCCAGCGTAAAGCGCCCAGCCAGCTTGCGCCTTTGCTGCGGGGGCAGCGGCGCAGGCTCCGCCTTGCCGCCTGCAGCCGCAGTGCGTGTTTTCAGAGTCTGGATGGGTGTGGCAGCCAAGAAGCTCAGGCCTCGCGGACATCGATTTCCCTAGCCGGAAAACAATGCTTCAGCCCAAGGCTAGCACGAAGCCGGCTCTGGTAACTGTCCAAATCCGACCGTGCGAACCAATGCTTGCAAGAGCGGGAATCGTCAGCCGTTTTTGGCCTTCAGCAGATCCAGCGCCTTGTTCAACGCCTCATCAGCCTTGGGGACCGGCGTGGCATCTGCGTCCCCGTCGTCGATAGGCTGATCCACTGTGACTGAAGGAGTCACGGCCTCATCCTGAATCTTCTTGCCGGATGGGCTTTGGTACTTGGCCACGGTCAGCAACAGCGCCGCGCCGTCGGGCAGCTCAATCGTCTTCTGCACCGAGCCTTCGCCGAAAGTACGCTCGCCGACCACATCGCCGCGCTTGGAGTCTTCAATGGCCGCGGCCACAAGCTCCGCCGGACCAGCAGTGCCACGATTCACCAGCACCGAAACCGGCGCGTCGCTGAGAACCTTGGCCGGATCGGCGGCAAAAGTCTGGGTCGGGAATTTCTGTCCGGAGAGCGTGGCCAGCGTTCCCTGCTTGATAAAGAAATTCGCCAGCCGCAATCCGGCCTGCGTGTCGCCTTCGGAGGAGTCGCGCAGGTCGAGCAGCACCTTACGGCCCTTGGCGTCCTTGATCTTCGCGGCCAGTTCATCAACGCGAGCGGCAGTCAACGCGCCCGGCTTGAGGTAGAGAATCGTCGAGTTGTCGTACTGCGTGAGGGTGAGCGGCTGCGCGGCTGAAATCGTGCGCGTCAGCGTAATCTTGTCCGGGTCCGATTTACGCGGGCGCACCACCGAGAGCATCAGCGGCGTTCCCGGCTTGCCTTCGAGCAGCAAGCGAATCACCGCCAATGAAAGCTCACGCGTTGACTGCTCGCCGATGGACTCAATCACATCTCCGTCCACCAGATGCTCCTTGTCGGCAGGAGAGCCGGGCAGCACACTGACCACCGTCGCATACCCGTAGCGCTTGGAGACAACAATGCCTACCTGCGCAACACCGGTCGTCGGTTGCTCCTTGTAGATCTTGTATTCCGTCGGGGTCAGGTAGCTCGAGTCCGAATCGAGCGACTCCAGCAGCCCGTGCAGAGCGCCGGTTGTCACGTCATTGATATTGGGTTCGGTCACGTAATCCGACTGGACCTTCTTCAGAACGTCGGCGTAGACATGAATCTGGCGGTAGGCGCCGTCGTCCTGGCCGCCCGCGTGAACGCCAAACCAGCCGAAGGTGGAAACCAGGGACGCCACGACGAGAGGCGCCAGAATCGCCAAACAGAGGAAGAGGACAAAACGCTGAAAAAATCGAGGCACACACACCACCGGGGCGGCTTGGAAGGGAATTGGGCCGCTCAACCTTTAGACGTAATGATAGCGCAACCGGTTTGCTGGAGAGATTTTTGGGTCCGTGCAGTGGCCCAAAATGGCACAAATGGCCGGAGCCGCTTTCCGCCCGACTCGTGTAAGCTGGGAAGTTATCGCGGCGTTGGGCTGGCCCTTGGCGCCCAACGCAGTTCAGATTCTCGCCCAGCTCTCTTCCACTAAAGGAAACAAGCTCATGATTGCCAGCAAACCTCCGGCATTGCCCTCCCGATTCGCGTTCCTTGCCCTGGCTTTTGCCTGCGCCGCGGCGTCTGCGCAAAACCCTGCGCAACCCACAGTCTTCGGCTATAAAGACTTCTCCGCCCAGGCCAAAATCGAGGAGAAATTTCTCGCCGTTCCCGACGCCAAACTCGCCGGCGAACACCTGAAGACCCTCACCGCCGAGCCGCACCTGGCCTCCACCCCCGAAGACCGCAAGACCGCCGAATACGTGGCGCTGAAGTTCCGCCAGGCGGGACTCGATACCGAGATTGTTCCTTACCGCGTGCTGATGAACCAGCCCAAAGTCGTGAAGGTGCAGGCGTACGACGCGAATGGCCAGTTGCTGATGACCGGGCCCGCGCCGGAGCACGTTGACGGGGACAAACTCGCTGACAACCCCAAAGCTGTAATGCCCTTCAACGGCTCTTCCGGCTCTGGGGACGTAACCGGCGAAGTGATTTACGCCAACTACGGTCGCATGGAGGATTTCGACAAGCTCGCCGCCCAACACATTGACATCCACGGCAAGATCGTTCTCTGCCGCTACGGCTCAAATTTTCGCGGCGTCAAGGTCTACATCGCCGAGCAGCGCGGCGCGGCTGGCGTGCTCATCTACAGCGACCCGCAGGATGACGGCTACTTCAAGGGCGATGCTTATCCCATCGGCCCTTGGCGTCCGGAGTCAGGCGTACAGCGCGGCTCTGTGCAATATCTCTTCCGCTATCCCGGCGATCCGGAGACGCCCGGCGTAGCTTCCACAATCGATCTGCCGGATTCAGCCCGCAAGGCCGTGGATCAGTCCAGTAATCAGCCGCATATCATCTCCATTCCGTTGAGTTATCACGATGCCGCGCCGATCCTGAAGGCGCTCAAAGGTCCAAATGTACCCCAGGAATGGCAAGGCGCGCTGCCCTTCCGCTATCACCTCGGCGTGGCCTCGGGGCAAGGCGCGGTCAAAGTTCACCTAGTCTCGGTGCAGGACTATCAACGCCGCATCATCTGGGATGTCATCGGCAAAGTCAAAGGCTCGGAGCACCCCGACGAGTGGGTCATCGCCGGCAACCATCGCGATGCCTGGGTCTACGGCGCGGTCGATCCCTCCAGCGGCACGGCAGCGATGCTCGAGACAGTGCACGGCGTGGGCGCGCTCCTCAAGCAAGGCTGGCGGCCCAAACGCACCATCGTCTTTGCCAGTTGGGATGCCGAGGAAGAGGGGCTGATCGGCTCGACCGAGTGGGTGGAGCAGCACACAGCGGCTCTCGATAAGGCAATCGCGTACTTCAACGTCGATGTAGCTGTCAGCGGGCAGGATTTTACGGCCTCAGCGGTTCCTTCGCTCAAGGAGTTTCTGAGTGAACTAACGCGCTCGGTTCCCAGCCCGATGGGTGGCACGGTTTATGAACAGTGGCGCATCAACCACGGTAGCAAAGACGAGCACCGCGCGGCCACCGTTGGCGCGCCCGTCGATCCCAACGAAGAGGTACATGTAGGCGATCTCGGCTCCGGCTCGGACTTCACGCCCTTCCTGCAACATGCCGGTGTGCCTTCCACAGACATCGGCTCCGAGGGTTCCTACGGCGTCTATCACTCGGCCTTCGATAACTACCAGTGGTTCACGCTGAACGCCGACCCGAAATTCGTCTACCTCCAACAGATGGCGCGAGTCTTTGGCCTCGAGGTGGTGCGCATGGCCGACAGCGACGTGCTGCCCTACAACTATGTGACCTATGCCCGCGAGATCAACGCATATCTTGACAGCGCGAAGAACAAGGCTGCGACCCTGAAGTTTTACTCGCTCGATTTCGGCTCAGCGCAAACGGCTGCCAACCGCTTTGCCGCCGCGGCTCAAGCCGCCCACGACCAGCAAACGTCTGTCACTGGAGATTTGGCCAAACTCAATCTCGCCCTGCGCCAGACGGAGACCGCATTTCTCTCCGGTACCGGTCTGCCCAACCGCCCCTGGTACCGGCATACCATCTACGCTCCCGGTGAGTTCACCGGCTACGCGGCTGTGGTGATTCCCGGCGTCAATGAAGCTCTCGATGCCAAAGACCCCGCGCGCGCCGCGCAGCAATTGACCGTGCTAACCCAGGCGCTGACGCGAGCGGCGCAGGCCTTGGACGCCGCTCGCTGACAGCGTAGAGCATTTGTTGAAACCTCCGTTTTGTATCAGGGCACGACTTCAGTCGTGCCGTAAATGTTGCAAAATCAGTCGGGCTTTAGCCCCTGCGTTCGGGATTCTATGCGCCAAGTTACGATTTCAGCAGGTCGTTATTCAACCGACGTCGGCGCCCACCCATCCGATCCCGCCAGAAAGGTATCCGGCGCGTATTTATCCGTCTCCGCCGCGGTCAAATACACCGCATGGGACTCGCGCGTGTGCGCCGTGTACCCAGCCGCGCCCGCACCCGTCGAGCCATACTCGGCGTAATACGAAGTCGCCAGGTAATCGGTTGTTCCCGGCTCCCACTCTATCCAACCTGCCGCATTGATCGGAGCCTGCATGTTGGTGTTGATAAACACATTGATCGAGTACACCCCCCACGGCCGTCCCAGATAGTCATTCGTCAACCCTGTCGCTGGATTGCTGACAATCTTGCTGTTGGTGAAGACAAATCCGCTCAGGTAGGCGTCATCGCTCGATCGGTTATTCTGCGCGGTAATCGTAGCCTCTCCGCCCAGGCTGCCATGCTCGTCAATCTGGATCGTGCAGGTATCCAGCACCAGCGCCGCGTCGCCGAAGATAAAGTCCACGTTGCCTTCAATGTAGGAGCCGTAGAGGTAAACCCGCGTCGGCGAGGAGCAGGTAGTCGAGCTGCAGCCGTTCGCTCCGGCAAAAAATGTATCCTGCCGGCCAATCAGTCGCACATTACGCCCCACCGCCCGGTCCCCACTGATCGAAAGCGCCAGCGCCTGTGTTTCCGTATTGCCATTCTGGGTGTACAGGTTCTGAATCTGTATATTCTCGAAGAAGAAGTTCTTGGCCGCGCTGGTCACAATCACTGTCGCCGATTGAATGTCGCCCCCGGCCTCCGCCGCCGAGAGATCGTCAGAGATCACCGTCGCCGATGCGCTCGTTCCTTGCCCAATCAGGCTTACGCCCGGTTTTGAGATCGTGACCTGCTCCGTGTAAGTGCCCGGTTCTACCTCCACCGTGCCGCCGGTTGAGGGCAGCGCATTCACCGCCGCCTGTACTGTGCTGTAGTGGCCCGTTCCCGAGCCGCCCGCAAACACTGTTGTCGCCTGCGCTCCGCTGGCAGCCAAGCCGACTGCCAACGCCACCGCGCAAATTCCGTATTCCAGAGTTCCCTTCATTCCTTTTCCTCCGTTTAGGCCCAGACCTGTATAGTGGTCAGACCAGTTTATTTGCGTAAATATCTGATTATTTGGGGAAATTTACCTCAAAAAAGCCTTCCTTGGGGTCTAATCTCGACGATTTTCAGATCTATGGTCCGACCAGATATTTCGCAGCGCGGAGTGTATCACAACCGTAGAACCATGTTGTAGATTACTTTGCCGACATTTTTGAGGCGCGCTCCCTCCGCCGAAGCGCTGGAAAGGCTGCAAAGTTGTTCCGAAGGAAGTCCGGTCCCGCAGAGCCGGCCCAAATCGTGATTCAAATCACACTTCTTGCCCAAAATGGTTGACCCCGCCTCCAGCGGCTCGTATCGTTAGGGATGACGGTAGGGATAACGATGAAAATCTCCAGCAACAGTGTGCGAATTGGAAGTGCGGTAGCCCTGATCCTGGGCGTAGTGGTCTGGCTGGCCTACTCCGGCGCCGAGGCCAACAAGAGCTACTACGTCACCATTGCCGAATTGGGCAAGATGGGCGACAAGGCCTACTCCAGCCAGTTGCGCGTCGAGGGCTTTGTGCAACCCGGCTCAATCGAGCACGAGGGTCCCCACGTCACCTTTGTTTTGAATGAGTTTGAGAGCCACTCGCCCAAGGCCCCCTCCGGCAAGCTGCTCAAGGTGGTTTACAAAGGCTCCGAGCCGCCTCCAGACACCTTCAAAGACGACTCCCAGGCGCTGGCAATGGGCACGTATGGACGCGACGGCGTGATGCACGCCAATGTGCTGCAAGCCAAGTGCGCCAGTAAGTACGCGCCCTCGCAGCCCGGCCAGCCTGGAACCGCGCCCAATCAGACTCCCGCGCCGTCGGCCAAGCCGATGAACAGCTCCAGCGCCGCAACAACCTCCTCGGCCAAGCCGGGAATGTAGTGGCGCGTCAAACCGAGAATGAAGCTCAGCTCAATAGAACTGCTTCATTGACCAGTTTTTATCAGCGTATGCCTGTCCGGTTTTGTATCAGGGCATGACTGGTAGGTCAGGGCTTCAGCCCTGACAGTCGAAAAAGCCCCTCAATAGCCCGGGCTTTAGCCCCTGAGGGAATGCCATTTGGGCAAATAGACTGACCCGGACCGCACTTGGCATTGCACTTTCAAGGAGCATGGATGAGCTGGAAATCGTTTATCGAGCCGTTTTTCTCTAACTCGCTCATATTTCTAGCACTCTACCTGACGGATTTTCTAAAAGGTTCGCCTAACTCATATTCAGGTCACAAGCTAATTTTGGCGCTCATCTTTTCTCTGTCAGTATTTGGATCTGTGGGGATAAGTGAATTAGCACGCGAAAGAAGTAAGAAGTTCAGACGCAATTTAGCGATTCTCTTTCTATTACTATTCATTATTCCACTCGCAGGCGGCATCGCATTTCAGATCCTCAGCAAGAAAAGTTCAGTTTTCGAGAGTATTTGGTATTTCTTGTTCATTCCTGTTTTAGTTTCCTGGGTATCAACCTTTCCCATCGCACTTTATCTGAATCACAAAAAGAAAAAGACTGTTGAGTGTGCGACGACCGCCGATGCCAACTAGCCCAGACATCAATCCAAAAGCATCCGCCGTCCACGCAGGCCTCACAGCACGCGTCGATCAGGTGTCAAAACTCTTTGGGGCTTTCGCCGCGCTGCGCCAGGTCTCGGTCGATCTCGAGCCGGGGCGCTGCTACGTGCTGCTAGGCGAGAACGGCGCGGGCAAATCTACGCTGCTGCGCGTACTCGCCGGACTCCTGCGCCCCAGCTTCGGCACTGTAAAGGTCTTCGGCAACCTCGAACCCACGGAAGAAGCCGCGCGCGCCCGCATCGGCTACATGAGCCACGCGCCCATGCTCTACGACGAGCTGACCGCCCAGGAAAATCTTCAGTATTTCGCGCAGCTTTATCCCGGCGTGCCGACGCTCTCGCCCCAGGAAGCGCTGAGCCAGGTCGGCCTCGATCCCGAGTTGACCCGCACCCTCGGCCAATACTCGCAAGGCATGCGCCAGCGCACCTCTCTGGCCCGCGTTCTGGTGCCCTCGCCCGATCTACTCCTTCTCGACGAACCGTTTTCCAACATGGATGTGGAGTCCGCCCGCCAGATGGTCGAGCTGCTGGCCAAGTTCCGCCACGGCAGCCGGACGATTGTGCTCACCACTCACCAGCGCGAGCTGGCCGCGCCCATCGCCGACTACGTGTTGACGCTGAAGGCCGGCCGCGTCGCGTCGCTCGATCACGGGGCGCCCACACTATGAAGACCAACGGAGCGCGCTTTCTTGAATCGCTCGGCATCCCCTTTGAACTCCGCGAGTACGAGGTCGATCCAGATGACTTGTCCGCAATCACCGTCGCCAAAAAGATCGGTATGCCGCCGGAGCAGGTCTTCAAAACGCTGCTGGTAACCGGCGGACCCAACATTTATCGCTTCGCCGTCATCCCCGGCGATGCCGAGCTGGACTTCAAGAAACTCGCCCGCGCCGCCGGCCTGCGCAAGGCCGAGATGGCTCCGCTGAAGGATGTGCAGCCGCTCACCGGCTACATCCGCGGCGGCGTCACGCTCTTCGGCGCGCGCAAACCCTATCCGGTATACATCGACGAAACCGTCGTTCTCTTTGACAAGATCAGCGTCTCGGCCGGCGCGCGCGGCACGCAATTGATCCTCAGCCCCGACGACTATCTGAAAGCCGCACAGGCCCTTGAAGTCGAAGTGCAAACCGCCGACCTCGTTAAGGACCATCCTACAAATATGGGTGCCCCTGGTCCGGGGTCCCCACGGACAGGTCTTCGTCCGGGGGGTCGTGATCCCTCGCACTTGGGGACCAGGGAAAACTCAACCTCAAACCTGGAGGGAGAAGAATGACCCGCGCCCTCTGGACCCACTTAGTCAAAGATCTCCGCATCGAGTGGCGTTCCCGCGAAGCCATCAATTCGATGCTGTTCTTCGCGCTGCTGGTTGTGGTGCTCTTCTCGCTGGCCTTCGATCCCCGCGGAGCTTTTTCCCGCGAGATTGCCGGCGGCGTCCTCTGCGTGGCGACGATGTTCGCCTCGGTGAGCGCGCTCAACCAGGCCTGGGCGCGAGAGATTCGCCACCAGGTGCTCGACGCGCAGCGCATGGCTCCCACGCCGGGCGCGGAGCTGTTTCTGGCCAAGGTGCTGGCCAACTTTCTTTTCGTCTCCATCGTCCAGTTGCTGCTTGCGCCGGTTTTTCTGGTCTTTTACAATCTGCGCGTCGAGGGAAACCCCTGGCAACTGGCGCTGGTCCTGCCGCTTGGTACATGGGCATTGGTCGCCAACGGAACCTTTTTCGCCGCGCTCTCCATTCGCAGCCGCAACCGCGAACTGCTGCTGCCGCTGATTCTCTTTCCCATCTTCATGCCGGCGCTCTTGGCAATGGTGCTCTCAACAACCTCGATTCTCACCGGCGACAGCGACCCCGCGCTGTGGATCAAGCTGCTCACCGGCTACGACATCATCTTCACAACGGTAAGTTTGCTGCTGTTTGATGTGGTGCTGCACGCGGAGTAAGCGCATCAAAGCGACGAGATTTCGGGGCGAGTCCAAACTGTGCTCGCAGTCAGAAGTAAGGAAAGTCTCTATGGGATTTGACTCCTTATCATTTTATGTTCCGGCGATGTTTGTAACTGTGGGTTCAATGGTGATCGGCGGTCTGTTTGTTTTAGTGGCATGGACGAATGTCATCAATGATCCCACCATGAAAAGAAATTTGGAGCCTCAAAAGGGGGTTTACGCATTTACTGCCTCAGTAGCTCTGGATGTGATAACAATTCCAATTGTTCGAGCTCTTCCATACGAGTGGGAACACGATACCGTTCTTGGAATTCCATATATTGAGTGCATATGGTCGTTGTTATTGATTGCGGGCATTGTGTGTCTCGTCATGAGTATGGTTCTTGTAAGGGGACGTTCAGGACCCGGGCTGGTGGCGGTGAAGGTAGGTTCGAAGGTGTTATCAGCCATCGTTGTTATCGGTCTCATAGGTCTTGTATATTTAGCGCCTGGAATGCCGTGGGATTAAATATGGGTTCTGCGGGAGGATCTGAAAAGTGTGCGTTTTTGCGTTTCAGTGGAGCCGCTTGACAAGGTTTTCGGAAAAGCGCAAAGTTGCAGCATATCAGGCGGCGTCCAATACACTCTGGCGTAGTAAGGGAATCAGAAAGAGCTTCTGGATTGACTACCCAGAGCCTTTTTTCTGTCCGGCAAACACAGAGCCATAGATGAGCTGCCACGCATAGAAAGAACCAATTCATGGACCCCATCCCCTTCGCCTTTTCAATTCATCCCGGCGAAATTCTCCTCACTGAGTTCATGGAGCCGCTCGGCCTAAGTGCGTACCCGCTGGCGCAGGATCTCCATATCTCCGCGCCGCGGGTCAACGATCTGGTGCGCGTCAAGCGCGGCATCACGGCGGACACCGCACTGCGCCTGAGCCGGTATTTCAGCAACTCCGCGCAGTTCTGGATTGGATTGCAAAGCGGCCATGATCTTTGGGTGGCGTCAAAGAGCAAGGCGTTGAACCGAGTAAAGCCCCGTCGGCAAGCAGCCTGATTCCCTGCCCATCAACCCTGCCATGGAGACTACCCCTTGCGCGCCGTCGTAAACTGTAAACGTTGCAGAGGACGTCCCAATGAAAAAAACAGCGCTCGGCCTCTACGCCGCCGTTACCATCGCCCTCATGGTCTGGGGATTTTATCAGGCCATCTACGTCGCCCCAGACGAACAGACGATGCATGAAGTGCAGCGCATCTTCTACTATCACGTGCCTTCGGCGATGGTTGCCTTTCTCTTCTTCGCCATCTCGCTGCTCGGGTCGATCGGCTTTTTGTCCTTTCGCCGCAGCCGGCCGGAGTGGGCGCAGATCGCTGACGCCTGGGCGCTGGCCGGAGCCGAAGTCGGCGTAGTCTTCTGCACTGTGGTGCTGATCACCGGGCCGCTCTGGGGCCGCCGCGCCTGGGGCATCTGGTGGACCTGGGATGCCCGCCTCACCACCACGCTGGTCCTGTGGCTCATCTACGTAAGCTATCTGCTGCTGCGCCGCTTTGCCGCAGGCCCTCAGGTCCAGACCCTGGCCGCCGTCCTCGGCATCTTCGGCGCGCTCGATGTGCCCATTGTCTATATGTCCAACCGCTGGTGGCGCACCCAGCATCCCGCTCCGGTCTTCGGCGGTTCTCAAGACTCGGGCATCAAAGACCCGGCGATGCTAGCCGCCTTCGGCTGGAATGTGCTGGCGTGGCTAGCCTGGGGCCTGCTGATTCTCGCCCTGCGCTATGCCGTCGAGCGGCGCAGTCAGCAAATCGCCAGCCGTGAGGCAATGGAGTCGCTCCAAGCCGCATCGAACGATTAAGGCCTCAATCAAACCGCAATATCTTCGTTTGAGCACGAGACAACCGCCAGCTTTAGCACGACAAAGCTGACAAAAAAGCACGACAAAACTGACAAAAAAAGAGGAAAAATGGACGAGAGAGCGATTCTGGATCATCAGTTCACCGTGGCGGCCTATGCCATTACCTGGGCCTTGCAACTGGGCTATGTAGCCTGGCTGTTTTTCAAGTGGCGGGCGCAGAAGCGCGGCTAATTTAACCGAACGGCAAGACAATGCGGCGCCGCCCGTATACTCCCGATGGCACTCCCGTACTTAATAAAAACTTTCCAAATACGGAAAATTCTCCCATATTGATGAAAAGAAAGACAAAGTAATCACAAATCTCTTGTGGGAATGCGTTTCCTGATTTATTTTTACAAGGAAGAGCAACCACATTTCCAGCTCTCAACAGGACGAAATGGGCAGCTTTGGAGAAGACCTGCGCATGGAGCGGATCGCCCGCGGCATTGCGCTCGAAGACATCACGGCCGCAACCAAGATCAGCCAGAGCCATCTGGTGGCGCTCGAGCAGAATCGCTTCCGCCAGCTTCCAGGCGGGATTCTGAGCAAGGGAATCGTGCGCGGCTATGTAAGCGCCGTCGGCCTGGACCCAAGCGACTGGATCAATCGCTTCCTCAAAGCCTGCATTGCCGCTGGCCTGCCGCAGGATGAGGAGAGCGACTGGACGAATTTTGCCGCCAACGTCGGCAAGTCCCGTATCCAGAGCCACGACGCCGGCAGGGCGCGGCTGGTCTGGATCGCTGCCAGTGTGCTGCTGGCTCTGATTGTTACCGGGGTCTATTTCGCCGTCCGTAATCTCAGATAACCGCAAACCGGGTCCGCTAACCGCGGCGCTACAATCACAATGATGGATTGCGCATATTTGCTCGCGGCTCATCTGCGTTCATCAGATTTCGCGCGCATCTGTCATCAATAGGAGCCATACCGTCACAATAAACTTCACTGGCATACTCATCTATCCTTGCCCTTCCGCCGTTCTCTGTGGCAAGCGGACGCACCGCGAGGATCGCAGCCCTGTTGCGCCGGTTACACGGGATACGATCAGAGTTTTCCTATAGCATTTCCGTAATTTCTGTACTCCGAAAGCACACGCTCAAGTGGCTTTTTCCTCAAGAAAAAGCCACTTCGCTTGATCTCCAAACCTCAATCTGCCGATCCAAAGATGCGCCGCTCCGATGTATATACTTTCACTTAGGAGATTGCGGATGAAATTTGCCTGTGTGCACCACGGCGACCAGCACTCCGAGCAACTTTGGTCTGCAATTCCTCTCAATATCATCCGTGCATTGTCTGCCCTGGGACACGAAGTGGTAACTGTTGATGGGCTTCGACCGCAAGCTCCCTTCTTCAGCAAGGTCAAGAGATCCCTTTACCGGCGCATCCTGAAAAAAGTCTACTGGATCAACCGCGATCCTCTGGTTCTCCGTTGCCGTGCAAAAGAAGCGAACCGGCGGTTGAGAGATCTCGCGGGCATCGATGCCGTGCTGATCACCTTTCCGGCGGATTTGGCATATCTTGAAACCGATCATCCGGTCCTGGTGGTTCACGATGCGACCTGGGTCCAATTGCTGGACTATTACCCGAGATTTATGCGCAATGAGACTGCGGCAGAAACAATCCGCGATGGCATGGAATTGGATAAGCGAGCGCTGCAACGCTGCGACCACGTTGTGTATTCCTCCCAGTGGGCTGCCGACAGCGCGGTTCGCGATTATGGAGTTCCACCTGACAAAGTAAGCGTCGCGCCATTGGGAGCAAGCATCGTCAATGAACCCACGCGAGATGATTTGGCGCGCTATCTTTCACTCCGCGGCCAGGAACCGATGAAGCTCCTGTTTGTTGGCAAGGAGTGGCATCGCAAAGGCGGAGACTTCGCAATGGAAGTTGGGTCGGAGATCGAAGCGATGGGCATACCGGTTGAGTTGCATGTCGTCGGCTGCAATCCAGATGAGGAACTGGCCCGGTTTGTGCGCCAACATGGACTGCTGCGCAAGGACGTGCCAAGAGAAGCCGAAGAATTACGCGCGCTCTATGAATCCTGTGATTACTTCATTCTCCCCACCAGGGCCGAAGCCTTCGGCATTGTCTTTGCTGAAGCCGCCGCCTTCGGACTCCCGGTAATGGCCATGGAGACTGGAGGCGTCAAGGATGCGGTGCGAGGGGAATGGGGCATCACGCTGCCGCCGGAAAGTTCTCCAACTGCCTACGCGCAGTGGGCGGTCGAACGCTATCGCAACCGCGTGGAATATGAAAGGCTGAGCTGGCTGGCCAGGCGCTCGTTTGAAGAGGAATTGAACTGGGCTGCTTTTTGCCGTCATCTGGCGCAGAAAGCAGCAGAATGCGCTCGTCTCCGCAGGCTATAGCTTGGTGCGGATGCGGCAGCTGATGGCGATTGAAACGCGACCGATCCTTGTATGTCCATCTGCCATCTGGTAATTTGCCCTGAGATGAGGCGCGGCAGCGGCAGCGCGTCTCATCCCTAATCGCTTCACTGGGACTCCTGGCTCACTGCAATCACAGCCCGTTGAGTACCTTCTTCTCGCCATTCGCTGCCAATCTTTGCCCAGAAGCGCCCGGCGCGATTACCATAGTAGGGACGCGCACTCAGGCTCAGGTCTGCTGTGGCGTGGGCATCTCTGACGCGATAAAGATGAGCCGCCAGTGGGCCGGGTATGAATTTCCTCCCGGTGCTGGCTCCTCGGAAGTTTCCTGGGGAAATCATCGCCGCCGAGTGCCATCTGAAATCCCTTCAAAGGGGAGGAATCCGAAGTTGAGCGATCGTTTCTTGTTTACCTCCGAGTCAGTCACCGAAGGCCATCCCGATAAGATTGCCGATCAGGTCTCTGACGCCATTCTGGACGCATGCCTGGAGCAAGACCCCTACAGCCGCGTCGCCGCTGAAACTCTCACGGCCACCGGACTCGTCGTCATTGCCGGTGAAATCACCACCAAGGCCTACGTCGATTTCCAGAGTCTGGTGCGGGGCGTGGTCGCCTCCATCGGCTACAACAACGCGCTCTACGGCTTCGATTCCAACACCTGCGCGGTGATCTCCACAATCAACAAGCAATCCGGCGACATAGCCCAGGGCGTTGACACCGGCGGCGCCGGCGACCAGGGCATGATGTTCGGCTAC
>CAZHKN010000080.1:0-17900 GCA_964532725.1 uncultured Occallatibacter sp.
GTTGAACGTGCTTGCCCAGAAACAGTCCGGCCCTCCGGCGATGCTGAAGATTCCGCCGATTGCGATTCAGAAATTTGTCGAGGGCGTGATTCATCTGGACGCACCGCTCGGCACCGGAACGCAAAGCGATCAATACATAACTTATACAGTCCCTCTGCTGGACGATAACTCGGTCTTCAAATGGCATGAGCAGAATCCCGGCTTGGCCGACTACTACGAGTTGCGCGTTTACGCCAAAGATGGCAAAACCCTGCTGGCGACGCAGAAGATCACGGGAGTTCGAACCATGGCCCTGGGCGCGCCGGGCGGCTTCATCAGTGTGGTTCCAACCTACTACCGGCCTGACCCAGCGTTCCTGAAAACGGTACTGGAGCCGACGCGGCGAATGGTCTTCGGCATCGGGCAATTGGGAGGATTCGGCAAGCAAGCGCCTGCGCAGCAGAGTCCGCCGTCCGGCGGCAACGCCAATGGAACTGCGCTTCCCGACCAGTTGAACGGGCAGCTTAGTCAGGGCGATCTGCAATGGGAGGTGGCAGGATTTCACACCTATAACAAGAATGGCGTAACAACGCCGGCGCAGGCTAAGCAGACAGGCGGCGCGGTTCCGATAAAAAACCAGACCGCATTGCAAAACGCGGACAATGCGCAGAACGCCAGCGGCACTGTCGATCTGCAGGTTGAGCTATCCGACCGGTGGCCCCTGAAGGCTCCGCTGCCGCCCACCGGACTTGGATGCAGCGGCACCGGAGTGACCACTGGGAACCTGACCGCTGAGAATCTTTCAAAAAACAGTGTGGGCACCAGTACCGATCCCAATAACTACGTCGGCGATAAGTGGACGTTGACGGGCACAATCGATCTCTCCCGTTCTCCGTACCAGCCCGATTACACGCCGCAGACCGCGGTTCCTGCGGGAGCGAACTGCGGCAATGAATGTTTGATCAAAGATGTTACGCAGGTGCAATTCAGCAACGTATTTGTGGACTGGGGCGATGGAACGGTGGCGCCGCTGACCGCTCCGCCCGTGTCGTCCCAACTGACCAACTGGGATCCAAGCCAGCAGCTTGCACTGCCGACGAACTCCACAGGCCCGATGCAGCATGCTTACCAGAGCACTGGCAGTTTCACGATCCGTGTCTACCAGCTATCGAACGAGGACTTGCAGCATACGAGCGTCGCTTCAGTCTCATCGAGCGTGGATGGCCCAACGACGCCGTTCCTACAGGCAGCGCTGCTCTCGAAGATGACCTCGCAGGGAACAGTGAACCACAGTGGTCTGACTGTAGCTGGAGTGCAATCCAGTTTTCAGCAGCTTCTGTCGCCGGGCAGTGGCAGCGTTTCCGCATCGCAGGCGGCCAGCGATGCCTTCATGCTTGTTTGCCAACCGGTGAACATCGTTCCTGTTGAGGACCTGGCGGCGGATGGACCGCTGCATCTGATGGGCATCTCCGATCCGGACTTTGGCGCGTACGACATTTCCGCGATAAAGACTCCGGTGCTGAGTCATTTTCCCGAAGGGAATTTGTCTGGAAAACAGAATCCGCCGAAGGAGCTTCATCCTTCCGTCGAACAAACCAATTCCACACCGGAGTTGAAGAAGTCGCCGGAGCTTGACCGCCGTCATATTCCAGGGTCCACGCCGGCGGCGCAGAGTCCGGTGGCGATTTGCAGCACCTGCGACGATGGCATCGACGCGAATACTTCGCTCCAGTACTACGGAACCGGACAGGTCCGCGTGACCTGGACGGTCGATGGTGTCCAGTCGCAGCAGACGCTGGCGCTGCCTCCTTCGACGGCTCGCAAGAACCTGACACGGCAGGGATATACAACCGTACAATTCGGTGGAATCGTGATTCCGATTCCGATTCCCGAGCCACCGATCATTCTCTCCACAAGCAAACCTATCGATTCGCCAGGGTTGCAGGTTCAACCATTGGGCAATCACAGCGTGACTGTTGCGGCCGATGTATTGCCTCAGCCGACGATGCCCAATCTCTCGAATGCGGTAGACAAAGCGCTTGGCTCATTGATGCCGATTGGGCTGACACCATCCGCCGGAGCAGCAGGAAGCAGCGGCAACAAAATGCCCGCCGGACCCAGCGCCGACGAGGCGCAATCGCTGCTGAAGACTCTGGCCTCGCCAGCGGGAAGCAACCTGCCGCCGCTGAAGGTTGGCCTACTTTCGTCTTCCAATCAGAGCGCCTCTGGACTTGGCGCGGTGCAATATGTCAACGGCCCTCTGCAACAGGCGGTCCTCCAATTCGCCGGCTCGATCCCGGATCAGCATGTTGCGTCCAACGCAAAGCTCTACGAGGTCGTCGCCTCCGATCCCAAAAAGCCCTGCAAGTTTCTCTTTCCCGCCAACAACGGAGATGAATTCGAAATCTCGGGTTTGCAGAATCATGTTACCCAGCAAGGCGCAACTTATAACGGAACGGGCAATCTGATCCTTCATCTAGCCAACTCCAGCAGTGAAGGCTACGACGAGTATCCGCCTGTCGCCGTGAAGATCGATAACTGGATCGTGCCCGATGGGCTGCATGTACAAACGGGCAGCATCAATGTTTCTCCGAATCTGACGCTGTCCGCAAGCGTTCCGGGATTGCAGGGTAGCATCCAGCAGATCACGGCACAGAAGGCGGGCGGGGAACTCGACGCAACCCTGAATCTCACGCTTAGCGACGACACGCTGCGACAACCCGGTGAGCTGCCGGTTTCGTGGAATGGAGTGAGTGCTAAACTTCATGCCAGCGGCGACTGGATCAAGGATGGACTCACGCTCCCCAAAACCCTGATTGGCTGGAGCGCGTTTACCATGCAATCGAACTCGGTGCGGCTGGATCTAAGCCATCACGACGGCGACGCCGCAGGGATGCTTTGCGGGAGCCCTGCCACGCCAGCCGATTGGGTCGGGGTGCGCTTCAAGAGCCTGGCCATTACTCCCTATACGATGGATTTGGTCTCCGGCGCTTCTCTGCAACCCGTCGTCACCGATTGGGGCGTGGTGGGCGACGGGCTTTGCGGGAGCCTTACCACCGGCCCCTTCACCGCTCACCTCGGCGCCGGCACAGTCAGTTTTGCTTCTATCAATGCGACGGCCTTCAACAGGACCTTCAACGCGCAATATAACGGCGTGGATATCTATGTCCCTTGGCTCGACACTCACCTGAAAGGCTCGGCCACGTTGCAATCCGGAGGAGGCAAACAGTCCGGCTTTGCGCTTACCTTCAACAACCCTCA
Source organism: uncultured Occallatibacter sp. (assembly GCA_964532725.1). Classification (GTDB taxonomy): domain Bacteria; phylum Acidobacteriota; class Terriglobia; order Terriglobales; family Acidobacteriaceae; genus Telmatobacter. The sequence continues at coordinate 3,241 of CAZHKN010000080.1, forward strand.
GTCTGTAACCAAGACCTTCGGCAATTTCAGCTTTACCGCGCAGAATATCCAATTCATTGAGCAACAGAATCTAGGCTGGGTGGCGCAGGCAAACACCACGTTCAACTTCTCCGCGGGAGGCACGCTCTTTGCCTCATTTACTCATTTGTTCAACTTTGGCATGGATGGCCGAGGCTACTTCATGCAGCGCGCTCCATCGCTGGATCTCTCTTTGGGAGGAAGCTCGCACCTGGGCCAGACGCCAGTCGATCTTGGCTCGGTCCATTTGACTGCGCCTTCCTCAGGCTCGCAGGTTTTGGCGGCCTTGTTCAATACCAGCGTTCACCTATCCGAAGTTATGCCGGCAGCGACGTCTCAGGTGAACTACTCGATCAATAACAGTGGAACGAATTACACAACAACCGGCCCAGCGTTCGCGCCCTTCACCATCGACGTTCCTTATCCGTCCGGTCAGCCAAGCGCCGACGCCAAAATTCATCCCGTCTACCCTGGCTCAGGCGGATCAGGCGGGAATGGCGGGACTGAAATCTCCGGCTCTGTCGATCTCTCCGAGTTAGGCGGACCGCCGATTACCGGTGAATTTCGCCTGGGCTATCGAGGAGGACACGATTACTGGCTGACACGCATCAGTTATGCGCTGGGACCAACGGGACTGCCGTTGATCTCTGTCCCCCCAGTGATGAATCTGTATCGCGTGCAAGGCGGAATCGGTCATAACTTTCCCATCAGCGCCTTTGAAAACACCGGATCCCTGATGGCAGAACAGCCGGTCATGGATAATTCATTTCTCTTCATGGCGGGGATTCGCGTGGGAATGCCGGACCAGTTTACGTATACGCTCGACGGCGATCTGGTGATCAAAGCGGGCGGGCAGGATTCAGGCGCGCGCCTGGATTTTCATGCGTGGCTGTTGAAGATGGCGGACAGCGGCAACGGCGACTTCCAAGGGTATTTGCAGTATGCGGGCGGAAACTTCGACGCGCGCCTTTGGGGACACATGAATCTTCTGGACGGCATTGCCTCCGTGGATATGGGCAACAGCGCCAGCAATGCGGCGGTTGATCTTCATTTCGGTCCCAGTGGGCCGTGGCACATTGATGCCGGCAAGCAGCAGGGTCCGCGCATCAGCGGGCAGCTTCTGGACTCAAACGCGAATATGTATCTGATGCTCTCTGACGCCGGCTTGGCGATCGGCGGCGGAGAAAGCATCAATCTCGACATCGGCGACGACTCGGTGGCGTCGGCCTATGTTCGCGGCGATGTGGATTTAGGCTTGGCCGTTACGCCCCAGCCACATATCTCCGGCGACCTTTCAGCAAGCGTCTCGGGAGGTGTCTGCGTAGATAGTGTCTGTATTTCCGCCGGTGTTTCCGCGCAGATTCACGCCGAGGCTTTGCCTTTGGAAATGAATGCCAGCGCAAGCATCGGCCTGCCCTGGCCGCTGGGTTCGGTCTCATTCTCGGTACACATGTAATATCTGGATGGCAAAGAGATGATAAGTCGCATAAGAATATCGTTACTACTGTTGACCGCGCTTTTACTGGCTGCTGCTCGGAGCGGTGCTGCCCAAGAAGCTCCCGGCGCCATCTTTGCGGCCTCCGATGGAAAGGGGCAGATATCGCTTTTGTGGTTTCCTCCACCTTCTCGGTGGCCAACCGGTGGCTGGAAACTTTCCGATTCCAGCGGGCAAATACTCGCGCCCCACATCGGCATCGCCGATCCAACAGCTTTGCAATCGCTCTCTGTTGAGGATGCGGATGCCATCCGCCGCCTGCCCGAGGTGTTGGCCAAGCCCTCCGCGACACAGCAACATAAGCAGCTATTCAATATCATCGGACTGCGCGCTTTGACCGATACGGCCTATGCGCGCGCGCTGGGCATTTACTGGACGCTGGACAAAGTTGCCCCAGGCAGCCGCAGCTACAAAGTCGAAGGGCTTGATTCTGCCGGAAGGCCAACCGGAGTGCAACTGACGAGTTCGGCAATCGATGGAAATGCCGCGACCCCGTTGCCGCCCGCGCCCGATGGAGTTCAGATCAAATCGGATGAACGCGGGGTCTCACTTTTCTGGTCGCCGCCGGCGGAAAACCGGCAACTGCCGGCAATTGCCTATGCCGTCGAACGCGACGGCGGAGGCCAGACGAATGCGGCGGTCAGCGCCAAGCCCATCATTCCCGGGGTACGCTGGGACGCGAAGATTCCCCTGCTGCTCGACCGCAACGCTCCACCGAACGAGATGCTGACCTATCGCGTCTTCAGCGTAGATGCCTTTGGCCGCCGTAGCGCTCCCACATCGATTCGTATCTTCTTCCCTGATTTTCATGCGCTGGAACCGCCGCAGCCGGTGACGGCAAAAGCAGATGCGGGCAAGATCGTTGTGAGCTGGCCAGCGGAGCAAAAGCCCAATCTTGCCGGGTATCTGGTGGAGCGCGCATTTCTCTCCGATGGCCCCTATGAGGCTCTTTTCGCACAGGCTCTGGCCCCGGCGACAGCGCAATACGAAGATGACACGGTTCAAGGCGGCACGACCTACTACTATCGCGTGCGCGCGGTAAACTCGCGCGGAGACCTGGGAGAGCCTTCGAGCGCCAGCGCCGTGCAGGCCAAGAATCCAGGAGTCCCTCCGAAGGTGGAGGGACTCACGGCAGACGCCGGTCAAACCCGCATCCGCCTGACGTGGAAGCCAGTGGTCTTTCCCGTGGCCGGTTACTTTGTTGAACGTCGCGTGGTCACAGGAACAGCCAGCGGCGAACAGTGGGTTCGGCTGAATGCTCGCGTGACGCCGGAACCACTCTATGACGATCTGCTCGGCCTCACCTCGGATGTGAAGATGGAGTATCGCATTGTTGCCGTTGCCTTCGATAACGCCGAGGGAACGGCCAGCAACTCGGTGCAAGTGGTGGTCGCGGATCGCTCGATACCGGAGCCGCCTTCAATCACTGCATCGAGCGGCGCGGACGGCAAGTCGAAGCTCGAATTCCTTCCTGCCTCGCCTATGGAGCGGTCTGCTCAGTTTTTGGTGTTGCGCTCCGGACGCGAGGGGGATATTGGCGTCGTGATTGGCGATCCGCTCCCCGGAGATTCGCGCCAGTTTACTGATCAATATGTGAGTCCCGGCGAACGATACTGGTACCGGCTTGTCGCTGTGGGGAAGAACGGCAATCGCAGCGATCCTACGCGGCCAGTTGCCATCCGTGTCGGATCGCCGCTGTTGGCGGCGCCGCCAGCGCCCACTGTGAAATACCTAGCCGATCCGTATCCGCACTTTGCTCTGCAATTCCAGATGCCACCCGCCGGACTTAGCCTGATTGTTGAGCGCCAGGAGCAAGCAGTCAACGGATGGGTCCGCATCGCTGGCCCAATGGCAGCCGATAACGCCACGGATAATAAGGCGCCTTCTTCGGGTGAGGTTGGATATCGCTTAGCGTACATCTCTCCCGACGGAAAAGTCGGCCCCTCAAGCCCTGTTGTAAAGATCGCTGCCCCCGCCAAATAACCGAAGCGCGTTTTCAATTGCTACAGATCCGAGAATGTGGTTTGTCCGCCTCCATGGTCGATGCCGTGGTTGGTAAAACTACCCAAAGCACTCCGGCCAACTCCACCCATTGGTCCACGCGCAGCATGGCTCGTGTGACAGGCATCAGCGAAGCCAGCGTGCGGCGCATCTTGCACGCTCACGGCCTCAAGCCGCATCGTGTTTAAAGTTTCAAGGTCAGCAACGATCCGGATTTCGCCGCCAAGTTGGAGGACGTTGTCGGTCTCTATCTCAACCCGCCCGAGCACGCGCTTGTCCTGCCGGTCGACGAGAAGAGTCAGATTCAGGCGCTGGACCGCACCCAGCCCGGCCTGCCGACACTTCGGCCTCATGGCTGAACATGATCGAGCGCTTCTTTCGCGACCTGACCGAGAACCGCATACGGCGCGGCGTCTTCAAGGATCCGGAACAACTCATCGGAGACTACATCGACCGCCACAATCACAACCCGAAGCAATTCATCTGGACCGTCAAGGCAAACGACATCCTCGAAAAAGTCACTCGCGCTCAGGCTGCACGGAATAAACGACTATCTGTGTGACGCACTACACTAGAGAGTACCGGCTCCATGGTCTACACCCACAAGGTCCCAAGCTACGGGAAGCTCGCGTACCGCAAAAATGCGCCACTTATACCATCATGTTGCGCGAAACGGCCAACTGCTTTCTGTCGGGTTCAGGCGGGTAGAAGAATCACAACCTCGACAATCAGCTTGCCCATTGTGTCTTCTTCTACCCTATCCCTGGCCGTCAACGTTCCGCTCCGCGCAACTCAACAGTGAAATTCGCAGAATTGCGTTATTACTCTGCGAATGTTATCGAGTAGATATTCCACTCGGGGTTGTCTTCGCTGAGGGTGAGGGTTTGCTTGCCTGCCGGCAGTGTAACAGTGGCTGTTACGGTCTTCCAGGTCTCCCAGCCGCCGGTGTTGGGAACGTTGACTGAGCCGGTCAGGTTGGTTCCCGAGGAGTTGGAAATGTGGAAGGCGTCGGTTGCGCCGTCGTTCGAGGCTACGGTGAAGGTGACCGTGTAGGTTCCTGCCGTGGCCACGTTGACGGTGTATTTGAACCACTGGCCGGCCTTGGCCCAGCCCAGATCGTTGCCGCCGCCGGTGGCCGTGGTCGTCTCAAGATTGACGCCGTCGCTGCGGTAGCTGTTATCGGTTCCATTGACGGACAGCACGTTGTAGCCGATACCTTGGCCGCCGGTGTCGTAGTTCTCGGCCTTGATTGTGCCGGGGATGGCGGCAGCTGTGCCGCCGAAGGGGGCTTCGGTCTCCAGCGCGAACGCGGCCGAGTAGATATTCCACTCGGGGTTGTCTTCGCTGAGGGTCAGTACTTGCTGGCCCGCAGGCAGCGTAACAGTAGCTGTTACAGTCTTCCAGGTCTCCCAGCCGCCGGTGTTGGGAACGTTGACCGAGCCGCTCAGGTTGGTTCCTGAGGAGTTGGAAATGTGGAAGGCGTCGGTCGCGCCGTCGTTCGAGGCCACGGTGAAGGTGACCGTGTAGGTTCCTGCTGTGGTCACGTTGACGGTGTATTTGAACCACTGCCCGGCCTTGGCCCAGCCGAGGTCGTTGCCGCCGCCGGTGGCCGTGGTCGTCTCAAGATTGACGCCGTCGCTGCGGTAGCTGTTATCGGTTCCATTGACGGACAGCACGTTGTAGCCGATACCTTGGCCGCCGGTGTCGTAGTTCTCGGCCTTGATTGTGCCGGGGATGGCGGCAGGTGTGCCGCCGAATGGGGCTTCGGGTGATGCGGTGATCGTATACGCCGCAGTTGCCACGGAGCTGTTGTTATAGCCGGATGCCACGGCGATAGCTTCGAGGGTTTCAGTTGCGCTCACCGGAATCGGCGCGGAGTAGAGCGTCGAGGCGGTGGTCGGAGTCGTTCCGTTGGTGGTGTAGTAGATCTTCGCTCCCGTGGTGCTGTCGTTGAAGGTTACCGACTGCGCGCTGGTGTAAGTGCCGGCAGCGGGGCTGAAGGTGGGCGTCGCCGCGGTTGGGATGCTCGTGGTTCCTGGGAAGACTTCGAACTCGGAGATCTGCGCGGCGGTCCATCCGGTATTGGCCGTGAAGGAGAGTTGCAGGTACTGATAGCTGGTTCCGGCAGGCAGATTGAAGCTCACCGTGTTGGAAGGCGTAGCCGAGGGGTTGAAGGTATAACTTGCGGAAGGAACAAGAGTGGTCCAGGTTGTGCCGTTGTTCGAGGCCTGCACCGAGAACGTCTGCGTACGGGTACTCCAGACGGCCAAGGGAGGCAGGGTGAGCGTTACCGATCCCAGAGGCAGCACCTGTCCAAAGTTCAATGTGAGGGTTTGAGGATAGCCAGCGCCATCCAGGCTCTCCCAATAGGTGCTGGTGTTGCCATCGTTGGCGTTGGAGGCGGGAAAACCCGATTCGGTGCTGCTGGCGGATGCCGTTGCGCCGAGGGCCAGGTTGGTTGTGGTTGTGTAAGCGGTGCCGGAGAGCGATACGCCCAGCGGGGTGCTGCTGGCGCTGGTGGCGATTGCCAGGCTGCCGGAGAATGTACCAGCCGACGCAGGAGCAAAGGTCACGGAGATAGTACACGAAGCGCCGCCCGCGAGCGAACTGCCGCAGGTGTTGGTTTCAGTGAAGCCGGTGCTGGTCTCAATCGAGCCAATGGTGAGTGGGGCGGAGCCGGCTGGATTGGTGAGGGTCACGGATTGCGCCGGAGCGCTCTGACCAACGAGCAGATACCCGAAGGAGAGACTGGTCGGACTCAACGCAGGCGGCGTGATGGTGGTGTTCCCTCCTGTGCTGCCAACCAACAGCACGTTTACCGTATTGCCGGCGCTGTTGGGAATTGTCAGCGTACCCGAGGTGATGCCCGATCCAGCTCCGTTGAAGGTTACGTTGACGATGCAATACCCCGGCTCGCTTGCGCCGCCAAACTCGGCCGCCACAAGCGAGGCGCCGCAGTTGTTGGTCTGCGTGAAGCCGCTGCTGGTGGAGATCGCGCCCAGCGTTGTTGCCTGATAAGCCGCATTGATAACCGCGACCTCTTCAGTGAGCGCCGACCCCTGGCTGGTCTGGAAGGTGACGATGTCTGGATAGACCCAGAGAGGATTGCCGTTTGGAATGGCTGAGGCAGCGGGAGAAGCAGACCAGCCGGTGTCGCCGCTGGTGCTCACTGTGAATCCTGAGTCGCCGCCCAGATTGAGATAGCCTCCATCGGTTACACCGCTGGCTGTCACGTCGGTAAAGGAGGCCGAACCAGGACCCTGCGCGTGGACAACATAGGTTCCAACATTGGTCACCGTGTCGCCGTCGATGCTGACATCGGTGGTGTCGCTCGGACCCAGGAACATGTACGCGGAATACGGGCTGTTCTGGATGGTGTTGCCGGACAGATTCACCGCCGAGGACATGTTGGCATCCAGAGGCCAGAACCAAATTGCGCCGATACCAAAGTAGAATCCAGGGTCGTACTGCCCGCAACGCTCCAATTGATTGTTTTGGATGGTGACTGTGCCCAGAGTCGCGGAAGTTCCGAAGCGCGTGCCGTCATGGATACAACTGCCTCTGGTGACCGGATCTTCGAGCAGGTTGTTGGTGATGGTGGGGTTCGCGGGACCGTAAATGGCTACGTTGTTGGCCAGTCCGGGAGATATGACTGTGTTCTGGTTGAGGGTAATGCCAGCCTCCGAGGCATTCTCTGCCCACATGGCCATGCCATCGTCCTGGGTGTTGCGGAAGAACGAGTTTTCGATGGTGAGGCCGGACATGGGGCCACTGGCGGCGTTGAAGTTGATTCCGTCCGCCTTCAGATCCATGATGCGCATGTTGTTGAAGGTGAGATTCGTTGCCGGACCTACGATCCACGCGCCCACCTTGGTGTTCTGAATCCAGATGTTGGAGATTGTCGAATTGCTGAAGCCGCCATTGAAGCCGTTCACCGTGCCGTCGCCGTCGTTGCGCACAGCAACGTTGCCAAAGATGGCGAGGTTGGAAATATTCACGTTGGTGCTGGCCGGTGCAATGTTTCCTGCGAACTCGACTTCACTTCCGGTAACCACCGTGTACCACTCGCCCGCGCCTTCAATAGTGACGTTGTTCACGCTGAGCGGATTGCTGATTTTGTAGGTGCCTGCCGGAAGATAAACCGTTCCGGGCGCCGTCGCGTTTTCAGCCGCATTGATTGCATTCTGCAGCGCCGTGGTGGAATCGTTGACCCCGGTATTGTCGGCGCTGTAGGGGGCTTGCGTTACGTTGATCGCGCCCGCCGGCTGCGCGATGGCTGCCGGCGCTACCTCGAAATCGGCGGTGTTGATGATGTACCAGGGAGCGTTGTCGCCGGTGTCAACCTGTAGCTTAACGACCGTGCCCTCGGGCAGTGTGGACGGGAAGATATACCTTACGTCGTTGTAGAAATCGTGCGGGGCCAGTGTGCCGGGCATTCCCAGGCTGGGTGTTTTGCTGAACGTGTAGGAGCCATAGAGCCAGCTATAGGCTGAAGTGAGCGAAAGTGAGGTGACGAAGTTGCCGCCGGCATACAGACTGAGAGGTTCGGTTATGCCGCCGCCGGCCGGGGCATCGGGGATCGCGTAGTGTACGGTGATTGCATTTGCCGGAGCAGTCAGCGTAAACGAGACGTAATTTCCCTGTCCGGTGAGCACCACAGCTTTTCGACCGGTTGCTTCAGAAGCCAGTGTGCCAAAGTAATAATTTGGACCGATGACGGTTCCGTTGGTCTGTACCTCGGAACTGGTCGCGGCATTGAATTCGGTAAACGGAACCGGAGCGCCGACCGTCTGCGCGTGCGCAGAGGTAAAAAGCCCCGCTAGCGCGAGCAGCAGAAGGCACAGCATCAGGTTCTTCAGGGAGTGGAAAGTGATTCCGTTGCGGCGTGTCGCCGATGTGGAGTGAGTGATCTGTGTCACTTCCGCGGTAATTTCGCTGAGGAATGGAAACGACGGTATGATGTGTGGCGACAGCGCAGAAAGGCGCGTCTTGCTATGCGCTCTCAAGGGTAAGGCCATGGGGATTACCTCGTTTATTGATCTGTGGAAATCGAAAAGCTACATATCAAACGGATTCAAACCGCGGCAAGTAAAAGTTGCAAAGATTCTTACGGTAATATCTGGAGCATTTTCGGAGTATGCGTAGACTTTTTACACCCGTGCAAGGTGGATTTTTCTTGATAAAAAATCCACCTGAGCGTGTGCTTTCGCACTACTGAAGTTCAGAAAATGCAATACCGGTAAATGCGATCACAGTTACGTCCACCTTTCTGTTGAGCTGGACTTCGAATGGGCGCAATGGACGAGAATACCACTCTGGAGCGCCCTTCTATCTCACCTCGACTTCCAGACCTTGGCCACTGTCAACGACCACGAAATCAATCTTCAGCATTTCACGGTCCAAATGGGCTGGAATCTCCCGGCCTTGAACAAAGACCTTTCCCCGGGTTGGCGTCAGGCCATAGATCTCAGCGTGAATCTCTTTCCACCATGCGGGATAAGAGCCGATATGCGGACCAAGAGTCAGATGCAGGCCGCCCGCGGTCCTCTCACAACCGAACTTCATCTTCAGAAAATCTCCGTGCTGATAAGCGAAGCTCTTGCCATCATCGAGGTACAGCTCGCCCGCACACGAATCTCCGGTAAAGATACGCAGTGTGAGAGGTCCCTGAGGGGTCTGGTTGGTGCTTTGCACCACGGGCGCGATGGGCAGGATCGATCCGGCGCGCACGAAGACGGGCAGTTGGTCCAGCACAGGCGTAACGCGAGTTGTTACAGGCGCATTCCGGCCTGCAATCGCGTCAGCAGCTGAATCGGAGGCGGAGCGTGAATCGATAAGCACCTTTTCTCCGGTCCAATAGTTGTACCAGCCGGAAGAAGGAAGCTCGACCGAGTAAGCATCCGTTTCGTCGGGATACGGTGAAGGCGCGATGAGCAGATTTGCGCCAAGAAGAAACTCGCCGGCGGCTGCTGTGTCTGTGTCGATAGGATGGCGATCGGCGGCGGCGTCTGGGAATTCTAGGAACAAAGGCCGCAGCATGGGAAGCCCGGTGCGCGAAGCCTCTTCAGCAAGCGTGTAGAGATAGGGCATGAGTTGATAACGCGCCTCAATGAAGCGGCGACGGATGGCCTCCTGCTCTGGGCCTCCCGCCCACGGCTCCTGATCGGCTGTGCCCTTCTCGGTATGATCGCGATCAATCGGCTGAAACGTGCCCAGTTCAATCCATTTGGTCAGCAGCTCCGGTGTTGGAGATCCTGCATAGCCGCCAACGTCCGCACCACTGTATGCGAATCCGCTGAGACCGAGGTTCTCGAGCATCGGCGTTGCGAGGCGGAGATGATTCCAACTGCTGCTGTTGTCTCCGGTCCAGGTAGCTGCGTAGCGCTGCCCTCCGGCATAGCTTGCGCGGGTGAGGACAAACGGGCGGCTATCAGGTGCTAGCGCGCGCAGGCCGTCATAAGTGGCGCGGGAGTTCTCCATGCCATAGACATCGTGGATTTCAGCATGGGCCGCAGTCCGCGCTTTGAATCCCGGCTCGTCGATGCGATGAACGACATTGAGCGGCATCGTGAGCGTGGGCGAATCGAAGACCGACGGCTCATTCATGTCATTCCAGAAACCTTCGATGCCGTCGGCGCGGAAGCCGCGGTAAAGCGCGCCCCACCATGCGCGCGTCTGTTGGCGAGTAAAGTCAGGAAAAACGCTGGGGCCAGGCCAGACTTTGCCGGTGTAAACCGTGCCGTCGGGATTCTTGACGAAGTGATCGTCTGCGATACCACTGTCATAGGGCGCGTAGTTTTGGCTGGGGAGATTTGCGATATGAAGATCGGTAATTGCCACAACGTGGAAGTTTTCCGCCTTGAGATGAGCGACCATTCCGGGAAGATCGGGGAAGGCTGTTGTGTCGACGGTGAAAGGCCGGTTCTTGTTTTGAAAATCGATGTCGAGATAAATCGCGTCAGCTGGAATTGAGTCTGCGCGGAAGCGATTCGCCACCTCCAGCACGCGGGCTTGCGACATATAGCTGAAGCGCGATTGTTGAAAACCGAAGGCCCAGAGCGGCGGAAGCGGCGGAGTTCCCGTAAGCCATGCATAGCTTTCGACAACCTGCTTTGGAGACGGTCCATAGAAGAGGTAATAATCCACCGGCCCGGCAACTGCGCCGAAGGAGTAGGCATCGGGCAGCTCCTTGCCGAAGTCGAAGCTTGTGCGCCAGGTATTGTCGAGCAGTACGCCCATCGCGCGCCCGGCGCGATAAGTCATAAAGTACGGAATGCTCTTATAGAGTGGATCGGTAGATTCCTGGAAACGATAGGCGTCGGTATTCCAAAGCGTGAAGGCCTGGTTGCGCCGGTCCAGCGGTCCGGTCTTGTCGCCGAGGCCGAAATAATGCTCGTCCAGCGGCATTGATTTGTAGATGCGAAAGGCATCGCCGTCAAAGCGAATGGGCCGGGCATCACTCTCAAGCAGATTTCCCGCTGAATCGCGGACGTTGATCTGGAGAGAGTTGCTGTCAACCTCGACGATCAACGCGTGCGTGTGGAAGCCGATACGGTCGCTGCTGCTATCGATGACGACCGGCACATGGCTGGAGCGGGCGGATGCAAGCACAGCCCAGGAAGCATCTTCCGGCAAGGTGTTTTCGTGGGCCATGGTTACGCGCAGGACATCGTCGCGCAAGGCAACGATCCTGAGGCGCAGATCGGCGCTCTGCACATCAATCCCATTCGGCAACTCGGTCACGGCTGCCGGGCGCGCAGAACGATTCTGCTCCGCTGGTGAAGGACTTAAATGAGCCCAGGCTGTTCGAGATTCGACAGCCAGCAGAAGAGTGACGAAAGCAGTGAAGAGTTTTTTATACGACGCGTGCTTAAGACGCATGATGGCTCCTAAAAAAATGATGGAATGAAATGATCTCTGTGCTGGGCCTGTAATGAGGGACGCTGCCGTGGCGCGGCTATTGCGTGGAAGAACCACCGGGCGGAGATTCAAGCGAAGAAAGATCCGGATCTTCAACCAGCTTCACGCCCAGCTTGCGCCGCTGTTCCTTGATCGCCTTCACTTGTTCGAGCGCGGCGGACGCGTCTTTGATGTCGCCGGTCTGACGGTAGAGCCGTGCCAGCAGATAGTGAATCGAGCCATCGTCATCGCTGGATTCGGCCATCTTCAGCTGGTTGATCGCATCGCTGGTTCGGCCAGCCTCTGCGTAGACTTTGCCGAGAAGGGAGTGAACGTGACCGAGCAATTGTGGTCTCACGCTCAGGCTTTTGTTGAGGAACGGCTCGGCCTCAGCGAACCTGTCCTTGGCTATCAGAGCGTCGGCCATTACCAGGTTCAGCTCCGGGTCTTGAGAGCTGCGCTTCACAGCCAAGCTCGCGGTCTCCAGGGCTTTATCGATGTTGTTGTTGCTCATGTAGGCCGAGGCGAGGCCAAACATCGCGGCCGGGTCATTGGGAGTCAGGTCAAGCGCTTTGTTGTACTCGGCCTCCGCGTCGTCGAATCGCTCTAACTTGGCGAAGATGTCGCCGAGAAGAATATGGCTTCTGGACGAGCCAGATTCCAGTTGCTGGAAGCGGGTAAGAGATTCGAGCGCAAGGCGCTCGTTGGCTTGAATCGACCAATAGAGCGCTTCGGGCGAATGCGGCTGCAATGCTTCAAGCGTGGATGCCGCGCGCGAGGCGAGCTGATTGTCCCCGGCAAAATACGCGCAGGCGGCAAGCAGCTTGAGTCTGTCCGCGCTGCCCGCGGCGACAGTGGAATTGAGCTGCTGTGCGCACTGCGTGAATTCTCCCGCGGCATAGAATTGTTCCGCTGTTTTGCGGCTGACTGCGCTTGCTTCCTGCGCGGGCGGCGCGCCGGATTCGCGGCTACTGTCCGGGGTCTGTCCGCTGCCGTTGAGCGCTGCGAGGAGAGCGTTGCGCAAATCATCTGGAACCGCTGTGCCTTGCTGCTCGAGGTACGCGGCGACGGCAGCGGTTGCATCTGAAGAAACTCCGTCGAGCAGCATGGGAGCGTTGGAGACGAAGAAGCCGCGATCACGCGCCCACAACTGCTGTAGTAGATTGAGGGCCTGCTGATTGTCTCCGCCGTCAATGGCCCTGCGAGCCTGGCCGAGAAGCGCCAGGCTGCACTCCGGATGCGCCGCGCGCTCGGCCGCAAACTCAGTTGCCGCGCCCGCAAAGTCGCGGTGCCTGAGAAGCGAAAAACCCAATGCCGAGTGGACGCAGGGAGGTTGAACTTGCGAAGCAAGCAAGCTTCGGTAAACTGTTGCGGCCTCGCCGAATCTGGCCTGCTTTTCCAGCGACTCGGCATAAAGCGCGCCGGCGAAGGGCGAGCTTTTGTTTTCGATGGACATGGTGCGAGCGTTCGTCTCCACTTGGTTGAGCAGGGCGACCCCCTGGGCATACCAGGCGGCGCCCAGCTTTGGGTCAAGCGTAGCGGCCTGCGCAAATTCGTGAGCTGCCGCGGAGAACTTGCCCGCTGCAAAATATGCACGCCCGAGCGCGAGTGGCGCTTGCGGATCGGTCTTGTTGAGCTTTTCCGCCTTGGTCAAAAAGGGAATCGCCTGCGGCGCTTTGCCGGTACGCGCGAAATCGATACCGAGAAATAAATTGGGAACATAGAGTGCAGGATTAAGATGGTTGGCTTGCTGAAAGCTTTGGATAGCCGCAGGAATCTCTCCAGCCTGCTGCTGCATCAGTCCAAGATTGGCCCATAACTCCGGCATATTCGGCTCGATCCTTACTGCCTGCTTGTATTCATTTGCAGCTTTCGTGTAGTCGTTGCCGGCCTGAGCTTGCTGCGCCGCGGCCACAAGCGATTCAAGCTGTGAGAACTGCGCCTGCTGACCAAGCCCGATAACGGGCACGGTCAGCAGGGCCAGGGTGATCAGCAAGATCGAATTGAAGTGTTTAATCACCGAAGGGTTACCAGTAGAACTTGCCGGCGAACTGGACCTTTCTGCCGGGGAACGCAGTTGTGATCTCTCCGAAACCAGGCGTGCAGGCCGAATTCGTGTTCGGATCGCAGCCCGGATAATTCGTATTCCCAGCTCCCGGCGAATAGAAGTTGGGATGGTTGAAGGAGTTGAAGGTCTCAAAGCGGAACTGGGCTCTCATTGTCTCTCGGATGGTCCAGTTCTTTTCCAAAGCGGTGTCCCAGTTTTGATAATGGGGTCCGCGAAGGTTTGAGAAGTACCGAGGAGCTGTGCCGAAGCTGCCGTAAGGTGCATAGGCGAAGGCTCCGGTGTTGAACCATTCGCTGAGCGTGCGATGGGAGAGTTTCGGATTCCCAACGACATCCGGTCTGGGATCTCCGCCATAGGAGTTCCAATCGTTTCCGAGGACGCCGATTGGAATACCACCCCTGAAGGTTGCGATTCCTGAAACTTCCCAGCCGCCAACCACCGCGTCGGTGACCCGGTTTATATTCGAGGCGACCGACTTGCCGCGGCCAATCGGCAGTTGATAAACGTAGCTGGCAACCAGCGCCTGCGGAATATCGCCCGCGTCCACACTCTTTTCGGCTGCCAGGTTGAAGTAGTTGGCGGTTGCGCCCCAGTTCGACGGTCCGTTATACGACCAGGAGTTGTTGCCCTCGACGTTGTCAAGGAATTTGGAATAGGTGTAAGAGACCAGCGCCGTGAGTCCCTTGCTGATGCGGTGGTTGTAGGTGACCTGCAGGCTGTTGTAGAGCGACTGACCGACGGGCGCATCGGTCTGGCCTACGCCGCAATACTGCGGATAAGCCAGGAGCAGTTGGTAGTTTTGCAGGGCCGTCGAGCTATCGAGATTGCAAGAGCTGGCAGCAATTGTTCCGCTCTTCTCCAGGGTTTGCAGCGAGGCCGCCAATGGATTGACGCTCGCCGTCCCGCTGAGGTACGTGGACCCCATAGACAGGAACTGCGGATTCAACTGGTTGTAATTCATGCCTCCAACCATGCGCACACCGCGGTTGCCGATGTAGTTGACATCGAGTGAATCGTTCGGGGTTAAAGCGTACTGTACACCCAGTAGCCATTGCTGAACATAAGGGGATGGGCGGTTCCTAAAGACACCGCCAACGCCATTGCCGTCTTGTTGAAACGAGCCGTTGGCGTTGCCGGTAATCTGCGCGTATTGGCCGCCCCAGGGATTGCTGGTGCTGA
>CAZHKN010000081.1:0-17836 GCA_964532725.1 uncultured Occallatibacter sp.
CCTGCGCTCCGCGAACAGCCAATAGGCCAGCTTCTTGATGTGCTTCAGCGGATAGGCGCGGCGAAAGTAAGGGTCCAGCATTCCATGTGCAAAGACAACATACGGCCTGCGTCCTGCAACAGCACGTCTTGCAGCCAGCGCGTTATATTGCCAGACGCCGTTCACAATCACGCCGTCGAATCGCTGGCAGTTTACACGCAACCACCGCTCCAGTTCCGGCTGGTAATAGTAGTTGGCCTTGCAGGGTCCGAAGGCATGAATCTCTCCCTCAGGCATCTTGCTGTAAGGAGCTTCAGGGCTATCCAGCGTGGCTACTTCCACTTCATTTCCGGCGCGGCGATGCGCTGCCGCAAACATGCGCACCGAGTCGGGAGGCCCGCCATTTTCTGGATTTAATGTCCGGATCACATGGAGCAAGCGCACGGTTTCACCTTATCAGAGCGCAGCTAAAGGGCAGAACCATGGCAGTTAGTCAGATGCTCTCGCGCTCGAATCCAGATACGCCGCCAGCCGCAACCCAAAGGCAACCGCCAGCAAAGTCGAATTCGCCTGCCCTGTAGTCGGAAAAACGCTCGACGAGGCGACGTAGAGATTTTCTAGCCCATGCACTTTCAGATTGGCGTCCACCACACTCTCGGCGGGGTCCGCACCCATGCGCGTCGTCCCCACCTGATGCAGCCCGTCCGAGGCATGCTCATTCACCCGCGCCAGCAACTCGTCGGCGGGATAGCGGTATTGCAGCCGGCCCATTCCGTTGGCGCGCAGCGCCTCATCGAGCACCCGATGCGAATCGATCACGCTCTGAAAATCCTGCTCCGTATAACGCAGATCGATTCGCGCGCGCGCCATCCCAAAGGCATCGCGTTCCGCGCTCAGTTGAATCCGGCTCTCTGGCCTGGGAACCTGCTCGGCATGATAGTGCAAGGCGTATTGCCCGCCCCGGTTGCGAACTAGAAATCCGGGCTTGCGCGGCTTGCCGAAAAAGCGGTCGTACAGAATTCCGTAAATATCTTTTGCCCCGCGCGGCGCGCCCAGAATTGCGTTCTTGAAATGCGCAGCCAGCTTGTAGGGCCGCGGGCCGGTGTGCGCCAGCCGAATCGCTTCTGAGAGCAGCCGCCTGCCCGTAGGCGGAAAGGCCAGCGCGAGAAAAACTGAAGAAAGTACGCCGCTGCCGTGGCTGGGATCGTAAAACGGCGGATTGTCGGGCCAGAAAGTCGTGTTCAGCAGGCGATTGTTGAGTTGCGCTACCGCTGTCAGCATCAAACGCCGGCGATAATACGCGCCATCCTCGCTCAGCTTGAAGTCCAGATCGTCAATTGCCGCCGGATCGTTGAAGACAATATTCGCGATCTTCCCCGAGAGATGCCCCATGTAATAGCGCCCCAGCGGCCCATCCACTCCGCCGAAATGCCGTGGATGCTCCCGCTGCGCATTCAGCAGCAGCCTTGTCGTCTCCACCCCTCCCATCGCCAGAATAATCCGGCGCGCCCTGATCTTCCGCTGACCCGTCAGGGTAGAAACCGTCAGGTGCTCAATCCGGCCGTCATTGCCGCTGAGTTCGAATCCAGTCACGGTGGAATTCAGGCTGATCTTGATCCGTTCCGAGGCGAGTAGCCGCTCCCGGTGCTCCTGAATTACCCGCGTATTGCGCGACCAGCGCTCCAGCCCGTTCAGCGTAATTCCGCCTCTCAGCCGCTTTGGATAAGGCAGAACGAATGGTCCGCTTCCGCAGAGCAGATATTCCGCCGCCCGACTGTACCAGGGGTGAATCTCGCCGTGGCAAACCGGCCAACCAACTCCCGGCACAAACTCCCGTTCCATCCAGTCAATATCGTCGTAGGCCACGCACCGTCCGCCCCAGGTCCATGAAGTTCCTCCCAAAGCGCGGCAGACCGAGATCTCCATCGCCGCGTGGCGGCTCGGGTCCATAATCTCCGCCCGCGAAGCGTCGGCCAGCGCGCCATCGGCCTCCATTCCTCCCGATTCCAGCACCAGCACATCCCGGCCCAGGCGATCGAACTCCATCGCCATCGCCATCCCAACCGGCCCGGTTCCCACGATGCAGAGATCCCATATTCGATCTTCGCTAGATGATGGCGCAATCATATGAATCTGTCCCCGGAGACCTTAGATGAGGAGGACCAAACGCGGGCTTCCACTAGGAGTAAGAGCGATTTGCGGTTCGTTGCAAGCAGAAAGCGCTATGCTGACTGGCACTCGGCTTTTATATCACAGGCGGTTCAGCAGGGCGGTGACCAACTTACTGCTCAGCACTCGCGAGAAAGTACCAAATCGGCCCTAATCCAGCGCAACTGGAAATCGTCTAAAAAGAGCAGATACCGACCACCCCAATTGCAAGTGGAGTCAAATGAACTGAAAAACTCGCTGGTACAATCAAAGAACAGTCAAGATTGACGACGGACTGATTGCGGGCCTTGCGGAATCAGCTTGCCTGTCAACCGGAGTCTGATCACACCTCGGCGGCTGAGATCGCGCTGCGGAGCGCAACGGAAGCTTTCACGTCAATTTCCCCAGAGGGTTCTGCGCTAAACACCGGCCCGAGGTGAACCTCGTCGGCTGGCAGTTTGTCTCACAGACCCCCTTTGACGCCTGTTGCGCATACGCTCAAAAGCCGCTAAAAACAGCGCCTTGCCGGACTTTTTCCTGGAGAATGGCAAGAAAAAGCTGCTGATATGATGTGAGCCACGGGTATTTTCAACAACACAAAGCAATTGGACAGGGGAATGGTGAGAATTTACCGGCGAATTGCATTGATGGCGCTGCTGGCTGCGCTTCCTGCTGCACAGGGTCAGCAGGCGGTTCCACAGACTGATCCTCAAGTGGATTTCTCGGTAGGGCTGGCCCCTGGAGATATCGTCGAGGCTCACTTTCTCGATTTCCCTGAAGCAGCTGACCTGCATCTGACTATTTCTCCGAGTGGAACGATTTTTGTTCCCTATGCCGGCCCGGTCAAAGTAGCTGGCCTGATGCCCGAGCAGGCTGAGGCGGCAATCGTTCAAGCGCTGAAGGACAAGCAGGTGGTGGCCGCCCCGCAAGTCTCGCTGAATGTTGTGAGTGCTCGCAACCTCGTTGTGGTTGTGCTGGGCGCCGTGAGCCTCCCGCACCCAATCCCGCTTTTCGCGCCGGCCCCGCTTTCGATGGTGCTTGGTCAGGTGGGCAACCTTTCCACTTCGGCTAGCTACCATGTACTGATTGCCCATCGAGACGACGCGCCGCCTGAAGATGTGGAACTGGACCGTACCCTCAACACTCTGCGCGGCCTTGATGTGATGGTCCGGCCTGGAGACGTTGTCACCGTGGCCCAGGCCGGCAACTTTTTTGCGCTGGGGGAGTTCAATCATCCGGGAATTTTCCCGATTGTGGGCACCCAGCACATGACTCTGATGCAGGCAGTCGCAGCAGCGGGCGGTCCTGATCTCAATGCGGCGTTATCCCGCGCGCGCATTCTTCGCTTAGTGGACGGCCATCGGGAAGAGATCGATATCGACCTCGCAAAGCTGCATGACGGCAAGATCGCGGACCCGTTGATCCAGACCGACGACATTCTCTTCGTCCCCCGCAACTTTGGCAAGGTGCTGATCAACAGTTGGCTCAGCCAGTCTCTGTATGCGCTGTCCCTCTCGCACACCCTTGGCTTCAACCCATAGAAACCCGCAGCAGAGAAGGAAGGATTCTTCGCGTCATTGGCAACCCTGGTCCAGAGAGCACCAAAAGCCCGGAAGGTATGGCGAAAGCCAGATAGCCTGACCCTGTTGGCCTGGATGTTTATGGCGGGGTGGATCTGCGTCCTGTTGCAGGGAGCGCTGCGCAAGTGGGCCTTCCCTTCGCTGGCCAAGCCTCTCTATCTGGTGCAGGATGTGCCGCTGATTATCGCCTATGGCTATGCCGTCCTCAAGGGACATATCTGGGCGGGCAAGGTCGCGCTGGGTTGCTGTCTGGTCGCGCTCCTACTTTCCATGCAGACGCTTGCGCAATTGATCTTTGTCGATCTGCAGTTAAAGACTGCTATTATTGGGCTGCATCAGTACATCTATTACCTGCCGATCCTGTTTCTTTTTCCGATGTGCCTTAAGCACAAGGAGATGCGCCGGTTCATTCGCTGGAACCTCCTGATCATCATTCCGATGGGCGTGTTGGGCACCGTGCAATCGAGATCCGGCAAGAGCGCCTGGATCAACCGTACAGCGGCAGGAGATGAGACGGCCTTTTCCATCGCCGGCTCCACGGCGATCCGCGCCACGGGCACTTTCAATTTCACGCAAAGCTATTCCATCTGGTGCGGTATTGCGGCGGCTCTGGTGATCGGCGAATGGATATTGCCGCCAGAGAAAAGGTCTTTCAAGTCCAGATTGTTGCTGATCGCGTTTAGTATCAGCGCGTCGATGGCGACGATGGTCAGCGGATCGCGCACCGCGATTTTGCTCGGGGCCGGCGCCTTCTTCGGGGGCCTTGTCGCTGCGTTGCTGCAGCGCGACCAAAAGCTGATCCTCCGTTTTGTCGGAATCGTTCTGGCCATGCCGGTGGTGGCGGGCCTTGCCTACTTATTGGCTCCGGATGCATTCACAGGGAACCTCAACCGTCTCAGCCATCCGGAAAATCAGAGAGAGATGAGCACCCGCATTGAGCAATTGACAGTTGGATTTCTCAGCGAACCCGAGTTCAGCTTTCTCGGCAAAGGCATTGGCACCGGCATCCAGGCAGCAAGCTCAAGCAGCACGGATCCCTATTCAGTCAAGCTCTCCGAGTGGGATAACATCCGCGGTGTGCAGGAACTGGGGACCTTTGCGGGCATTGCGCTGGTCATGACGCGCTACCTTGCCGCGCTACTGGTAATTGCAGCGGCCGTGCGGGCGCAATTGCAACGGCCGGGGTTCGCCTATGCGCTGCCCATCGCCTTTACAGTGGCGCCCACGCTGGCAATCGGAGATATGTGGCGCACCGCGCCGATGGTGGCTACGCAGGTTTTTTATTTCATGGCTCTGATTTGCGGGGCAATTCTCTACCGCCGCGAATCCCAGAGCATCGCACCCTTGAATCGTGCAGGATGAGGTGAAAGTGAACACGAACGCTTCCGAATTTATGAACGAGGCAGGCGACGACAAGAGGTTAATGCTCACGGATTTCATCCGGACATTCAGGAAATATCTCTGGCTCTTCAGCGTCCTGAGCATCGGCCTGTCTGCCGCGGCCTATCTCTGGTCCAAGTCCCAACGTCCGCAGTATGACGCAATGGCGACGGTTCAGGTGGATCAGCACGGATCGCTTTCCCTGTCCTCGGCAATGGGCGGCCTCTCGGATGATTACGAACTCAAGATCACCACGCAGATCATCGCCCTTCAGTCGCGAGATGTGGCCATCGCCACAATGAAGAGCCTGAATCTTCAGAACGACAAGCGCTTCAATCCCCTGGCCCCGAAGTTCACCAATCTGGATGATCCGGCTACGCGAGACTATCTGGCTAATAAATTCGCGGGGGCACTGGATGTTGAGCGCCTGCCAAGGACCGAACTGGTTACCGTCAGTTTCCGCAGCTTCGACCCTGTGCTTTCCGCCACAGTAGTCAATAAGCTCGTGGACTCCTATATGGAGCTGAATTTCAACCATCGCTACCAGGGGTCCAAAGAGATCTCCGGATGGTTGACCAGAGAACTGGGCGATCTGAAGGCCCGGGTCGAAGGCGAGCAACACGACTTGCTCGATCTGTCCATCAAAACAGGAATCTTCAGCCAGGGTGCGAACAACGAAACCAGCGCCTATCAGACCCAGCTAAACGATCTGATCGAGGAGATCACCCACACACAGACGCAGCGGTTTTTGGCCGATGAGCAGTATCATTCCCTGGCCGATGGCGACAATACCGCCTATCCGTCCCTGACCATGCCGGGAGCTCAGGTTCTCACCCCTCTCAATGCCCAATTGGCGCAATTGGAAGGCCAGAGGTCGGCTCTTGCGGCGCGTTACGGGCCAGGATACGAACCCTTGAAGCAACTTGACCAGCAGGTTGAGTCTCTCAAGAAAAATATTGCCGATCAACGCCAGAAAATTCTTGCCGGAGCCAATGAAACTGCCCAGGCACAAACCAAAACATTGGCCGACCTCCAGGCGAAACTTGACGGGCTGAAGGCCGATGCCAAGGCGATGAATCCAGATGCCGTCAAATACGAGATCCTGAAATCCGCGTACTTGGCCGACCAGACGCTTTACAACGGACTACTCGCCCTATTGAGCGCCGGAGGCATTGAGGCTGGTCTCAAGGCCCAGGAAGTGAACCGGCTCTCGGTTGCCGATATTCCCGTGCATCCCTCCCGCCCGCGGATCGGGCTGAATTCTGCTGCCGGATTCGGTATCGGCTTGCTGCTTTCCCTGCTGATAGTAGGTATAACTGTCGCGGTCAGCGACACGATTGAGACCGTCGAACAGGTCGAGGAAGCGCTCTCCCTGCCGGTGCTGGCAGCCGTTCCGGTCTACAAACTGGAGCCGACTGAGATACCCGGATTAATGGTTCCGTTGGCAACCTTGAGCGCTCCCCGGTCGGCCGGCGCGGAAGCATACAGGATTCTGCGCACCGCCATCAACCTGATGCCCTCCTCTGAAAGCAGCCGGGTCATCGGTATCACCAGTTGCGGTCCGGGTGAAGGAAAATCCACCACCATCCTCAATCTTGCCTTGTCCTTTGCCCAGCAGAACAAGAAAGTGCTGCTCATCGACGCGGATTTGCGCAAGCCGGTTTTGTCACAGCGCATCAAGCTGCCGCATCCTTCCGCGCCCGGACTCACCCGCTATTTGAGCACACCCGGTCTCAGGCCGGAGGAGTGTATCCAGTCGTCCGATGCAATCGCCGGACTGAGCGTGATGCCCGTGCAGGAGGTTCCGCCCTTTCCCTCTGAACTGCTGGCTCAGGGCAGGCTCGATGAATTGATGATCTGGGCGAGGAAAAACTTTGACGTGGTGCTCATTGACACCCCGCCACTGCTGCTGGTGACAGATGCGCTGATTGTGGCCCCGGCGTTGGACATTATTCTGGTGATTGCGCGCGTAGGCCACGCCCAGCGCCGTGCATTGCGGCGGGTGCGCGAAGAGCTGCGTCGCTTTGCCGGCAAGCAGATTGCCGTGGTGGTCAATGCCGTGCCGCAATCGCAGACCTACTACGGCGGATACGGTGGGTATCATGGCTACTATGCATCCAAGGATGACAAGTAGATTCTTCTCCGGTTTCTGGGCGGGGGTGGGTGTGCCTATACCTGCGGGTGAGTCGGATATACCCGCCCAAAGCCAAACGCGGAGCCTGTCATGACCGCAGATTACCCGTCCGGCCTGGGCAAAATACCGCGACGGCTCATCCAGATCGTCCCCCGCTTTCGACCGGATGCGGATGGCCTGGGCGAATTCGCTCTATGCCTGGGCGATGCGCTTTGGCGGCAGCACGCCGTACCCAGCGACTTTGTCGTCTGGTCTCCGCCGAGGCCTGTTCCTGAACTGCCGGCTCTCAGCGGCGATCAGTTTCCCCATCGCGTCTATCCATCCCTCCAGCGCGATCGGGAGAGATTCAAGGCTGCGCTCCGCCAGGCCGGTAGTCAATCTGAAAAACCGGTCGCGCTGTTGCACTACACCTCTTACGCCTTCTCCAAGGAAGGAATCGCCTGGTGGCTCCCTGGCCTGCTGCGGGAGTTTCTCCATGAAGGAGGCCGCATCGTCACCTTCTTTCACGAGCTCTACGCGGCCGGAAAATTCCCCAACAAGACCTGGTTCTCTTCCGGGCTGCAACGCCATATCTTTCGCGAAGTGCTGGCGCTGAGCAGCGCCGCCATCAGTTCCAATGATTTATATATGCGGCAGATGGCCGAGGACAACCGCAATGAGCGTCCGCTTGCATCTGCCGGCATCTGCTCCAATGTCGGCGAAGCGCAGATTCTCCCGCCAGTATCCGGGCGAATCCCACGGCTGGCGGTTTTTGGTCTTGCGCCCAGCCGCCGCCGGCTCTATGAACAGCATCTCTCCGTGCTCGTGCAACTGGCTCGGCATCTCCACGCAGAAGAGGTAGCGGATATCGGATCGGAAGGCGAGTGGCCGAAATTGCGCGAAGAAATTTCCGCGCGGCTGGGCGAAGCCGGAGTGCGGTTCAAGGTGCATGGCCCATTGCCCGCCACGGAGGTGGGCGATCTGCTCTCCCATAGCCTTGCCGGCGCGGTAAATTACAGCAGCGGAATGCACCTCAAATCAGGTATCGTCGGCGCATATCAAGCCTATGGACTCCCGGTCATTCTCTTTCGTCCGGTTGCTGACAGAGAGTCATCAGCCAAGCCGGACCCGACGTACCTCACTCCACAGGCGGTTCTGGCACAACACGCAGGGATGGAGCAGATGCTGAACGCCGCCGGCCGTGCCGGGTACGAATTTTACCGTGAGCATCGCTCCTATGACGCCATCCTCAGGCAGGTATTGCCCTGGCTTCAGTTCTCCTGATTCGGCTGCAGGCATCCGCCTACGACCTCCAACAGCCGCTTCCGGTAGTCACTCCACGACCATTCAGTTGCAATCCGGCAGGCAGCCGCGCTCATCTCCGCAAGCAGATCGGCATTCTCCGCCAACCGGGTCAACGCCGCCGCAATCGCGTCGCTGGAGCGTATGGGCACAATGAAACCGGAGACGCCATCTCGCACCACATCTTCTGTTCCGGAGTTGAGCGTTGTAATCACCGGCAACCCCTGCGACAGAGCCTCCAGCACCACCAGGGCGCGCCCCTCAAAGAGCGTGGGCAGCACCAGCACATCATGGTTGCGCATCGCCTCCAGCACCTTCTCATGCGGAAGAGAATGCGTCCATGTGTGCTGGTTAAGTTGAGCCGCCAACTCGTCCGGCAGGTGAGCACATCGCCCGATCAGCGAAAGCTTCGCCTGACCCCTCAGCAACTCCATCGCCCGCAGCAGATAACTGATCCCCTTCCGCTGTCCCACAGAGCCGACATATAGAACGCGCAACGGTCCTGAAGGGCGAGGCAGACGCACACAAGCCGACGTTGGAGTGGGGCAGCCATAAGGAACAATGGCAACCTTCCGCGCCGGAGAACCAGCCAGCGAATCCGCCACGAACCTGCTCGGAACAATCACCTGATCGGCTGCGGCAATCTCGGCATCTTTGCGCAGCAGCTTCTCCTCGGAGTCAATGCCCGCGGCCAGAGTCCGTCCCCAAAGCGGCTCCAGCTCAATCTCCTCATCGCGGATCGCCCTCCATCGCCGCAAATAGCCGATCGGCAGCTCGTAAAAGCAGAAGCATCCCCGTCCGCGGGCCGCGCGAAAACTCTTCAGGGCACAATCGTCGTAGGCATACACCGCGTCAGCGGTTTTGCTGCTGGCAATACTCCGCGCCACGGCCCGGTCGAGCGCCTTGCAAATTGCGTCCAGTGAAAAAGCCCCCGACTCATGGCGAGTCAGGCTGCGGACCTTGCTCCGCAAAGCAATGAGGCGAAAAATCTCCTGCCAGGGATGCGAATGAACCAAGGCAGCAGGAAGGCCGGGATAACTCCTCCTTGCCAACTCCGACCGAACGCCGCCAGGCAAAAAACGGTTCAAAAAACTCTCTGGCTTCCAGGCAATCGTCGTGTGATAACCGGCCAGCAAGCCCGCTTCGTTGAGCGCCTGCGCCGCCTGGCGCACATTCGCGTTCCCGGTGGGATGGACCAGAAGGACCGGCGGCTGCTTATCTGCGCTCAGGCTCATTCTCCGGAATCATAAAATAGATTCAAGCCTGCCTAACTTGCTACAAACAGGCTCCCGATCAAAGGCTACCATCCCAGTCGCGAACACAACTTGATTTATCATCA
This sequence comes from uncultured Occallatibacter sp., assembly GCA_964532725.1. Lineage (GTDB taxonomy): Bacteria > Acidobacteriota > Terriglobia > Terriglobales > Acidobacteriaceae > Telmatobacter. The sequence goes on from CAZHKN010000081.1 coordinate 9,842, forward strand.
GTTCTGGACCGAAGCACTTCAGCCACTCGCATAACTCGCGCGCGAGCCGTGCGCTCACAGTATGCATCCCGCCGTCTGCAAGCGGAGGCCCGGTGGATTCACGAGAGGACAGGCAGCACCCGCGCCTATGAAACGACTGCTAACCTACAAGTCCTTTCTCATTCCCAAGCTCAGGCGGGTTACGGAGTTTCTCTCCGTCCAGGGCATAACCATGGCGGGGAACCTGCTCTACGGCCTGCTCTGCGTCCGCTGGCTGCCCATCGCCGGATACGCAAAATTCGTTGTCGTCTTCGGCATCTTTGGTTCTCTGGGCTTGTTGCTCAATGTCGGCATCTCCAACACCCTCGCGCCGCTGGTTGGCGAGCAGGTCGATGACAGGCAACTGATTGCCGATTACGTTGCCTCGCTGCGCACCGTTGCCCAATGGCTCTTTGCCATGGTTGCTCCGGCCTTGATTCTTATCTTTCCGTTTCTGGTGCGGCGGCAGCAATGGAGCTGGCAGGTTGTCGCTTCAATGGAAGCATTGATTCTGGTCGCCGCCTGGTTCGCGCGCATCAGTTCGGCCTATGGAGCGGTTCTGCTGCTGCGTCGCGATCGCAAACCCTGGTATCGCGCGCAGATGATATCGAGCTTGGGAACCCTGGCGCTGCTGCTCGTTTTTCAGGCATGCGGGCGATTGAATGAGTGGGTTGCAATCCTGCTCAATATCGCCGGTATTGTCTATGTCGGCGCAAGCTACTACTTCCGTTCGCAAAAACTGCTCGGCGTAACTGGAAACTCTTCGCCCGAGAAGCGCAAGGCAATCATTCATCTGGCCATGCCCAACGCGCCCAGCACCATCTATTATGCGGTGCAGGCCCAGATATCGCTGATGCTGATCACCTACTTTGGCCACGCCGCGGGGGTAGCGGGTGTCGGAGCCCTCACCCGCCTCACGCAGCTATTCACCGTCTTTGGCCAGATGAACCCGGTGCTGATCGAGCCGTATTTCGCAAAACTCCCCAAAGCCCGCCTGAAGCGCAATTATGTTGGAACGATTCTCGCTGCCAGCAGCCTGTGCTTGTGCCTTATCGGACTCGCCCACTATTTCCCGGAAGTTTTTCTCTGGGTGCTTGGCCCAAAGTATGCAACGTTGCGCTTTGAGGTCTTTCTGGTTATCACCAGCGGTTCCATCAGCTACGTCAACGGCGTCCTGTGGATCATACACTCCTCGCGCCGCTTCGTATACTGGTGGAACAATCTGCTCACTGTCATCGTGACTCTGCTTGTCCAGGCCTTCTACCTTTGGAAGTTCGACCTCAGCACAGTGCGTTCCGTCTTATACTTCAACATCTCTACTTCAACATCTTTTTTCTTCATTTGCGTCTTCTGCGGCATCTACGGATTCACCCGGGGTCCACGCGAATTGCATAAGATGTAGGAAAGCTCTACCGCTCGGAGAAGAAAATGAACCAGGCCTCAAGTCCGGCTGCAAAAACCCTCCGCCGCCAGGATGTCTGTACCCTCTTCGAGGGCGACTATCACTACGGAGTCGGCGCGCTCGTCAACTCACTGGTTCGGTCGGGTTACAAAGGCACTGTCTGGGCGGGTTATCGCGGCGCGCTCCCTCCCTGGGTGAGCCAACTCACGCCATTGAAGGAAGCTGGCCAGTATATGGTGGCCGATCAACTGCGCCTGGCATTCATTCCGCTCAATGTCAGCTTCCACTTTGCCAACTATAAGCCGGATTTCATGCTTGAGCTCCTCGCCAATCAGGCCCGCGAAGCGGATTATCTCTGGTACTTCGATCCCGATATCTGCGTCCGCTGCAACTGGTCGTTTTTTGAGAAGTGGGCGCGGCACGGCGTCGCCATCTGCCAGGATGCGACCAATAACATCATCCCTGCAAATGACCCGCTTTGCTATCAATGGCTGGAGGTGGGCGAAAGCGAAGGCCTCGGCCAGGGCCGCCCGCTCGGTCACTACTTCAACAGCGGCATGGTCGGTGTCGAGCCTGCCCACAAAAGCTTTCTCCAGCTCTGGAAGCGCATGATCGCTGTGGGTGTTGAGCGCGGTTGCAGCATTCAACGCATTGTCTCCCTGAGGCGCGACTTGCCCTTCCATGTCCTCGACCAGGATGCAATGGTGATCGCCGCCATGTTCACCGAGCATCCGCTCACCACCATGGCCCCCGATGCAATGGGCTTCGTGCCCGGCGGTTATGTCATGTATCACGTCCGCGGGCCAAAGCCGTGGCGGGGTTCGTTGCTCCGCCGGGCTCTGGGCGGAGTCGCTCCCTGCTCCGCGTCCAAGTTTTACTTCACGCAGGCATCCAGCCCCATCCGGCTTTACTCGCCGTTGCATTTTCGCTTCAAGCTGCTTGGGTGCGCCCTTGCTGCGGCGCTGGGGCGCTTCTACCATCGCAGCAGATAGCAGGCCGAGAGAGAATGGAAGCAAAGATGCCGGCAGACCGCGAATCACAATCCTCAGTGCCCAGCCATGGTCAAGTGATCTGCACCCTCATCGAGGGCGACTATCACCTCGGCCTCGCGGCATTGATCAATTCAATTGTGCGCGGCGGCTTCCGAGGGCTCTTCTGGATCGGTTATCGCGGTTCCCTGCCGCCCTGGACGGCGCAGTTGAACCGCTGTGAAGACGGCCTCTTCAAGGTTGGCGACGCTCTGCTCGGCTTTGAAGAACAGAAGACTCAAATTCACTTTGGCCAATACAAATCCGAGTTTCTATCGAGTATCGTCGATCGCGGAATTACCACCAAAAGCCTCTGGTACTTTGACCCCGATATCACAGTCATGTGCGACTGGAATTTCTTTGAGAAGTGGGTTCGCCACGGCGTCTGCCTCTGCCAAGACGATGGCTACGGCTTCATGCCCGCGCGCCATCCTTTGCGCTGCGCCTGGATCGAGCTGGCCCGCGAGGCAGGCTGGGGAGAACCAAAGAATCTCTTGAACCAGTACTTCAACAGCGGCTTCGTTGGACTCGATATAGGCAATCGTGCCCTTCTTGAAAGATGGCTGGCTGCGGTCCGATTGGCGCGCGCCAACGGCGTAAAGCCCGATCAGTTTCAAAAGGGAAGCCGCACGCAGACCTTCTATACCGTCGATCAGGATGCGATGAACATGGCTGCAATGTACTCCGATGTGCCGCTCAGTCCAATGGGTCCGGAAGGCATGAATTTTTTCCACGGCGGCTTCGTGATGCACCACTCCATCACATCTCCAAAGCCGTGGCGCAAAGACTTTCTGCGCGCGTGGTTCCGGGGCGCGCCGCCCACCAAGGCTGAACTCCACTTTTTGCAGTGCCTCGACGGGCCGGTTTACCCATATTCGTCGCGCGAGCTGAAAAAAATGCGCCGAAGCGCGGCCATTGCCTCCAGGCTTGGACGGTTTTATCGCTGGGTTTAAGGCGGCGCTCAGCTTAGGTAAGCGCAGATTGATGCTTACCTGCCGCTGCGCGTGATACACTCCGGTTGAGAATCGAGGACGAATTGCCGCGCCGCGTGAAGCGTGGCTCAAGATTCAGGCCGAGCGTTTTTGCTTGCCAATGCGTCCACTGCCAGTGCGGCCAAATAACAAAAATTGTTCCCGGACCCGTTCCGGTGCTGTAGAAACTCAAAAATGAAAAAGCATACCAGCTGGAGCCCCCTAACGATGAAAACCGCTGCATTGATCCTGCTCATGGCGGCAAGCGCCGCCGCCCAAACTGCCCCTAAACCGGCTGCTCCCGCCGCCGCCAAGCCGGCTGCCGCTGCAACAAAATCTGCAACCGCAACCGCCACAGGAATCAAGCTGCCTCCCGGCATTCCTCCGGGCAAGGGCATCATTAAGACGGCCTTCACTGCGACCCTCCGCTATCAGGACATCGTGGTCGGCACCGGTGCTGACGCCGAGCCGAACAAGCTCTACAAGGTGCACTACACGGGCTATCGCGCCGCCGACGGCGTCAAGTTCGACTCCTCCTATGACCACCCCCGCCAGCCGGTCAAGGACAAGGACGGCAAGCCGGTGCTGGGCGAGGACGGCAAGCCGAAGCTCGGCGACCCTCAGCCCATGCCCTTTGCGCAGGGTCAGGGGCGCACCATTCCCGGCTTTGACATGGGCTTTGTCGGCATGAAGGTCGGTGGCAAGCGCCGCCTCTTCATCCCTTACCAGTTGGCCTACGGAACCAAGGAGATTCCCGACCACGGTCCGGAGCATCCCGGAATCCCCGCCAAGTCGGACCTCATCTTCGATGTCGAACTGGTCGATGTCTCTGAGATGCCCGCGCCGCCGCAGCGTGGCCCAATGGGCGGAATGCCTCCCCATCCGGGCGCGCCTGGTGCTCCTGGGGCGCCCGCTCATCCTGGCGCACCCACAGCTCCGGCCGGCGCGCCAACATCGAGCACGCCCGCTGCTCCTGCAACTCCAACAGCGGCCCCGGCTGCTTCAGCACCCGCTACCGCTCCTGCACCCGCAGCGCCAGCAACACCCGCTGCACCGCAATCCAAGTAAGATCGCCTCTCAAGCCACGCCGGCAGGTAACTCCGGCGTGGCATTAATCAGTTGCCGCGTATAAGCTTCTTTCGGATTCGCGCACAGGCCCTCCGCTTCGCCCACCTCCACCAGTCGGCCCTGCTCCATCACAGCAATCCGTGTAGAGAGATAGCGCACCAGCGGCATCGAGTGAGAAATAAATAGATAAGTCAGTCCGTGATCTCTCTGCAACACGCGCAGCAGATTCACGATCTGTGCTCCCACACTAACATCCAGAGCCGACACCGGCTCATCCAGAATCAGCAAGCGCGGCTGCAGCGCCAGCGCCCGGGCAATGTTGATCCGCTGCCGTTGCCCGCCTGAAAACTCATGTGGGTAGCGCCCCAGCGCCGACTCATCCAGGCCCACCTGCCCAAGCAATTCAACAGCCCGCTTGCGCCGCGCGTCCTTGCCTTGCTGATACCCATGAATCACCAGCGGCTCGGTGACAATTTCCAGCACCTTCATGCGTGGATTCAACGCTGCGTAAGGATCCTGAAAAACCGGCTGCATCTGCCTTCGCGTCTGAAACATTTCGTCTCGGGTGGCCCGTGCCAGATCAATGCCACTCACAACGATCTTGCCTTGCGATGGCTCAATCAACCCCAGGATCATCCGCGCCAGCGTGGTCTTGCCTGAGCCCGACTCGCCCACCAATCCCAGCGTCTCACCCTCTTCAATCGACAGTGAGACGCCCTGCACAGCGTGCCGCAGTTCTTTCCGGAACCCAGTGCGGAGAGGATAGCTCTTCCACACATCCTTCACTTCAACCAGGGCCATGAACCGATAATAAATGCCCAGCTACCCGGTATCTTGGCGTCACCACAACCGGGCGCAGATTCAGCCCCGAGTAAAAATACTACAGTTGTACTTCGGAAAACAGGAGGGAGCAGGGGCTTTTAGCCCCCTGAAAATGGCCTATTTCTACGAGGCCTTCAGGCCCGGGCTTTTCCGTAACTTCAGCCAATCGAGGATCAACAACTGAAGTACTAAAAGCCCGACTTACCCTCTTGCAGCTACCGAAGCTTCAGCCTGAATTGATTTCGCCCGATTGTTCACAAACCGCACCGTCCAACGCTTGCCGGCCTGGTCGTAAGCAATCGTCCGGTCACCCGCATCGCCTCCGCGCGGCTCCATATTTGCCCCAATGGCCATGCGGGTTTGCAGCTCGCTCATCCCCGGCAGCACCCGATGCGCGTCAATTGCATTCCATACATCCTTCGACCAGTGATCGTAGATCGCGTGCGGATCGTCGTAGAAGAAAAGCTGATCTGAGTAATAGGCTTCCTGGTCGCCTGCGATAGCGCCAATCGGCAACGCGTAAAGCCCATCCTTGCCCGGCATTGAAAAGACTGCAAGCACCTGCTGCGATCCGCGCGCCACGCCATCGTCTATGTTGGCCGGCTCCACTGACTTCACCAGCTTCTTCACATCCAGTTGCTGATTGGATGGAATCAGCCCAACCTGGTTGGAGAAATCAACATGATCGCTCCCGTACACAAAGTAGGGAACCGCGTAGCCGTCCTTCATCCACACGGTTGCATTCTCTACGCGTTGCGCATCCTCAAAGTAATGCGGAAAATACTCCCGCATCACCACAAGCTCGTCCAGTTTCTGGTTCTGCTCTGCATCTACTTTCGTTACATGGCTGGACGCATGAACACTAACTCTGCCCGAAAGCATGTAACCGCAGCCGATCACCAGAACAAACAAGCTAGGAATAAGAAACTTCTGCCAACTCTTCACGACACTCTCCTCAAAATCTTTCCGAGACTGACGTTCCTGTTTCCCAGGAACCGCTCGCAGAATCTCATACGCGAGTGCCGCGCAAAAAGTTCACCACGCCGGCAGGGTGCAGTTTCTTGGCTTTCGGTTACACAAACGATAGGAGGCGACAAGGGCATTTTTAAGGACTTATCCGTAGATCATCGACATCCGTGAGTGCATTGGCCTGAAGTCGCCAACCGAAGTTCATGCTTAGGCAGATCTGCGAACACTGGCCGACTTTTCGCTATCAAAAGATACGCGCGCGCTTTCGGGTGCGCCCGATACCGCCACGCACCCCAAATGCCTTCTGTATGCGCAGCTTCGTCAATGCGAAAAACTGGTGTCGCGATAGACAATTTTTGCTCCGTGTAGAAATCGCCGAGGCTCGTTCGTTGTCATATTTAAGCCGGGGCCGAAACTATTCTCAAGGAGCCACACGATGCCGCAATATCTCGTCGCCATCCGGCACCCCGACACCTTCGACCTATTTCAGGTAAGTCCCGGCATCGATGTTCTTCGACTGTGCCAACATGGACGAAGCCGTTGTGTGGGGAAGGAAGCGTCCATGTCGTACACCGGTCGAGATCCGTGTCTTCCTCGAATTGCCGTCCGAGAACGGCAAGAAATCTTCGCAACCTTGTAGAAATCCGTCTCCGCCGTTCGTTGCAATAATGAAGGCGGATCAAGCTACCCCGCCAAATTCAGTTCAGGAGAAAAATGATGCCCCATTTTGTGATTTCTGGATACCTCCCCGAAAACTTTGACCCCTCCACCATGGACGAAGCCACGATAGAAGGAATCCACGCTCTCAACCGCGAAATGGATGCTGCGGGCATCACCAGGTTTTCGGGCGGCCTGGGCGCAAGCCACACCGTGCGCACGCAACCGAACGGCGACGTGGTCGTTACCGATGGGCCTTACCTCGAAGCCAAGGAATTCATCGGCGGCATGATGATTATCGAAGTCGCCAATCTCGAAGAAGCGCTCTCGTGGGCACGCAAGAGTGCGAAAGGCACGCGCATGGCGTCCGAGGTACGCGAGATCTTCTTCGTACCCGCTCCCTCCAAGGCCTAAGCGCCCCGCCTGGAACACACCTCAACGAATCCTAACCGACAAGGCGTGCGATGGCCACGAGCTACCGCGCGCGAGGGAACCCTTATGCGCAAAAATACAGTTTGCAACTCCGTCCTCCTGGTCTGCTCAATGCTCCTTGCCGGACCATGTTCGCTCCCCATGCCGGCGCAAGCCCCAGCGAGTCCTTACCCCAAGATGGCGCCGATCGAACAGTACCTGATGAATCGCGACACAGAAATTGCGCTGGCACGCAGCGCCGCTCCGGACGCCATTTCGCACGATGCCTCCGTGCTGGTCCTGGCCCGCCACGGCTACGAGACCGCTGTGGAAGGCAAGAATGGATGGACCTGCATGGTTGACCGGGGCTGGGGCGGAATGCTGGACAACCCCGATTTCTGGAACCCGAAAATCCGCGCCGCTGGCTGCCTCAATCCGTCAGCGACCCGTTCGTTCCTTCCATACGACCTCAAGCGGACCGAGCTCGTTCTTCAAAGACACTCCAGGGAAGAGATCATCGCCGCAACTCAAGCCGCGATTGCAAAGAAAGAACTGCCGGCGCTCGAGCCGGGAGCGATGTGCTACATGATGTCCAAAACGTCCTATCTGTTTGACCAGGGTGACCACACGATGTCGCACGTGATGTTCT
>CAZHKN010000082.1:0-9719 GCA_964532725.1 uncultured Occallatibacter sp.
AGGCAAAATTCAAGCGTTTGGCAGAGGCGTGGCAGGCGGACACGGCAACTTATTCTTCGATGGCCCAAATTGCGATGCATCCGGCCTACCAAAATATCATCGGAATGGGAAAGGACGCACTTCCGTTTTTGCTTAAACAGCTTAAATCAGAAGGAGATGAACCGCATCATTGGTTCTGGGCGCTTGCGGCAATTACCGGCGAGAATCCCGTCCCGAAGCAGAGCCGTGGGAAAATAGTCGAAATGGCCAAAGCGTGGCTTGAATGGGGCAGACAAAGTGGCTATGTCAAATTGGGCTGATTGGCACCCTGACTTTACTCTAAGCACGGAGCCAAGCTTTAGTCGGGATTTCCCTATGCTCCATCCTGGCCACTGTGTTGGCGATGTTAGCAGTGCCACGAGAAGCTATAACTGCTTTGCGTGGGCCGCCCAAGATAACACGCGATGCTGGGTACCAGACCCATGGTTTCAATACTACTGGCCCGACAATGTTCCTCGCACCCCATCCATTCCGGCCTTTCTGCTAGCCTATGGCACATTAGGGTATGAGAAATGCGATAACGGTGATCTGGAATATAAAGTGGAAAAAATCGCGATATATTCCCTTCAGGGTGTGCCGACTCATGTTGCCCGCCAATTGCCAAATGGAAACTGGACGACGAAATTTGGAGGTTTTGAGGACGTTGAACATATTAATCTAGATTGCTTGACTGGCCCCAAGTACGGAGAGACATTAGACTTCATGAAGCGTTTGAGGGCCAGTGAGTAGAGACTAAATAGTCTGAGTAAAAGGAATTTCGTATCCTAAATCGAAAAGATTCTTTCTACCTCTCGCAAGGAGATGAAGATGCATCGTTCCCAAGCCTTCGCATTCGAGGACCTTGGAACAATGCCTACACCCTCTCAATCGCTTGTACAAAAACCTCTCCGATCACTCGTCCCTTACTCCCTACCAACTGTCGTACCATAACTCCCATGCACGTTCTTTCTGCTGCTGAAATGCAGGCTTGCGACCGGATCACCACCGAGCGCTTCGGTGTGCCGTCCATTGAGTTGATGCGCGCGGCCTCGGCGGCTGTTGCGGCTTTTGCGCGGCAGCAGTTTCCCGAGGCGCGTTGGGTGACCATCCTCTGCGGACGCGGCAACAACGGCGGCGACGGGCTGATGACCGCCCGCTTGCTGGCCGCTGACGGACTCGACGTCACTGTATTGCTGCTCGGCTCTCCAGATTCGCTCAAAGGCGACGCAGCGCAGGCATGGCAGGAACTCCGTAACAGCGAGAGCAGTTCCGAAGGCGCGCTAGATGGCGGACGAATTCATGTTATCCAATCGGCAGAAGATTTAGCCCGCCATAACGATGCGCTCGATGCTGATCTGATTATTGACGCGGTGCTCGGCACGGGATTCAAGCCGCCGATGAAGGGGTTGGCGCTGGCCACGCTGCACTGGCTGAACGAGAGCCACTCCAAAACGCAAGCGCCGGTTTTGTCTATCGACCTGCCCTCGGGCTGGGAGGCCGATGCGACTAGCGCTGCGCCCGCCGGTCCTGTCTTTCCCGCCGACGCGGTGATCACCTTTACCGCGCCCAAGCCCGCGCACCTCTTCGGTCAGTTGACGCGGCGCTGGGATCAGCCCGTGGTCGTCGCGCAGATCGGCTCGCCGGAGGAGGCAATTACAGCATCCCTCGACCCGAAATCCCCGCGCTACCACTGGACCGGTTCGGCGCTGGCGCTCACGCAGATTCCCCGCGCCGCGGCGGCGAACAAGGGAAATTATGGCCATGTCCTGATTGTCGGCGGAACCTTCGGATCAGCAGGCGGCAAAGCAGGCGCGCCGGCAATGGCCGCTCTCGCCGCACTCCGCGCCGGAGCCGGTTTGGTCACCGCAGCCGTTCCTGCGCCAGCGCTGGCTGTTGTCTCCGCAGTTGCGCCAGAGCTGATGACGCACCCCCTGACCGCAACCCCCACGGGCTGCATCTCTGAAGAAAATATTGCCCCTGAGCAGTTGGCCGCGCTTCTCAGGGGAAAAACCCTCCTCGCCATTGGCCCCGGCCTCGGCCAATCTCCGGAGACAGCGAAATTCGCCCTTGAACTGCTTGCGGCTACAAAAATCCCGGCGGTGATTGACGCCGACGCGCTCAACATTCTCGCGGCTCAGCCTTCGCTCCTCCCAGAACTGGCAAAGGACAGAAAAGTCGTCCTCACGCCCCATCCAGGCGAGATGGCGCGGCTAGCCGGAATCACTGTCGCCGAAGTCCAGGCCGACCGGCTTGGTGTCGCCCGCGATTTTTCCCGTCGCTACGGCGTTACGCTGGTTCTCAAAGGCGCGCGCACCCTCGTTGCCCATCCCGATGGCCGCCTGAGCATCAACACAACCGGCAATCCCGGAATGGCCAAAGGCGGCAGCGGCGACCTGCTTACCGGACTCATCGCCGGACTGCTGGCGCAGCACCCCGAGGAACCGTCCCGCGCCGTCGAAGCAGCGGTTTATCTGCATGGATTGGCTGCGGATATGGCCGTTCGCGCCGCCGACCAACACACCTTGCTGGCCACAGACTCGCTTCGATATTTGCACGGTGCCTTCCAGTTTCCAGATTTTCACTTTCATTTACACAGCAACAACAGATATGTTTGGTTACAGGGCCTGCCGCTTGAGCTATCCTGACGGTAGAACCGTTAAACAAATCAGAGGCCAGAATGACCCAGGCAACCCTACCCGTTGAAGGCAGGATTCACGAGTTCACCAGCCGCAGCGGCGCGGAGACCGTAGAAGTGGGACGCAAGCTGGCCAGCCTACTGAATCCGCCACAGTTTCTGCTGCTGCGCGGCGACCTGGGCGCGGGTAAAACCACGCTGGTCAAGGGCATTGCCGAGGCGCTGGATGCCGCCGAGGCAGACGAAGTGACCAGCCCCACCTTCACGCTGGTGCATGAGTACGACGGTACGCGAGAAGGAAAGACGGTCAAGCTCTTCCATCTGGATGTTTACCGCCTGGAAGGCGAACGCCAACTGGAGACGCTCGGCCTGGATGAACTCCTGACGCCGGATGCGCTGGTTCTAGTGGAGTGGGGCGAGAAGTTCAAGAGCATTCGCAAGCGCGCAACCGGCGAGATAGAAATTACCTCGACCGGCGGCGACGCGCGCAAGATTACTGTGACGCTGAAGGAATAGAGCGGCTACTTCGCGCCCGCCGCGCCGCGCAACCCCGCATCGACCGCAGCTTTCATCACGCCGCAGTCGGCGAAGAACCGCACCCAGCCCGACGTGAGAGGTTCCAAGGCGGCCAGCCCTTCGCCAGCAGGTTCATTTGAGTGGTTCGCTGCCGCCATGTGCATCTCGCCAGAACCTTGCCCATCAAGAACCAGAGTGGTGAGCTTGCGGGCTAGATCAAGATCGAAACTTTCCGCAACAAAAACCAGCTTGCCGCGGGTAGTGATCACCACCGGACCCTCCTTGGTGGAGTAGACCTGTTCTTCGATTCCATCCGGCGAGGTTTTCTTTGCATCAAGGTCCGGCTTAACGCCGGAGTATTTGCGGCCCAGTTCCTTCGCGTATAGCTGCGCAAAGCTGTCGGCGGAAGCGGTGTTCTTCCACGCAGAAAGATAAAAGAGCGCCAGCGAGGCAGGGTCGGCTTGCTCGGCCGCGGTCTTTGCGCTCAGCTTCTGGCCGGCCCAGTAGATGCCGCCATCCCAGGCAGGGGTGAGGTCGCGGGCCGCGCCTTCGCCGCCGAAAAGACCCGCCAGAATATGCAGGTCTAACTGGCCTACCTGGCCGATGTCGTAGGGCTTGTAGAGCTTGTCGACAAGTGAATGAATGTTGGGCAAGAGCGGCACCGCCGGAAGATGATTCTTTTCATATTCGCGAGGGTTCATGATCTCCCAGGTGGAGGTGGGAGGCCGGTCCATTGCGCCGGAGAAGGCAGCTTTCTGCCCCTGATCCATCCAAATGTCCTGCTCAAAACTCAGCCCCTCACGGTATGGAAAGAGCAAAGACTCCGAGAGCAGCAGCGGGGCGCGGGCCAGCACCGGCGAGTTCTCTGCGCCGGTCATCTGCTGCTTGACCAGATCCATGATCTCGGGATCTTTTACGAGGCTTTTGCCCATCGGCTTGAGAATATAATCCATCATTACCGCTGTGGCTTGGCCCTCGACCACGGCTTCGCGGGCCGTGTCCAGCTCATCTTTGACCAAGTGGTCTGTATCTTCAAAGGCTGTATGCGAGACCTCGTCCGGCGTCTGGTTGTTCCACTTCTCCAGATCTGCGTGCTGATCCTGCAAGGCGTGGGTCAGTTCATGGGCCAATACCGGCTTCTGCTCATCGATGCTTACCCAATCCAGCATGGTGACGGTCTTGGTTTTGGAGTCGTAATAGGCCTCGATCTGCTCCTTCAACAGCGCCAGCAGAAAGGGCTTGAGGCTGAAGTCGCGATCGAGCAGGCCGAATTTCTTCAGCACAATCTCTCCGCGCTGCATGCGCCTGGCGCTCTGGTCTTCCTCAAATTTCTGCTTCAGATAAGCTTCAACGGAGGCGCGGTCGGTAACCTGCCGCTTCACTTGGTTGCGAATCGGCAGACCGCTCTCCTGCGAGGAGAATTTGATCAGATCGTCAACAGCGCTGAAGAGTTCTTTGGCCTGCGCGGGCGTAATGTGCGTCTCGGCAGGGGCCGCGTTGGCGGCTTTGCCCGGCGTGGCATCTGAGCCGGTTTGCTGGGCAGATGCAACGTGTGCAAGGCACAGCACAGCGGCGAGCATAGCCGCCCGCATTGCAAGAGAAGCGATTTTATGCTGCGTCCTGATCGACTCTTCGTGCTGCTCACTCATCCATTCTCCTTGGAGCTGCCTGCATCTTCTGGCTGTCCACTCGTTTTGCTAAGAATAAACTCTCTAGAGGTTGGACGTCCGGGTGCTACGTTCGGGGTTGGCGGCTCAATATCGTCTTTGCGTCTTTGATCTTTGAAGAAACGGAAACCATCTCTCAGTGAGACATCGAGTTCGAGTCAGAAGGTCTTGACAACTAAGCAACATCCGCAACAAGAAACTTATTCTGTCGGGGATGTATTTCCATGAAAATACTCAATCTTCTTAGCGTATCCCTATAACTTATTGATTTTGCTATTGCTTTTCCTGAATTCCCTCCTAATATCAAAAAAGGATTTCCAGCTCCCTCCTCGGATACGGCTAGCGGCTCCTCAAAATCACACCAAGGAGAAGCAAAATGTTCGCAATGTTCAGCCTGCTCACCGCCGCCAGTTCTGCTCAGGATGCCATCATTGCGCCAATGCCCCCGTTCTTTATCTTCCTCTGGGCAGCCGGTGGAAGCTTGGCGCTTGAGGTTATCTCGCTTTACAACGAAATCAGAGCAGAGAAGCCAGACGGACTTCCCAGGTACTACAAGAATCCTGTGTTTTGGATCGTCCGACTGTTGGTTACGGGGATTGCCGGCGGCTTGGCTATTGCGGAAAACGCTGGATCTCCGTTGATCGCCATCAACATCGGAGCTTCCGCACCCGCGATTCTACAGTTGTTGGCGAACTCCGGCAAAGCGCCGCAGGGCAATAGATAATTCTGGCGCAGCACGGGAAAAGGCCTTATCGCGCGATCCGCCGACGGGCGATCTCCTCGTCCGCGATGCGTGCACTGCTTGGGCCACCCACTGCGGCGATGATCATCCTTCCTAGATGAACGTTGCTTGCCCGCTTGCTTGCCAACAAGCGGTTCCCTATAAAGGAAAGTACAACTGCCGCAGCAAATCCCACGACACCCGCAAACCCGACAATCTGCCACACCGGACTATTCATTGGGCTTTCCTCACTCCTTCAGGATATACTATTTCCCAAAAATCTCGAAAATATGGTTCCGGAACCGCTTCCTGCGTTTCCCGGTCGCTCGTCATAGAATCGAAATTCAACCCTCTTCTCTCAAGGCTATAATCAGGATGCACTCTCGCGCCGTCCTTCCCCAGGAAATCGGTTCGAAATGCCGGATTTTTCTATGACGGAAACAACTCTCGACGCACCTGTTCTTGCCACTCGCCTTGCCGCAACCCTAGCCGCTAACCCGGCGCTGCCCGAATCAGCCAAACAACTCAGCGCCTATCGAGGCGTTTTAACCCCTTCCCGATTGGACGCGCCGGAGCGGGAAACAGCGGCGCTGCTCTCGGGCGCGGCGGCCCACGATCTGGGCTGGCTCCGCCGCACTGCCGTGCGCGGAGAAGACCGCTTCCGCTGGCTCAGCGGCATGGTCACCAATACAGTCAATGACCTGGGACGCGACGCCGACGCATGGAACCTGGTTCTCAACGCACAGGGGCGCATTCAGGGCGACCTGACCGTCTCCCGCGACGGCGATGCTCTGGAGCTGGTCATCGCCGCCGATCAACAAGAGAAGCTCCTCGCTCATTTTGACCGCTTCATCATCATGGATGATGTGGAACTGATCGCCCTGAGCGAAGAAACCGCTCTGGGACTCATCGGGCCGCAATCGGCCGATGTGCTAACGCGCCTGGGCCTGCCCGCTCCCGCTGCGCCGATGACCGCCCTGCGCACGGCCTGGAACGGCTTTGATATGCGCATCCATCGCGCTTACGGCGTCCTGGCTCCGCATTACGAGCTTTGGGTGGATGCTCCCGCGATTCCCGTTTTGTGGAAGGCGCTGCACGCCGCCGGAGCAGCATCCGTTGGAACCGCTGTGCTCGAAGCCTTTCGCGTTGCCGAAGGGATTCCCGCCTACGGCATCGACATTGCGGAGCGCGACCTGCCCCAGGAGACCTCACAGTTGCGCGCCCTCCACTTCAGCAAAGGCTGCTACCTCGGCCAGGAGATTGTAGAGCGCATCCACTCCCGCGGCAATGTGCACCGGCATCTGCGGCTGCTTGAGCTTGCTGGCCCAATCCCCGAAACTGGTGCTACGCTGACTTTAGCCGGTTCCGGCGATGGGGAGAAATCGGCAGCGGGAAATGTCACCAGCGCCGCCGAGTTTTTCAACGGCTCAGAAGCGCGCATCTTCGCGCTGGGAATGATCTCCGCCGCGGCGGAATTGCGCAATCAACCGTTAACATATGCTGTTGGAGAGCAAACGGGCATAGCCCGCATTCTGGCCGCACCCGTTGTTGATGCAATTGAAACCCCGATTGGAAATCAGGAATTATGAGCGATACCCCCAAATTTACCGTCATTGACCGCCGCAAGTTCAAAGCGGAAGAAGAAGAACAGAGTTCGGCGCAGGCGCAGGCTCCGCCCGCGCCTGCTGAAGCTGCGCCCTCCGGTCCGCCTGCGGGACCACGATTGGTTGTCTCCGAGCCTAAGCCGGAAGCTGCGGCTACTCCTGAAGCCGCTGACCTGGAAGAGCCGCTGGAGTTGCCTCCCGCGCCCACCGCGCAGGAGAGCCAGGCACAGAAAACCGCTTATGACGCCTCGGCACAGCGCCTGGAAGACCTGATCCGCGCGCAGAATCCGGCCATGGGCGCTCAGCCACCCATCGGCTTTGAGCATCTGGTCCAGCAGCTCTATCTCTCCGCGATGATCCAGATGGGCGCAGGAGGGCAGGAGGGCCAGCGTCCGCGCATCGACATTCTCGGCGCGCGCCAGACTATCGACCTGCTCGGCGTACTGGCGGACAAAACCAAGGGCAACCTCTCCGCAACCGAAGACCGCGCCCTGCAAACGGTTCTATTCGAGGTGCGCATGGCATTCCTGGAGCTAACCAACATGATCTCTCTCCAGGCCATGCAACCGCCTCAGCCCCCGCCGCCGGGCAAGCGGTAAACTTCGCCATGCACGGTCAGCTCACATTTCTCGGCACGGGAACCTCAATGGGGGTTCCCACGCTGGGTTGCGACTGCGCCGTCTGCACCTCCACCGATCCCCGCGACCGCCGCCTGCGCCCTTCCGTGCTGCTGCGCTGGCCTACTGCGGAAGTTCTCGAAGCATCGGATCACGAGACCGAGAGTGCCCCATCCTTGCCGCAGTCTTATAGCGGCAAGGATGGGAATCCACAAGTCCCAACCGGCGCTGAGATAAAAAAAAACTCCGGTGCGGATTTCGGAATCAAAGCAGATTCCACCAGCCTCCGCGAGCGCATTGTGGTCATCGATACCGGTCCCGACTTCCGCGAACAGGCCTTGCGCGCAAAGCTCACTCGCCTCGATGCGGTCTTTTACACCCATGCCCACGCCGACCACATTCTTGGCCTCGACGATCTGCGCCCGCTCACCTTCACCTTCTTTCGCAATGGCCAGCCGATCCCCCTTTACGCCGCGCCGGAGACTGCGAAGGTTCTGGAACAGGTCTTCGATTACACCTTCTCGCCCAACTCCACCTATGCCAACCGCGCCCGGGTACATCTGGAGCCACTCGCACCCATTGTCCCCATTCACGGCGTCGATTTTCTGCGCATCCCCATCCTGCACGGCGAACAGGGGATCTCCGGTTTCCGCTTCGGCAACACCGCATATCTAACCGATGTAAGCGCCATCCCCGAGTCCAGCTTCGCGCTGCTTGAAGGCCTGGACCACCTGATTCTCTCCGCCTTGCGCCACAAACCCCACCCCAACCACGCCACCGTTGAGCAGGCCGTCGGATGGGCGCGGCGCATCGGCGCAAAACAAACCTGGTTTACTCACATTGCGCATGAACTCGGCCACGAAGAAACCAACGGCACGCTGCCTGAAAATATCCGGCTGGCCTACGACGGCCTCACGCTCGAAGTAAATCTGGCAACCGAGAATCGCAAGTCCAGAACCGCAGGAGCCGCCGCCTCCGCATGATTCCCACTTACCGCTCCATTGAGGAGATTCCCGCCACTCTCGGCCCGACCGTCGCCTCCATCGGCAACTTCGACGGCGTACACGTCGGCCACCGGCTGATTCTCTCCGTTGCGGTTGAAGAAGCCCGCGCGCTCGGCATTCGCGCCATCGCCATTACCTTCGACCCGCATCCGGAGCAGTTCCTGCGCCCGGCGCAAGCTCCACTGCTGCTCACGCCTGTCACTGAGCGCCTGCGCCTGCTGGCAACCACAGGCATCGACGCGGTGGTAATTCTCCCTTTCAACGAGGCGCTGGCCCGCCTCACCGCGCGCGAGTTCGTGCAGCAGATTCTGGTGGATAAGCTCCAGATTCACAGCCTGCATGAGGGAGGCAATTTCCGCTTCGGCCTGCACGCCGCTGCCGGAGTGAACGAGCTTCGAGAATTCGGCGCGGAGTTTGGCTTTTCCGTCCACATTCATTCGCCGGTCAGCGTTCGCGCAGGAGAGGTTTCCAGCTCCGCAATCCGCGCGCTGCTCACCGCCGGCAACCTCTCTCGCGCCCGCCAGATGCTGGGCCGCAGCTTCGCCGTCCGCTCCACGCCCGCCCGGGGACGCGGCATCGGCACACGACTGCTGGTGCCTACCGTGAACCTCGCACCTTACGATGGACTGCTCCCCGCCTTCGGGGTTTACGTGACCCATCTCATGGTTGGCGAGAGGCGCTTTCAGGCCGTCACTAACATCGGCAACCGCCCCACCTTCGGCCAGGACTCCTTCGCCGTCGAGTCCCATATTCTGGACTTCGAACCGGTCGATCTGAACGAAAATACGCCGCTCGAACTCGAATTCCTTCTCCGCCTTCGCCCGGAAATCGTCTGGCCCAACCCCGAGGCGCTCAAGGCGCAGATCTTCAAGGATGTCGCCAAAGCAAAGAAATTCTTCCAGCGGATCTCCCCACAACCGCTGTCATCCTGAGCGCA
>CAZHKN010000082.1:9729-17762 GCA_964532725.1 uncultured Occallatibacter sp.
GGTCAAGCTGCTTGCGCGCAATCAGCAGCTTCTCCCCAAAACTCAGTTCCGCCATTTTTTCCTAACCCTTGTTCTGCATCCGGGCTTCGCCCGATCTCAAAAGTGCCGTCATCCTGAGCGCAGCGAAGGACCTGCGTTTCCTTCTCCACAACCAAAGTGCCGTGTAGGGAGTCGAAGGACCCGCTTCTCGGTCACCAGAGACCATTAGTTCAGACTCTGGAATCGCTGAAACCCGCGGTGGTCCAGTTTCCGGACCGATTACTTTACAGATATTCCGGGACCACAACGGCGTCTTACTGGACTGACACAAGCGGAGCTGGATTTCCCAGAGAGGGTGAAAGTAAAATCTTCCCATGAACCAAGCGATCCTAGAGGGACTCTTGTATCAGAGTGAATCGGAGACACTCGACTTCAAGGTTGCTCAGTACCACTTTGACAAGGTTACCAATGAGCAAAAGAGTGAACTCTTAAAGGACATCCTAGCGTTTGCGAATGCATGGAGGCAATCGGATGCATTTATCCTCATTGGCGTGGAAGAGGTTAAAGGTGGTCGAGGTGTTGTCCGAGGCATCGCAGATCACCTTCTTAATAGAAATTTGCAGCAGTTTGTTCATAGCAAGACCAATCGCCCAGTTTCGTTTGCCTATTCAAATGAGATCTTGGACGGAATAGAAATTGGTGTTATTTCTGTTCCAATACAGGACCGCCCAGTTTTTCTCAAGAAAGATTTTGGAAACCTCAAGGCGAATGTCGTTTACATCAGGCGGGGGGACACGACCGGTGAGGCAGATCCAGATGAAGTGTTCCGCATGGGTTCGACAGCTTCCCCTTTGGCTGGGCAACCTTTGCTAGAGTTCGATCTGGTCGAACCCGACATGCGCAGGAAACTTGGTACCGAAGTTCAGTTGGAATCGATCTCGGTCAAACTTCCACCCCAAAAGCAAATTCCAAAATTCGGCAACGGATCGCCACTCTACGAGCAGGGGTTTCCAAACCGAAATTACTATATCGAGCTAGCACAGTTTGCGCGAGACACGACATTCCTGTGTCCGTTGGGTATAGCCATTACAAACACCTCGACGACTTGCGCTGAGGGTGTAATTGTCACGATGCAAATTGAATGCAATGGACTCGTTGTCATGGACGAAGGCCATTTACCTTCTCAACCTGAGAAGTCGCTAATCGTTCCCCTTTCCAGGCAAATGCTCCGCAACCCTGAACCGACACTCAGCGTGGTAACGCTGCCTGGGGGATTTGAAATCCGCGCTGAGATTGGGACAATCCAGGCGGGAAGAACAGAGTGGTCTACCGACGTTTTCTACATTGGCGCGAGAGAAAATCGAGAAATTGAGGCCTATGCCACAGTATTCGCGAACAACCTGCGCGTGCCGATTAGTGTGGTGCTCAAAATCGGCATCAAAGCAGCATCAAGGTCCCTGGAACCACATGACCTTTTCCTTAACTGAAGATTGATCTCCTTCGGTGGCCGGATGCCCCTTGTCGCGATTCTGAGACCCGATAAAGTTCAAATTTCTCCACCAATTATTACTCCCGTCAAGCCGCCTTCTCGAACACCATGAATAACAGAAAAATGAAACTGCACCACTACCCTGAAACCAAATCTTCACAATTCCCCGCCAAAAAATGAGATTCTAACTCTATGTCACGAACTGCGCCGAACTTCCCCTTTGACGCAATCCTCTTCGACGTGGGCGGAGTCGTGCTCACCAACGGGTGGGATCACGAGGAACGCGCACTCGTCCTCGGCCAATTCCAGATCGACCGGCCTGCATTCGAAGAGCGCCACACCGCCGCTTACCCCGACTGGGAGCGCGGCGCGACCACAGTCGATGAATATCTCGCGGCAACCGTCTTTTACGAACCGCGCCCTTTCACGCCGGAAGAGTTCCTCACCGTCATCAAAGCGCAATCAAAACTGCTCCCCGATGGAGCAATCGGAATCATTCAGCAACTTGTTGCATCTGATAAATGTTTGATTGGCGCTCTCAACAACGAGGCGCGGGAAACCAACGACTTCCGCTTTGCCCGCTTTGGCCTACGCGACCTCTTCGAGGTTGCGTTCAGTTCCTGTTATCTGGGACTCCGCAAGCCGGACCTCGCCATCTACCGCGCCGCGCTGGATATTCTGGGGCGACCCGCCGAGCGGGTGCTGTTTATCGACGACCGGCAAGAGAACTGCGCCGGCGCAGCCGCAGCGGGAATAAAGGCGATTCGCTTTCAAGGCGCCCCTGCCTTGCAACGCGAGCTGGAGAATCTAGGCGTTTTATAAAGGCATTGCGACTGGAGGCGTTATGCAGTTAGGAATGATTGGACTCGGCAAGATGGGTGGCAACATGGCGGAGCGGTTGCGCCTGGGCGGCCATCAGGTGGTGGGCTTCGACTTCAACGCTGAGGCCGTGGCGCGGCTCACGGCCAGCGGCAACATCGGAGTTACAACCCTGGAAGATTTGGCGAAAAACCTGAACGGCCGCAAAGCTATCTGGATCATGGTGCCACAGGGTAAACCGGTAGACGATACCATCGCCAAGCTCGGCCCACTGCTCAATCCCGGCGATATTCTGATCGACGGCGGCAATTCAAATTACAAGGACTCCATGCGCCGCCACGAGGAAGTTGCCGCCAAGGGATTGCAGTTCGTCGATGTTGGAACATCGGGCGGCATCTGGGGATTGAAGGAGGGCTACAGCATGATGATCGGCGGCGATGCCGAACCGGTTGAGTATCTGCGCCCCATCTTTGAAGTCCTGGCTCCTGCCGTGGACAAGGGCTGGGGCCGTGTGGGTCCGGGCGGTGCAGGCCACTTTGTGAAGATGATTCACAACGGCATCGAGTACGGAATGATGCAGGCCTACGCCGAGGGCTTTACCATCATGGAGACAAAAAAAGAACTCGGCCTCGACCTGCCGCAGATCTCGCAGATCTGGCGTTATGGCAGCGTGGTGCGCAGTTGGTTGCTCGACCTTACTGCCGATGCCTTGGCGAAAAATCCCACGCTCGACGGCCTTGAAGCCTTTGTTGAAGACTCCGGCGAGGGCCGCTGGACGGTGATGGAGGCCATCGACCTGAACATCTCTGCCCCTGTCATTACTGAGTCACTGTTGCGGCGCATTCGTTCGCGTGAAGAGAATAACTTCACCGACCGCATGTTAGCCATCATGCGCAACGAGTTTGGCGGCCATGCGGTAAAAAAGGAATAGGTCTCCGACCTTTTGATCTCGCACGAAAATGGGTGCCCCAGGTCTCGATTTTGAGACCTGGGAGATCGCGAACCCAACACAAAACGCGGCCGACGCTTTGAAAGGGCACGGCTTTAGCCGTGCCGCAATCACACCAAAAATTGATGCGGGCTTCAGCCCCTGAGGCAAACTTGATGACTACGATCCAGATGAATGTGCGCCCTGAGGACCTTTCGCAGGTTCCCGCAGGCAATGAGCGAATCCCCGAGCCGGGAATCATCGTAATTTTCGGCGCTTCTGGCGACCTAACCAAGCGCAAGCTACTGCCCGCGCTCTTCCACTTGGAGCAGGTAGGCCTTTTGCCCCAGAATTTCGCCATCGTCGGCGTCGCACGCCGCCCGCTGGGCAATGAGTTTGCGACCGACATGCGGTCCGGGATCATTGAGTTCGGCGGAGTGGATGCATCTGACGCGAAGCTCGATAACTTCGTCAGCAAGATCAGTTATTTCCCACTCAAGTTCGACGACCCCTCCGACTACGCTGGCCTAAAGGCCGAGTTAGACCGCATCGCTACAGAAAAATCCATCGGACCCAAGCGCCTCTTCTATCTTGCCACTGCGCCGGAGTTCTTCGCTGGCATCGTCGAGAACCTAGGCGCGCAGGGCATGGCGGAGACCGAGCAGGGCAAGGCATCCGTGGTCATTGAAAAACCCTTCGGCCACGACCTCGAATCCGCGCGTGAGCTAAACCATCAGGTCAACGCCGTCTTCCACGAGAGCCAAGTCTTCCGCATTGACCACTACCTCGGCAAAGAGACGGTGCAGAACATTTTGGTCTTCCGCTTCGCCAACGGCATCTTCGAGCCGATCTGGAACCGCAATTACATCGACCACGTCCAGATCACCGCAGCCGAAACCCTCGGCGTGGAAGGCCGCGGGCCGTTCTACGAGAAAGCCGGAGCGCTGCGCGACGTCGTCCAAAATCATGTCATGGAGCTGCTCAGCTTTGTCGCAATGGAGCCGCCCGCAAGCTTTGAGGCTGAAAGCGTGCGCCGCGAAAAGCTCAAAGTCTGGCAGGCCATTCCGCCCATTCCTGTGCTGAATACAGTGCGCGGCCAATACGGCCCCGGCGTCATCGAGGGCCAGCGCGTCATCGGTTATCGCGACGAGGAAAGGGTTAACCCTGAATCAGGCACTGAGACCTATGCCGCCGTGCGGCTGCAGATCGAGAACTGGCGCTGGGCCGGGGTTCCCTTCTACCTACGCGCCGGCAAGCGCCTCAAACAACGCGCCACAGAGATCAGCATCCAGTTCAAGCAGCCGCCGCTGCTGCTCTTCAACCGCCTCGCCTCCAGCTCCGGTTGCGGAGAGATCAAGCCCAATCTGCTCACCATCCGCATTCAACCGGATGAAGGCATCGCCCTGCGCTTCGGTGCAAAAGTCCCCTCCACGCCCGGCATGTCCGTCTGCCCCGTCAACATGGACTTCGATTACGCCGCAGCCTTCGGCAAATCCAGCGCCAACGGCTACGAGCGGCTGCTGCTGGACGCGATGCTCGGCGACCAGACCCTCTTCTCACACCGCGACGGCGTGGAACTCAACTGGTCTTTATACACGCCCATTCTGCAAGCCTGGGCCAACAAAAAACCGGAGGTCTTCCCGAATTACTTCGCCGGCAGCTGGGGTCCAGAATGCTCCGACCACCTGCTGGAAAAAGGTGGGCATGTGTGGCGAAATAATCTGGGGAAGAAGGACTGAACTCCGCACTTTCTCCCGTAGGGAGAACACGAAAATAGCCCAGGATGAAATCCTGAGAAAGCGATCCATCCCCCGCACACCGCCCAGCCTCATAGGGGCGGGACGAACATGCCGCGCACCGCCCCCCCGGCATCACGTATATCCTGTTACTGAGCGTCATGCGGTACAGACCGGGGGGAATATAGTGCCTAAAAAATACCGCAGCAAAATCATGGCCTCCATTCACGAGGGAGTGGAGGATTTGTACCAAGTGGGTGGCATCGACAAAAAGACCATGCGCGAATTCGACGCGCTCTGCCTAACTCCCGTGCAGCCTATGTCCCCGGCCAAAATCCGCGCCCTGCGCCTGCGCGAAAAAACCAGCCAAACAGTCTTCGCGGCCTATCTGAATGTCACCGCCAGCCTCGTAAGCAAATGGGAGCGCGGAGAAAAACATCCCCAGGGAGCCAGCCTCAAACTCCTTTCTCTCGTCGACAAGAAAGGCCTGGAGATCGTGGCCTGATCGCGTGTATACGATAGATAGTCAGGGGGCTACTGAAACTGAAGCATGGGCAGGAAGCAGGAGTCCCGAGTACCCCAACCATCTGCTGAAGAAAAGCGGGCATGTTTGGCGGAATAATCTTGGTAAGAAGGACTGAAAGAAGTTTCCGAGGTCTCAAAGCTGGGCCAGAGGCACCCTTCGCTTCCATATTCCTCAAGAACAATCCTCAGGCATTCGAGCGTATATGTGGGTGTGCTCCACCGCTCCGTCGGCGAATGTGATCCTTGCCTGTATTAGCATCGCTCCCCAGTAGTTAAAGGATGCGCAAAACCACCTGTTCTGATCTGCAGTGGTACGCATTGCCGGGAACTTCAGACCCGCACTCCAAACTACCTCGACTGGAACTTCTCTCGGATCTCTCGGGACAATCCAAACCCGAGCTTCATATGCTTGACCAGTGATCAACGATGGTAGAACTTCCACCACCGGCATATTGCCGCGCAGCCTTTTGTATTCTGATATTCTGACTCCGTTTGCTTCGGCTAAAATCGCATCGTCTTCGAAGCATTCTAAATCTGTTACCTCTGGCCGACACTCTGCCGCAAAGAACGGGAAGTCGTATTCACGGAGCTTCCGCCAACTCCATTTAAAAGGAAGTGCTTCATTTCCGTCCTGGTCAAATATGTTCAACCCGCGGGTCACAACATTCACTCGACTCTGGCCCGCCGCAGGGTGCCATTTAATCGTGATCTGGTTGTAGCAATTACAGCGATGGATGTAGTTGTCGGGGATTCCTGTACTTCCCGCAGAGCCGCCCGCAACCACTACTATCGGCTGCTGGGTGGAACTTGTCCACGCCGACTGGCTATCTTCGCTGAAGACAAACGGATTGTGCTTATGTCCGTGCAGGACTACATGAAACCCCTTGTCTCGTAGCATTTTAAGTAGCTTGCCAGAATTGAGGACTGCGTCATAGTTGCGGTCAGGCTCGACGAGATCGGGGATCAGAATCGGGTGGTGATGTATCAGGGCAACTTTGACGTATTCCTTCGGCACATTGCTAAGAAGAGCATGGACCCTCTGGATTTGCGCATGGTCAACTTCTCCTCGAAATACATCAGCTGTGTCTTTCGCTATATAGATTTCTGAATTTAAGCACAAAATCGCAGCTCCCAGATCATCGCGCAGAAATAACTCCACCATATCGTGCGGTTTTTTGGGATCAATCTGTTGTTGCCGGATTCTACTCAGAAAGCCGGCATAGGGAACCCACCGCTCTTCCAGTGTCGATTTGTCATAGTCGACGTCATGGTTGCCGGGAATCATATAGATGTTCTTTAATCCCCGCACTGCCCCATGAATTGATACTTGGGCAAGACCACGGACAAATTCCTCAGATCTCTGGAATTCAACGAAATTTTTGGCCTCGGACACAAAATCTCCAGTGAGACAGACGATCACGTTTTCTAACTCCGGCGGGTCGTTGAAGTCCTCCATTAGCTTTGACAACAGAGTCGGAACCCCCTGATGCGGAGCAGGTCCTCCGCTCGGTGGTACAGGTGCCAAAAAGCGATGGTCATCTCCAAAATGCAAATCGGACAAATGAATGATATGGAGTTGCTTGGTTTCATCGTGATTGACAGGCATAGGCCATCCCCTCCGTGCCCCGAAAGAATATATCAGAAGGGCGAATGACCGGTAGTGAATAAATTTGTCATGGGAAAAGGCGGTCATGTCAGGCGGAATAATCTAGAGAAGAAGGACTGAAGGACCATCGTCTCTACGGACTTTATAGGTTCTCCTTCACTGCCTCAAGCCAGCCGCGTCTTTTTCGGCAACAGAAAACTGGCGAGACATAACTTCACGTCTCGCCAGCAATTGTAATAACTACAGCGAGCGCAGGAAGTTCAACAGATCCTGCGCCTGGGCGCCACTCAGATCATTGAAATTTTCGATAACATTGTTGGCTTCGCTGCCATTGCTCTCGTGGTCCTCGATCGCCGTGATCAGGCTGGTTGTGCGGCCATCGTGCAGCAGGAAAATCCGTTGCCCCAGGCCCCACAAGGGAGCTGTCCGGAACTGATCGCCGCCTGCGGTACCTTGCGAAACGTTGTCCGCGAGAGTGTTGCCCATCTGATGGATTTCTAAATCGGAGAATGCGTTCACCGGGACTTTGCTCAACGCAGGAACAAAGTTCGATGTTTGAGTCGTGCCAGGCGTTGGGTTATGGCAAGTCGCGCAGCCGATCGAAGTAAACAGCGATTTGCCCGTGGAGATCGTGCTTGCGGTAACCGCTGTGCCATTGAGTACCACCCCGCCGGTTGGGGGCGGCGCCAGGAAGCGCATGAAGTTGGCAAACGCCGATACATCGTCCAGAACCGCCTGGTTCGTCGTTTGTAATGGGTTAGTGGTGTCTTCCGGGTACCCTGTTCCGGTAAGGTTCAGGCAGCTCGCCACTAGTCCGGTGTCGCCGGTATTCCCATTGCCGTCTTCCCCTGGCAAAGGCCGTTCGTTGTTGAATAACGTGTTGGTGATACCCATCTCCACGTTGTAAGCCTCGCCGGAAAAGATGTGCAGCGACTTGTTCTGCGCCTTCCA
>CAZHKN010000083.1:0-17706 GCA_964532725.1 uncultured Occallatibacter sp.
CTTACTGTCGAGGCCATTGTCTTCTGGCAGCTGGGCACACTGGCAAAGACCCACGCGATTCAATTGCGACCTATCCTCGCGACATTTCTCGTGGCGTACCTGGCCCTTGCCGTCAATTCCTTCTTCTATTTTTTCTTCGGCCCTGTTGTAGCCGAAATCCTCATTGTTCTCTGCCTCGGTCTGGCAATTGTGACCGCACGTTCCACTTCTTCCGCACCGATCCCAGTCACTGCCTGACCTTCCCCGGGGAGCGTTCGCTGACAGCCGCTCCCCAGGCCTTCCCCGTTATAATCCATAGGGAAGCAGAACCGCACACCCGGTTCCCTTCCCTGCATTCCTTTCAAATTTCATTTCAAACGAAGATAGGGAGACTCATGTCCGACGCCGTGAAGCCAATCAATGTGGAAGCCCTGAAAGAACTGGTGCGCACCGTGCCGGATTTTCCCAAGCCGGGGATTTTGTTCTATGACATCACCACTCTGCTGAAAGACAAGACCGGCTTTGCACAGATGATCGATGCGCTGGCGGCACACTACATTGGCAAACATATCGATCTGGTTCTGGGCATCGAGGCGCGCGGTTTCATCTTTGGGCCGGCGCTGGCGTACCGCTTGAATGCAGGCTTTGTGCCCGTTCGCAAGCCGAAGAAGCTGCCTGCGCCGGTCGCGCGCGTCACCTATGATCTTGAATACGGCTCAGACACGCTGGAGATTCATCTGGACGCGATTCAGCCCGGCCAGCGCGTGGTGCTGGTGGACGATCTGCTGGCCACCGGCGGCACGATGGAAGCAACTATCAAGCTGGTCAAGCAACTGGGCGGCGAAATCGCCGGTCTGGCCTTCGCCGTTGAACTGGACTTCCTCAAAGGCCGCGAGCGCTTCAAAGAGTACGACGTCTTCAGCCTGCTGCACTACGACGAATAGCTGTCAGACTGCATAATCCAGCACCGGCTGGTTCAGCACCGATTCGTAATAGCGGATGTATTGCGGCAGCACCAGCGTGGAGCAAAAGTGCTTCTGCGCTGTAATGCGAGATGCCTGCCGCATCTCCTCCAGCCGGTCGCGATCTCTGAGCAGGCTCAGCGCGCCTGCGGCCATCCCATCCACATCGCCAACGTCATAGAGCAGGCCGTTGACGCCGTCCTCGACCAGTTCCGCCACGCCGCCCACGCGGGTGGCAATCGCCGGCACCTTGCAGGCCATTGCTTCGAGTGCTGCCAGTCCAAAGGACTCCATCTCGCTGGGCATCAGCATCAGGTCGGCCAAAGGTAGCAACTCGTTCACGCGCTCCTGCTTGCCTAGAAAATGCACCCTGCACTGAATCCCAAGATCGTGCGCCAGCCACTCGGCGGCTGAGCGGTCCGGCCCATCGCCCACCAGCACCAGCCGCGCCGGGATTTCCTTCGCCACCTCGGCAAAGACCTTCACCACATCCACCACGCGCTTGACCGGGCGGAAGTTCGACAGATGCATCAGGATCGCCTCGTGCGGCTCGGCCAACCGCTCGCGCGCTTTTGCCCGCAACGCCTCGTCCTTGATCGGTTGATAAACATTGCAATTGACAAAATTTGGAATCACCTCAATGTGCCGAGTAACATCGAAATCTTCAACGGTTTTTCCTTTGAGATAGCTCGATATCGAGGTCACTCCGTCGCTCTGCTGAATCGCATAGCGCGTAATGGGCAGATAACCGCGGTCCAGTCCCACGAGCGTAATATCCGTCCCATGCAGCGTAGTAATAAACGGCAGCTTCCGCCCTCGCTCAGCCAGCATTTGACGCGCCAGCAGCGCGCTCACCGAGTGGGGAATCGCGTAGTGAACATGCAGCAGGTCTAGATCGCAGTATTCGGCTACTTCAGCCATGCGCGAAGCCAGCGCCAGATCATATGGAGGAAACTCGAAGAGCGGATAGCTGGAGACCGGAACCTCATGATAAAAAATGCCGTCGTTGCGGCCATTTAACCGAAAGGGCTGCGACGAAGAGATGAAGTGCACATCATGGCCCTGGGCAGCCAACTCAATTCCCAGTTCCGTTGCCACCACACCTGAACCACCATAAGTGGGGTAGCAGGTAATGCCAATGCGCATGAGCCTTCTCCGAAGAACAGTCTACCGGTGTATAGATGCTTCTGAATACAGGAAAGGCTCTGAGGAGAGAACGCTGCACTCAAAAATTAATAGATTCCAGGGATCAGCCGCTTGGTCCGCCGGCTGTATTGGGCGTACGCGTCGCCGAAAGCCTGATTCAACGCCACTTCCTCCACATGGATTCTATAAAGCAGAGCTATGGTGGGAAAAATCATCACAATTGCCCAGGAATACCAGTTCCGCTCTGAGAGTCCTATGGCAAAAAAGATGATCAGCATTCCGGTGTAGGAGGGGTGCCGCATGAAGCGGTACAACCCTCCTTGATAGAGGCTCTGCGTATCGTGAATCGCTACATTCACGCTAAAGGCCTTGCCCAGCAACAGAATCGCCGTCCAGCGAATCGCGATTCCAACCGCAAGCACGGCAGCCGCTGCATACCGCACCCAAAGCCCGCCGCCAAAGATATTAGGCGGCACAACGGCGGCGAGGAACTCAGCCGCGGTAATCGCCAAAGTAATCGTAACCCACAGAATAATCATCGATCCGCGGTCCAGTAGTTTTCCGCCCCCTTTTCGTGTGCGGGTTGCAAGCACCACGCCGATTTCAGAGGCTGTCCATGTATAGAGAAGAATTTTCCACAACAGCGAGATTTCCAAACTGCCTCCCGGCCCCTGGGCAACATTCATTCAGGTTGAGTTCTTTTAGAAAAACGCAGAGCGAGAAAATATCTTCCCATCTGGACAATAAATGAACGCTCTCTGGTTACCGCGCCGTCAAGTCCGCAAAGCTGATTTGCTCAACCCCATCCCATGCGTTAAAAGAGGACAGCGCCTCCCGCTCGGTTTCGCGCGATGCCAGCAGCCGCGTGCGCGCCTGGGCCAGTTGATCATCATTGTACCCGGGATGTGTAACCAGTTCCCAAGCGCCCTCTGGGAGATTCCGCAACAAGGAACGAACCGTTGCCGTACCCAGCGTCCCCGTCGCCAGCACGCCGATAGCTCCATTCGTCGTGGTGAATCCCTCCTCCGCAACAATACGCCGGAAGGCTGGCTCAAAGAGATACCGCAACAGATGCACCTGCGTGCGCCGCAGCCACGGCGCTTCTGGAGTGGCCCGCAGGCTCCACGCCGGCTCAAATGGGTTGCGTACCGAATGAATCCCAGCGGCCCGCGCGGCCCGAAGCACCGGACGCAAAACTGCCGGAAACATATGCGTATGTTTATGCGTGTCGATGTGCGTCAGCGCGACACCCTTCGCTTGCAGCAGCGCGATTTGCGCGGCTGCTTCCGCCTCGATCTCTCGCGCGCGAAACTGACGCGCAAGCAGACGCTTCACAAATTTTCCAAGGGTGGAATACAGATTGCCCGCAATCGGATCAGAGAGCGTTGGCAGTTCATCGGGCGGCAGTACCGGCTCTCCATCCACCAGCACCACATGGCAACCCACGCCGAGAGACGGTGTGGAGCAGGCCAACTCAATCGCCTCTTCCGTGGCCAAAGCCCGCGCCATCAGCGTGGCGCTGGACAAAGCTCCAGCCTTGTGCAATTCGACAATCGCACGATTGACTCCAGAGGTCAGCCCGAAGTCATCGGCGTTCACTATGAGACGGTTCACTGAACGAGTTTATCAACCCAGTGCTGTTCTGAGGCGCAACGCGCGAAAGCGGGGCATGCGCCCCGCTTTCGCAACCGTCTTTCGCTTACCGCCAGTGACCTTCGATCAGTACCCAGTTGCCATGACGATGCTCCCAGCGATGCGCAACCCACACCGCACCGGGATGCGGCGGATGGTCCCAATGGCCGGGGGTCCAGACATAATGGTCGCCCTCATAGCGGTGATAGCCTGCGATCCACACATACCCTGGCTGTGGAGGCGGGCCATAGTGTTCAACAACCGGGGGCGGAGGCCCGATGCGGATAACAACCTGCGCCTGCGCGGCCGCAGGGAGCAAAGTGATTGCAAGCAAAGCTGCCAATGCGAATTTTTTCATGTGGGGAATTCTCCTTCAATCCTAATTTTGTATCTGGAATCCCGTGCATCCAGGCTTACAGTCTTTACTAACCCATCGAGCAAAAAATAGTTGCACTGTGCCGGGCTGACTGGCTCAGCCACTTCATACTACACACAAGAATTTACTTCGGCAAGCGCGTCTATCGCCGCGATGCACGCAGCGCGATCCACATCATGATGCGTCACCAGCCGGATCGCCTGAGGGCCAAAAGCGCTCACAAGAATATCCCTCTCTTTCAGCCGCGCGGCGAGTTCCGGTGCGGAGCGACCTTCGGCCAGATGAAAGATAACAATGTTGGTCTCGACGGTCTCAGGATCAATGACAATGCCTTCCATCTGCGACAGCGCCTCAGCCAGCAGCCTGGCATTGATATGATCCTCGTGCAAGCGGGCAGGCATCGTTTCAAGCGCGATCAGTCCAGCAGCGGCCAGAATTCCTGCCTGACGCATTCCCCCGCCCAGCGCCTTGCGATAGAGCCGAGCCTGAGCGATCAATTCCGCCGAGCCAACCAGCATGGAGCCAACCGGGGCGCACAATCCCTTCGACAAACAAAACATCACCGTATCAAAGCCGCAGGTCAGCGTCTTCACATCCACGCCCAGAGCCGTTGCCGCGTTGAAGATGCGCGCTCCGTCGAGATGCGTAGGCAGCTTGCGCGCCTTCGCCTCACCCCAAATCTCCTCCAAAACAGAAAGGTCGGAGACCCGGCCGCCTGCTAAGTTTGCCGTGTTCTCAATCTCAATCAGTCCCGTTGATGCGCGGAACGGCCCGGTACCATAAATCACCGGCTCAATGTGCTTCCATGTCAGGATGCCGCCTTCCGCGGGAACAGAGCGGATCAGGCAACCGGAGAAGACCGCGGCCGTCGCCATCTCCCAGTCGAGAATATGCGCGCGCGACTCGGCGATTACCTCCTGCCCAGGCCGCGTATGCAGCCGGATCGCAATCTGGTTTCCCATCGTTCCAGTCGGCACAAACAGCGCGGCTTCCCGGCCAAAGAGTGCCGCCGTTCGATCTTCAAGAAGATTGACCGTGGGATCCTCGCCATATACATCGTCGCCGACCTCAGCCGCGGCCATCGCCGCGCGCATTTCGGCAGTAGGTTTTGTTACCGTGTCCGAGCGAAGATCAATAATTGCAGTCATGTTTTTCTTTTCTCCGAATTGCACAAACAATTTTCAGCAACACCTGCGCGGCCCTATACTAACGGGCTTTGGAAGCCGCCGGCTGCAACTTATTGCAGATGAAGACCGCGTTGATATATCGCAGCGCATTCGTGCCATCCCACTCGGTCTGCTGTTCGTAGAGTCCGAAAGGCCGGTAGCCGAACCTGTTCATCAAAGTCCCCAATGCCTCAAGGCTGACAAATTTTCTCCCCGTTGAAACCGGTTCGCACTCGATGTAGAGAAAATGGATGCGCTGCTCTTCGAGGACTTTGGCCGCTCCGGCAAGCACCTCAAGCTCGTAGCCCTCTGTATCCAGCTTGAGAAAATCAACGGTGCTCACATTCTGCTTATCCATGAAGCCTGAAAGCGTCTCCAACTCGATCGATTCCAGGCCAGCCTGCGGGTCGCCATGTTTGATCGAGCAGGTGGTGCTGAATTGATTCACATGGATATCGACCGAACCCGCCCGCTCACCCATGCCCAGCTTGTACGCATGCAGTTTGGGGTTTCGGCCGGTTGCTTCCAGCAGCTTCTGATAGTTCGCCGCAACAGGCTCAAAGCTGTGGATCTCAGCGTTGGGAAACTTCTCCGTGTACTCAAGTGCCGATTGCCCCACATTGGCGCCAACATCGAAGATCACCTTGAAGAAGCCGTTCCCAAACCGTCTTTCAATATCCTTGAAGCAATCCACGCCATGCGGTAGAGTATGCCGGTAGATCCGGCAGTCAAAGCGCTTTTCAAATTTCTCTTTGGCTCTCGCCAACACTGGAATCATCTTGCAGCTTTCCCGCTTTCGTCTGGATATTCCATTTTATCGAGACTGCAAATACAGAGGCGGCGTCTCATCGTTCGAATAACAAGACACCGCCTCTGTATACCGCACTCCGAATATCATTGCGCAGAAAATCTCTCGCTGGCTCTTACCATACGTGGCAAGCGTTCACTGGCATCATCGGTTGTCCTGTCTTGCAGCCGAATGCCTTCCCGAACTCCGGCATGTTCTGCACCACTCCTGTAATGCGGTATTGATCCGGTGGATGGGGGTCGGTCTGCACCTGCAGCCGCAGCGCTTCGGGACGCGTTGTACCGCACCAGTCCTGGCCGTAGGCAATGAAGAACTGCTGCGCGGGAGTAAATCCGCTCGCGTCCTTCGTATTCAGATCAATCCCCTGCCTCTTGGCGTCTGCCAGCAGAGCCATGTACGCCAGCCGCACGCCGCCGTTGTCCGCCGTGTTCTCGCCCAGCGTCAATTTGCCGTTGACCTTCACATCGTCCACCGCGGTGAAGTTGCCGTACTCCTTCACTTCGCAGTCGGTCATCGCGTCAAACTTCTTGCCGTCTTCCTCCGTCCACCAATCGGAAAGATTCCCACTGCCATCGAACTTCCGCCCCTGATCGTCAAAGCCATGCGTCAGTTCGTGGCCCACAACACTGCCGATATGCCCGTAATTCACCTGGTCAGCCGCGGTTGAATCGAAGAACGGAGACTGCAGAATTCCCGCCGGGAAGTTGATGTCGTTCATGCTGTCGTTGTAATAAGCGTTGATCGTCGGCGGTGTCATGCCCCATTCGCCGCGATCCACCGGCTTGCCGATCTTCGCCAACTGCCGCCTGCTCTCAAACTCCGCTGCCCGCTGCACATCCCCGAATGCATCGCCCCGCACCACCCTCAACGTCGAGTAATCCCGCCAGTGATCCGGATACGCAATCTTGTCCGCAACCTGATGCAGCTTTTCCCGAGCCTTCACCTTGGTCGCATCGCTCATCCAGGTCAGCGTGCCGATATTCCGGTCCATCGCTTCTTCGATGTCATGGACCATCTGTAATGTCCGCTGCTTGCTCTCCGCCGGGAAGTACGTCTTGATATACACTTCGCCCAGAGCCTCGCCCAGGGCGCCATCGGTCTCCGCTACGCAGCGCTTCCAGCGGTCCCGCTGCTGCTGGCGGCCTCTCAACTCGCGGCCAAAAAAGTTGAAGTCCTCATCGTCGAAGGCCGACGGAAGCGCGAGCCCGGAAACGCTGTTGATCAGTTGCCAGCGAAGATATGCCTTGATCGTATCCAGGTCAGTCGAGTCGATCACCGTGTTCATCCCCTTGAAAAAATCAGGGTTCGCCACGTTGATTTCGCTGATTGAAGGAGCGCCCGAGCGATCAAAAAAGTTGATCCAGGCGATATCTGGAGCCAGCGTCACCAACTGCGCAACCGGCATCAGGTGATAGACATTTTTAGGATCGCGCCGCGAGGTCACATCCATCGAAGCCTTGGCCAGCGCGGTTTCCAGCACCATGATTTTCTGCGCCTCGGCGGCTGCCGTTGCATCCGGTTCGCCCAGCAGCTTGAGCATGTTTGTAACATGCTCCACATACTGCTTGCGGGTCTTCTCCGCCGCCTCGCCGGTGCGCAGATAGTAGTCGCGCTCGGGCAGTCCCAGCCCGCCCTGATCGACATCCGCAATTTGTTTGCGCGCATCCGTAAAATCCTGCTGCTCGCCGTAGCTTAGGAAGGCATTTACATTGATCAATTGAAAATGCGCCAGCAGCGCGGTCAGATCGCTCTTGCTCTTCAGCGCCGCAATACTGTCCAGATCTGCTTGCAACGGTTTCAGCCCCGCCGCCTGGACCCCATCCTTGTCCATGCAGGTTGCGTAGTAATCGCCGATCTTCTGCTCATTCGGAGTTCGCGACGGATCGTTGGCCTGGACCTTCTCCAGCAGAGAGTGCAGCGCGAACTCGGTGTGCTCGTAGAGAAGATAGAACGGTCCATATCCCGAAAAATCCGCGGGAATAGGGTAGAGCTTGGAGAAATTTCCGCAGGCATACTGCGCGAAATTCACGCAAGGGTCAGCCGTCGTATCCATGAATTGTTTCGCCAGGCCGGGAGGCAACTGCGGGTTCCTTTCAATTACCGCCGCAGGCTTCTCCTGCGCCTTGGCTGCCGGAATGAACGTCGCGCAAGCCGCAGCAAAGACCCCTGCGACCGCAAAGATTCCCACTCTCATTGTCACTTTCATACAGACCTCTCTTAAGCGAATTTCAGTTCTGCTATACGAGTAACGGAAAGCAGGCAATCCCTGTTCCCTAGTCCCTGATCCCTAGTGCCTGTATTTACGGGATCTGCGTCATCGGCAACTCGATCGCAAATGTCCGCTTGCCGTCTTTCTGCGCATAGGCCCACAGGCCGTGGAAGCCTGCGCGCAAGCCCGGCTGGGCTTTGAGCAGCGCGCTCATCACCGTCACGGCCTCGGTTCGTTCTACCGCCGTGTCAGCCACTCCCAGCGATTCGTAGGTAACGGCCAGATCGGCCTCGCGCAACGAGGCATCCAATTGAATCGAATCAATCTTCCAGTTTCTCGGTCCATCGGCCAGCGTATAAGGGAACGCGCCCGTTGGCGTGTTCTTCAACTGCGACTGCTCCTGTGCCAGCTTTTCGAGAGCCGGAGAAGAGAGAAAATCCATCGGAACTTCGAGATAGCGCACCACTTCGTAGCAATACCACGCGCTCCAGTCGGGTGCTGCCTCAAGAGATGTCGCCTTGCCCAGATCCCGCGCCTTCGTCCAGTACCACAGAGCGTCATGCCCATCGAAAACGCCCTGCCGCGCTGAAAGTCCGCCCAACTTCCATGCCGCGGCAGGCCCGCTGCCGTCCAACGCCAGAATGAAACCCAGTTGCCCGGCCAGCGGCGCGCCCACGCTGTCCGCCAGCACCACCGCATAACGGCCCGGCGGCAATGCCCGCATATTAATCGTCACAGTGACCGAGCCGGTCGCGTCTGAACAGAAAAACTGCGTGTCCGTGGGCGCGGTCAATGTAGTTGCATCCAGCAGATACGCGTTACGCGGCATGATCTGCCCGCCTTTGACCAGCGGCCCAGCCTGCTCGGCGACAGCGCGAATCCCATCCCAGTCTCCTGCGACCGCGGGTAAAAGCGCCGCTTGCAGCGAAGAAAAATCCTGCCCGGCAACTGCGCTGGAGAGTTTTGCCGTAACCGTGCTGAGCGCCTCACGGTCCTGCCGGGTTAATTCTGCCTGCGAGGTGCAGCTGACTGCTCGAGCTGGCCTTGCGACCGAAAAAGCAATCAACGTGAGAAAGAATTGTGTGCACAAAGTCGCCGGAATCGAATTTTGTTTCAAAAAGAGGCGCATCAGGAAAAAACCTCGGGGCTGAGCTAGACATTTTTCGAGCGTCAGCCGAACATTGTTAGTCTAGTACAGTACAGGACCGGATGCGGCTCCTGATTCGGGGGAGCGGATGGGAATTGGGAATCAGATCGTAAGCCGGATACACCCCAGTTGGTTGCCGCTCTTCATTTTGACGGCCATCGCCGCCATTAGTCCGCAAAGACTTTCAGCACAGCCATCTCTACCGGTAGCGTCTCCCACAATCAGTCCGGCGCCAACGCCGGTCAAGAAGCCGGTTGCTGCCACTTCTTCAGCTGCCCCTGTATGCTCCGTTCCCGTTCAACGCAAGCATTCCACCGTTCCTTCCGCCGGCCTTCACCGTGTCTCGCAGAGCAAAACAGTACGCGCAAAAGCTGCCCGCGAAAAAGCCACGAAGGAAGCTGCCGACAAAGCAGCAGCTGAAGCCGCGGCAACCGAAGCCGCAAAGCCGCCCGAGCCGGAGATTCCCAAATGGCCGCTCAACGCCGAGGCAGGTCAGGCCACAGTCACCTGGGACAGCAAAGGCCTCCGCATCGAGGCCACGAATTCAAGCCTGCAACAGATTCTGACCGACGTCGCTGCCGCAACGGGCGCATCCATCGAAGGTTTTGGTAAGGATCAACGGGTTTTTGGCGCCTATGGGCCTGGCCCTGCGCGCACGGTGCTCTCCGCGCTTCTTGAGGGAACTGGCTATAACATATTGATGGTGGGCGATCTGGGCCAGGGAGCACCACGTCAGCTCCTGCTTTCCACCAAAAATGCGGCCAGTCCGCAGCCAAATCAGCCCGTTGCCGTAAATAATAACCAAGCCAATGATGCCGATGCGGATGAAGAACCAGCTCAGCCGCCGTTGCCGGTCCGGACGCCCAATGCGTTTCCTCCCGGCCACGTTCCTCCGCAGATGCTGCTGGAACGCCAGCAACAGATTCAGCGCGCTCAGGAGCGTCAGGCACAGCAGGACAACGGCAACAATCCACAAAACTAGATTGTTTCCCGTGTTTCCCGAGATTGGCAAGATCGGGGAAACGTTATCCCGTTGTCAAAACCTGATCCGATTCGATAGAATCGCTGTCTTATGAGTAAACGATTTTTCACCTCCACTCTGCTCGCAACCCTCGCATTTTCAACCACCCTTCCGGCGCAGCAGCCCTCATTGTCCATCGATCTGGACCACCCTACTGCCAAGGTCAGCCCCACGCTCTATGGCCTGATGACCGAGGAGATCAATTTCTCCTATGATGGCGGGCTTTATCCTGAGCTGGTGCGCGACCGCACAATCGGCTCTGACTGGCAGGCGTTGGCCCACTGGACGCTGGTTACCAAAGGCAATTCTCAGGCAAAGGTCTCACCGGACGACAAGACCGGCCCTAGCGCTGCCCTGCACAGAAGCCTGAAACTCGAAGTAGCCGCAGCCACCGAGACGGCCCCAGCCGGTGTGCAGAACGATGGCTTCTGGGGCATCGCCGTGCGTCCCCAGACCGTCTACACTGGCTCGTTTTATGCCAAGTCAGGCGCGCCAGGAGTCGTGGTCACCGCCAGCCTGGTCAATGACGAAACCGGCGCTATTGCTGCATCGGCCAATATCTCCGGCCTCACGAGCGACTGGAACAAGTACAGCTACATGCTCAAGACCGGCTCCGTCGCGGTTACATCCAACAATCATCTGGTTCTCACCATCGCCCATCCGGCCACGGTCTGGTTCGATCTTGTCTCGCTCTTCCCGCCCACGTACAAGGAGCGCCCCAACGGCTTCCGTCCCGATCTCATGGAAAAGATGGCGGCGATGCATCCCAAATTCCTGCGCCTGCCCGGCGGCAATTACCTTGAGGGCGACCACATCCGCGACCGCTACCAGTGGAAGAAGACCATCGGCCCCTGGGTCGATCGTCCCACCCATCCCAGTCCCTGGAACTACCGTTCTTCGGACGGCATGGGCCTGCTCGAATATCTGGAGTGGTGCGAAGACCTGAAGATCGAGCCGGTGCTGGCTGTCTATGCCGGCTACTCCCTACAACAGGAGCATGTTGACCCAGGCGCGGAGCTTGAGCCTTACGTTCAGGATGCCCTCGATGAGATTGAGTATGTCGCAGGCAGCACCGATAGCAAGTGGGGCGCGGAGCGCGCCAAGGACGGCCACCCCGCTCCGTTTCCATTGCACTACGTCGAAATCGGCAACGAAGACTGGTTCGACCGTTCCAACTCGTATGACGGTCGCTACGCGCAGTTTTACAAGGCCATCAAGCCTCTCCATCCCGAGCTGAAGTTGATTGCTACCATGCCGGTAAAGAGCGTGACGCCCGACGTGCTCGACGAACACTACTATATGTCTGCCGAGCAATCCCTGGCCGATGCCGGGCACTACGACAAAGCCGATCGCAACGGCCCCAAAATCTTTGTCGGCGAATGGGCCACCCGCGAAGGCGACCCGACTCCAAACCTCCATGCAGCCCTGGGCGACGCGGCCTGGATGACCGGCATGGAGCGCAACAGCGACCTGATCGTCATGGCCAGCTACGCGCCGCTCTTTGTCAACGTCAATCCCGGCGGAATGCAATGGGCAACGGACCTGATCGGCTACAACGCCCTGACCAGTTACGGCTCACCCAGCTATTGGGCGCAGGTGCTCTTCGGCAGCTATCTCGGCACTGAAGTTGTTCCCGCCATGCTCGCCAATGCCGGGCCGCACGTCTATACCTCGGCAACGCGCGACGAAAAACAACACAAGGCATTTGTGAAAATCGTCAATGTCTCATCCGACCCGGCGATCTTCAAAATTGCGCTCACGACCGCTGGCAATATCGCGCGCCAGGCAAAGCTCGTCACGCTGAGCGGCAAATCTCCCAACGCGACGAACACAATTCTCAGGCCCGACACGATCATCCCCGTCGAGCACAAGATCGAGATAGCCGGTAAAAGCTTCGATCTGCGCCTCGCGCCGTATTCCATCAATGTGCTTGAAATGAGCTACTGATCGCCCTTGACGTTCCCTTCAGGGTGACCACAAAACTGTCATCTTGAAGGGAACGAAGAACGCGTTTGACGAGCAAGAATGTAGCTTCCATTTCCTTCGTTATCGCTCGTGGATTGTTAGCCCCGCACACTCCGGTAGCCAGAATTTACGAATAATGTGTCATCAGCAAAACCAGCAGCAAGCAACAAGTCACGCCAATCTATATTCACGAGTTCAACTGCATCTCGCAACCCGGTCAAATCTCCTCTGCTCAGTTTCAGAGCGGCGTTATCCGCCAAATCACTCGGGTACATGCCCCAAATTAACCGCTAAACACTCGTGCGCATAGTCCTTACTTCGCGTCCCGTACCTAGTTTTTAAACAGGTTCTTAGGCCGCGCTCCCGCGCCCGACGAGACGACGACCCTCAACTTCCGCCACCTGCTTGAAGAGCACGGTCTATGCGGCCAAATGCTCGATGCGGTGAACTTTTACCGGGCCACGCGCGGCACCCGCATCGCGACCGGCACCATCGCCGATGCGACGATCATTCACGCGCCGAGTTCGACCAAGAACGAGAAGAAGGAGCGCGATCCAGAGATGCATTGGAGGCGCAAAGGCAATCGGCAGTGCTTCGGGATCCACCCCACGGACGAAGACCTATCGTTGGGGATCCCGGGATGAA
This sequence comes from uncultured Occallatibacter sp., assembly GCA_964532725.1. GTDB lineage: Bacteria > Acidobacteriota > Terriglobia > Terriglobales > Acidobacteriaceae > Telmatobacter. The sequence continues at coordinate 13,057 of CAZHKN010000083.1, forward strand.
AGCGTACATCAGAGTGGATGAGCAACAAAAGCGGAAGAACCGGACCAAGGTAAAGGTGCGCGCCAAAGTCGAATGGCCGTTTCGCATCCTGAAGCGCGTGTTTGGGTTTACCAAGGTGCGTTACTGTGGCTTGAAGAAGAATCACGAGTGGCTGTGCGCTGCCTTTGCATCGATCAATATTTATCCGCACAGGCGCAGGCTGGCGAAGATCAATTTACAGCTTGCCCGGCAAGGGGTGTACAACCTGCCTTATAAATAGCACTCTGCAAATTTGCCGACTGCTATTTATAAGACAGGTTGTGGGGCTCTACGGGAGATTGGCATCAACATTGAGCCGGGCTGCGATCTTGAGGAGCTTACCGTCTCTGGTCCACAGCTCTGTGCCCGGATTGAGTAAGACGGCTGCAATCAGGGGCGCATCAATCAGACCGATTCCCTGGTTATGCAATGCATACGCCTCAACCATAGAGCGGACTTCGCTCTGCTGGGCGGCTCGCACACGCGGTAAACCATCCAGATAAACAATCGTCTTTTTTCGATCCGGCAAAGGCCCAAGCGCCAATTCGCCGGCGACGAAGGGGTGCATCAAGATCTCCTGGTTGTAGAGCCGTCGCTCCAATTCCCGGTCGCCGCGGTTGAGATGATCAATCCAGATCGTTGTGTCCGCGAGAATCATCTGTGCTTACCCTCCGGCGCGGGATGCGAGGGAAATCAGGGGCCGAACCTCCGAGCGCCGCCAATCTGCGGGCGCTCTCGCGTTCAATCAGCGGCGTAAGACCGGCGCGAACCAAGGCGGTTTTTTCCATGACACCGGTCAGCTCTTGGGCTGTGCTTACCAGATCGTCATCAAGCGCCAATGTGGTTCTCATTGCCCCTCCACGCACTGATTATAGCATCAAATGATGTCGAATTGATGTGTGTTCTAGACAGAGGTCAGAGATCAGAAGTGTGCAGATTCAGGTTCGAGGTCTCCCAGGTCCAAAAATCCGGACCAGGGGTACCCGGCAATGGACAGGAGTCAGAAAGATCTGGTTGGGGTTCGTGCTTTCCCAGGTCCCCAAATGCGAGGGACCTGGGGCACCCATACATTTGTGGGTGGTCGGACCTGCGCCACCCGCCGTCTACAATTTGGGTACAACAATCTCGTCGAGATATTGGCGGAGTTTATCACGGTGTTGGTCGCGATAGGGGATATAGTCCTGAGTGATCCCCTGGTCGGCGGCAGAAATCAGGATGTATGCCTCGACCAATCCAGAGTCCTTTAATTTTAGCAAGATGGCAAGATTGGGGTCGAGATGCTTGACCTTCTTGTCTTTGATCATCTGCTGCAAGGATTCAGCCACCAGATCGAGCCTCTCCGATTCTTCTTTCAGAGAATGGCGATATTCCTTTTCGTTGGGGTACTCCTGCTTGAACTTCTCACTTTGCCATAGCATATGGCTCATGTCGGCGATCATCCAAGCGCCGCTCCCATCGTTTCTATCCAACGCAGTGGAGTCCAGAGTCAACGTAATGCCTTTGTCGTTTGGCTTGACCGAATTCGGCGACTGAATGCGCGGCACAGTAAAGCGCACTTTATTCCGTTCCGCCCACTGCTCGATACCGACGTTCGATTTCTTTGTGTATGGCTCGGCCACCACCGCATCAATGAATTTTCCGCGCGCTTCGCTCATCTTCCCTGCGGCCATCAGCGAGTCGCCCCAGTAACGATAAGCGGTCTCTCGGTTGGGATCGATCTCTATGGCCCGAGCAAACCAGTCGCCTGCCTTGTCGTACTGCTTCATCTTGAAGAGCGTATCGCCGCCGAACAGGGCCGCTTCATATAGCTTGGGGTCCAGCACCAGCGCTTGGGCATAGCCTTCGAGGGCCTTGCTAAGATCGCCGGATTCGAATGCGGACTCGGCCTTACGCATGACCTGCTCGACCTTCGTATCCGAGGAGAAGGAGGAATCGCCTCCGTCCAGCGGGATCGCGTCCAGCAGAATCTGTAGAAGGTTGCTGTTATCTCCCAGTTCCTTGGCGTGAAGCAGCAGCGCACGGGCGCGCAACGTCTGCTGCTTGCGCAGTTCGGGATCTTTAATGCCATTCGTAGTAAAGAAGACTGAGCACGCCAGCCTTTCCTGGATCACCAAATCCTTGGGAAATTCGACAGCGAGCTTTTCAAGCAGGGGGAGGGCCTCAGTGAACTTGTTTTGATCGTAAAGTTCGAGAGCGTGTTTGCGGTCGTCGTCCGTAGCTGGCAAAGCGCTGGTATGTGCGGCAAGTCCGCTCATGAGGAGAAGCAGGAATACAGGCGTTAAAACAATTCTTAACCGGACCATTCGATCTTCCTCGTTCGTACGAGATTGTACACCCGTGTTTTGCAGGATGGGGTCGGCTCCCAAGGTCTCAACTATGAGGCCTGGGATTTCTTGTTGATGCGCTCGCTCACAGTCCTAGCTTCTCCCAGATGGCATCGACTTTGGCTTTGGTGGCGCGGTCCATCTCGATCATTGCGGGCCAGGGGCGGTTGAAGCCTTCGGCCTTCCATTTGCGCGTGGCGTCGATGCCCATCTTGGAGCCGTAGTTGGGCAGGCGAGAGGCGTGGTCGAGAGAATCGACCGGGCCGAGAGTGAACTGAATATCGCGCTCGGGGTCGATGTTGTTGGCGACTCTCAGGGTGACTTCGCCGATGTCTTGCACATCGCAATCCTCATCGACAACGATGATGCACTTGGTGAACATCGCCTGGCCAAGGGACCAGATGGCGTTCATCACCTTGCGGGCCTGGCCGGGATAGCTCTTGCGGATTGAGACGAGCATCAGGTTGTGGAAGACGCCCTCGACAGGCAGATGAATATCGACGATCTCGGGGATGGTCATCTTCATCGCGGGCAAAAAGATGCGCTCGACGGCCTTGCCCATCCAGGCGTCTTCCATGGGCGGCTTGCCGACGATAGTGGCGGCGTAGATGGGGTCTTTGCGGTGGGTGATGCAGGTGAGGTGGAAGACGGGGTAATCGTCGGTGAGGGTGTAGAAGCCGGTATGGTCGCCGAAGGGGCCTTCGCTGCGCAGCTCGCCCAGTTCGACGTAGCCTTCGAGGACGATTTCGGAATGCGCGGGGACTTGCAGATCGACGGTCTCGCATTGGACGATCTCGACGGGCTTGCCGCGCAAAAAGCCGGCGATCATGAACTCTTCCACTTCCGGCGGCGCGGGGACTATGGCGGAGAAGGTAGTTGCCGGGTCAGTGCCGATGGCGACCGCAACCTCGAGCCGCGAGCCTTTGAGATTGCCGAGCGCCACCTGCGGCAGGCCGCCGATGGGGCCGTCGGGGATGGAGACTGCGCCACCCGCCGACTCCGCCATCGCCGCTACGCGCGCAGTTTTTGGATCGGCATCTGAGGATGAAGAAGCAGCATTCCGTAGGGCTTCGCGATAGTGCTCGGCGGCGACCTTCTGGCGCTGCCAGTGCATGCCGGTGGTCTGGCCGTCGTAGACCTGCATCCGGTACATGCCGATGTTGCGCTTGCCGGATTTGGGGTCGCGCGTGTGCACGCAAGGCAGCGTGATAAAGCGGCCTCCGTCATGAGGCCAGCACTTGAGGATCGGGAAGGAGTTGAGATCGAAGTTGTCTCTGAGAGTTACCTCTTTACAGGGAGCGTCTTTGGCGCTGACGGTCTTGGGGAAGGCGCTGGTGAGCGCGCCCAGTTGCGGCAGCATCTTGAGCTTGTCGAAGAGTCCCTCCGGGGCCTTCACGTTCATTAACCCCTGAATGCGATTTGCAATCTCGTCGAGATGATCGACGCCGAGAGACATAGCCATACGCTGTTCGCTGCCGAACTGGTTGATAAAGACCTTGTGGCCGGGATGGCCTTTCACGTTCTCGAAGAGCAAGGCCGGGCCGCCGGGAGCATATTTCTCTTTAGCCGCAGTTCCCTTCCCGCTGGCGCGCTTCCGCGCTCCAATCTTCGCAACGCGGTCGGTGATTTCGGTGATTTCCAGCTCGGGCGAAACTTCTTCGCGGATGCGCTTCAGCTCGCCGGCTTTGTCGAGGGCTTTGATCCAGTCGCGCAGATCGTCGTAGGGCAAGGGTTCAACTCCGTGGGAACGATGATGCTTCCCTGACTTCATATTAAGGCTTTGGGTATGTAAGCGTCTGGGTTTCGGATTCTATGTATCTGTCGTTACGGCGGAATAGACTGACTCAAGTCCGAGCAGCCAATTGAATGCCTGATGGCGCTCCTGCACGATACTGAGCATGGTTCTGTAGGTGCTGAAATCCAGTTGATCAATGGGCACACCTTCAATTGCAATATCTCTATTCATCAGTTCTAGTTCGTCAAGCCGGAGCGTACCCCACGCCACCCCTGCGACACACGAGAGAAAGTCCTTTGGACCAGGATCTGATGTAATCAGCCTTAAGCGCCAGTGCAACGTCAAATAGGTATCCGCCCACTTTTCAATCTCAATCGCATCGCGTAAGAATGGGCTTAGTACCGGTGTTTTTTCACGATCATCAAGGAAACCCATTTCGTTGGCAATATCGCTTGGATCACACTGAAGATGGACTGTTGGGCGTTTTGCGCAATGAAGCGCCCATGCTAGAACGACCATACCTTCTGATCGCCACGAAGCATTCGTGGCCTTCTTCCGATTGAGTTGTCCAAG
>CAZHKN010000084.1:0-17614 GCA_964532725.1 uncultured Occallatibacter sp.
CGGCGCTTCGCTGATGCCCAGAATCACGCCCGTATCCTGCACCGGGAAGAAGCCTTTGGGAACCGCGAGAAACAGCAGCACAGTGCCTGCAACTGTGGCGATGGTCACCATCAGAGTGGTGAAGCGATGACGCATCACCACTTGCAGGGTGCGGCCATAGAAGGCGATCACCGATTTGAAGACATGTTCGGAGGCATGGTAAAAGCGGCTCTGTTCGGCTTCGGGCTTGTGCTTCAATAGCCGTGAGCACATCATCGGAGTCAGGGTGAGGGAGACAACTGCCGAGACCAGAATTGTGACAGCCAGCGTGATAGCGAATTCGCGGAAGAGCCGGCCTACGACATCGCCCATGAAGAGCAGAGGAATCAGCACGGCAATCAGCGAAACAGTCAACGAAATAATCGTGAAGCCGATCTGCTCGCTGCCCTTGAGAGCGGCGCGCATTGGGCTTTCGCCTTCTTCAATGTAGCGCGAGATGTTCTCGATCATCACGATAGCATCGTCGACAACGAAGCCTGTCGAGATGGTCAGCGCCATCAATGTGAGGTTGTTCAGCGAGTAGCCGAGCAGATACATGACGCCGAAAGTGCCAACGATAGAGAGCGGCACCGCGACCGATGGAATGATGGTGGCGGCGAGGTTGCGCAGGAAGAGGAAGATCACCATGACGACCAGCGCGACGGTGAGCATCAGCTCGAATTCGACATCCCGGACCGAGGCGCGAATGGTGACGGTGCGATCAGTGAGCACCTGGACCTGCACGGTGGCCGGCAAGGCCTGCTGCAACTGCGGCAGCAGCGCCTTGATGCGGTCCACGACGGCGATAATGTTTGCGCCGGGCTGGCGTTGGATGTTGACAATCACCGCGGGCTGACGATCCATCCAGGCCGCCTGCTGCGAGTTCTCCGCCGCATCGACAATCGTGGCTACGTCAGAGGCGCGCACGGCTGCTCCGTTGCGATAGGCGACAATGACCGGCTTGTAATCGTCGCTCGAAAGAAGCTGGTCGTTGGCGCCGACCGTGTACGACTGGCGCGCTCCATTCAGCGTTCCTTTGGCCTGATCGACATTGGCCGCAGCCACCGCGGTGCGCAGATCTTCAAGGCTCAGGTTGTAGGCGGCGAGTTGCGCGGGGTTGGCCTGGATCCGCACCGAGGGCTTTTGTCCGCCGGCGATAGCAACCAGGCCCACGCCGGTGACCTGCGAAATCTTCTGCGCCAGGTTGGTGTCGGCCGCGTCTTCAATCTTGTCCAGAGGCAGCGAGTCGGAGGTCAGAGCCAGGGTCATGATCGGCGCGTCCGCCGGGTTCACCTTGCTATAGATGGGCGGGTTGGGCAGGTCGGTAGGCAAAAAACTGTTGCCCGCGTTAATGGCCGCCTGCACCTCCTGCTCAGCCACGTCGATGTTCTCGTCGAGGTTGAATTCGAGCGTGATGACCGAGCCGCCGCCAGAACTGACCGAGGTCATCTGCTTGAGTCCCGGCATCTGGCCGAATTGGCGCTCAAGCGGAGCGGTTACGGACGAGGCCATCACATCCGGCCCAGCGCCGGGGTAGAAGGTGAGCACCTCGATGATCGGGTAATCCACTTCAGGCAGCGCCGAGACCGGCAACTGCTGGTAGCCTACATAGCCTGCCAGCAGAATGGCCGCCATCAGCAGCGAGGTCGCTACCGGGCGCAGAATAAATGGCCGGGAAGGACTGAGACTCACTGCTGCTCCTTATGCGTGTGCTTGCCCGCGGCGCCGCTTCCGGCGCTTCCATTGGGGGATCCAGCCGGTGTGCCTGTAGCCGCCTTACCACCCTGCTGCCGCGCCGCGCTGACGGTTACAGGCTGTCCCTGCTTGAGTCGATCCGCGCCGTCCACCACGATCTTTTGCCCCGGCTCTACGCCGCTGTCCAGAATCGTCTGCTGCCCCTCGGCTAAAGCAATCTTGACCGGCTGCCGCTTCGAGGTCGTTGCTCCCTTGGCGTCGGTATCAATTACCCAGACATAGAGGCCATCCGTGCCCGTCTGGATGGCTGCCGATGGAACCACCAGCGCATTGGGCCGGTTCTCCAGAATCAGATGAACATTGACGAACTGATTGGGGAAGAGCGACTGGCCTTTGTTCTCGAAGACGGCCTTCAGCTTGTCGGTTCCGGTGGTGGTGTCGATCTGGTTATCTGCGGTCAGGAGTTGTCCGTCCGCCAGCTTCAGCACATCGCCCCGGTCAAAAGCCTCCACCGGAAGCCGCCTGTCGGTTGACAGCCGATGCAGCACTTGCGGGAGTTCATTTTCCGGGAGCGTAAAGTAAACCGCAATCGGCTCGAACTGATTGATCACTACCAGATTCGTTGTATTGGCCGTGATGATGTTGCCGGGGTCCACCAGGCGCAGGCCGATCTTGCCGTTGATGGGCGACTGGATGTAGCACCAGTCCAGTTGCAACTGCGCGGTCTCAATGGCCGCCTTGTCGGATTGAATCGCGCCCTCATACTGGCCTTGCGCGGCCTGGTCGGCATCGAGTGTCTCTTTGGAGACGACCCCGGCCTGGAAAAGCGCGGTATAGCGGCGGAACTCAGCCTGCGCGTTCTTGAGCAGCGCCTCGTCGTGGGCCAGATTTCCCTTGGCCTGATCGAGCGCCGCCTGGTAGGGTTTGGGGTCGATAACCAGGATGGTTTCGCCCTGCTTGACCTGCTGGCCCTCAGTAAATTTGACCGGCTCAAGTTCTCCATTCACACGCGCCTTCACGGTGACGCTCATATAGGGCGTTACCGTACCCAGAGCCGAGAGATAGATCGGCATCGGCTTTTGCTCAACCGGCGCAACCTGGACGGGAACAGGACGGCTGGAGAGCTGGGCAGCGGCGCTGGCGCTCTGTTTCGCGCTCTGCTGCTGATTCTGGTAGACCTTCCAGGCGATGAGGCCAAGAGCGGCCACTACGAGCAGGCCGATGACGCGGCCCAAGACTCCCCGGCGCGCCGGAGGTTGTTGCGATCCGCTCAGGGCGGAGGGTCGAGACTCGGGAGTTTCCTGATTCAACATGCGTACAATCCCCGTTGTTTTCTCTTGCGTGATTGCCGGCCTTGAAGCATATCAGCGCGCCAAAGCGCGGGCAAGAAGACTGATTTTAACCGTGGCCGTTTCTACGGACGCGGACATTCTGGCAAAAGTTGCATTTCGCTTGACCGCATTCGGGAAATCGCTTCCGCCGGATAAGGTTGGTGCCCACTGCAATCTCGCCGGAAGCTTCTCCTGGTTTCAGGATGAATGTTTCCAGGGATTGAATGCGCTTTGACGAGTTATCTTATCCAGAGTTTACCCGTTGACCCGCAGGAATTCTTCTTCATGCTAGATATTCGCAAAGGAGAATTCTATTCTGAGTGAGCCGGTCCGCGCTCATCCTTCTGATTACCGCAGTGGTTTCTGGTTCACTCTGCAGACACGTATACTGATCTTTTGGAGGACCGGCTTTGCCAGAGGACGGAATGCGCGTAGTCGGTTTCAGGGAGCGGCTCCGGGCACACATTGCGATTGCCCGGCTTGATCACTCCATCAAGAATCTTTTCGTTTTGCCGGGCGTGATTGTTCCGCTCAGTGTATCACCTGCGCTCCTGAACGCTCGGTTGGCGACCACGCTCTTATTGGCGTTCGCGGCAGTCACGCTGGTAGCCTGCAGCAACTACGTAATCAATGAAGTATTGGATGCGCCCTTCGACCGCCTGCATCCGGTGAAGCGCAACCGCCCGGCGGCCTGCGGACTGGTGCATACCGGTGCTGCCTACGCCCAGTGGCTACTGATGATGGTTGCCGGCATCGCCATCGGCTATCGGGTTTCGCCGCTATTCGCGCTGGCGGCGCTTGCCCTCTGGATCATGGGCTGTTTGTATAACTTTCCGCCCGTGCGAACGAAGGATGTTCCTTATCTCGATGTGCTCACCGAATCCATCAACAACCCTTTGCGGATGCTGCTGGGCTGGTATGCAGTCACGAGTGTTCTCGTGCCGCCGGTTTCTCTGCTGATTTCTTATTGGATGATTGGTTGCTACTTTATGGCGCTCAAGCGGTTCAGCGAACTGAGCGAGATAAAGAGCCGCGCGGTAGCCGGAGCCTACCGCGCCTCGTTCAAGTACTACACGCCTGAGTCTCTGCTGGTCTCAGCGCTTTTCTATGCTGCTGCGGCGATGCTTTTCCTGGGCGCTTTCATTATTCGCTACCGCATTGAGCTGATCCTCGGATTTCCGCTGATTGCGCTGACGATGGCCATCTATCTTCGGCTTGCATTCCATGCCGATAGCGCCGTGCAGAACCCGGAAAAGCTTTATCGCGAACCTTCGCTGATGGCTTCGTTTTCGGCAACCGCCGGGGTGATGTGCCTGCTGCTTTTCATCCACATTCCGCAGTTGAGCAGGTACTTTGCGCCCACCTTGCCGGAGGAGTCGGCTCCGGTTGTCGCTCCGGTGCCTCTGCCGGCCGTCAAGTAGTGCTGAAATCTGTTGCCGCCTTCTCCTCCAGAAGTGGTTTTGCAGGATCTCATGAAGGTCATTCCACAATTCCCAACACCAGGTTCAGATTGCCGATGATATGCTTCCAGATCAGGTAATAGCCCGCAAGCGCCGCCAGAAAAAAGGGCGCGATCAGCGTATACGGCGCAGAGATCGCCTGGAACCAGGTGACATTGCGGGGTCCGAAAGCGAGTACTCCCAGGCAATGCGCGGTCGTTGCGCCCAGTGGCATCAGAATCAGAGGCAGCACTGCGCCGTGCAGCCCTATGGACAAATGGGAACGCTGGTGAAGCCAGAGCCAGAGCATATTCCACAGTCCGAAGAGCGAAGGCACTACGGCCATGGGAAAGATCATCGCTTGTTCGATGGGAATCGGCACTCTGAGCACGACCCGCACCACAATAAAAACTGTAAGCAGCAACGGCAGAACCAGCGTGGGCAGAAAGATGCCCGCCAGGTATGCGCGCAGATAGGCATGGTTATTCATCGCATCCTCCTTGGGTACGAGATGGGGCCGAGCAGATCGCTCCGCCGGCTCACAGGTTGTACAGCAATAAGGGAATCGCCGACGGAAAGACGGCAATCAGGCCGAGGATGCCGAAAGCGAGGGCGCCGTCCAGCCATGTCCAGCACCATCCGCTGGCCGGTGTTGCCAGAGCAGCTGGGTGCTCCTCCAGCCGCCGAAACATGCGCGGCCAAAGATCGCCGCTCAGCTGATCTTCGACAGGCGGAAGCGTCTGTTGCAGCAGGTTTTTCACGCGGTCCTGTTCGTTTTCTGTCATGGCTTGATTCCTTGTTCTGAAAGATCGTTTCTTAACAATCTCAGCGCGCGAAAAACACGCACTTTGACGGCTGCGACGGAGATTCCCAGAGCTTCAGCAACTTCCTTGTGCGGCAGCTCTTCAATCACCGCCAGAGTCGCCGCGATTCGCAGTTTCGGCGGCAGCCGCCGAAAAGCCTCCGCAGTCCTGGAGCGAATTTCCGCGGTAATCGCTGTATCGGCTTCGGCGCGCGCGGGAAGCTCTTCTGGCAACTCGGCGACCGGTCGCTCGGTCCGCAAAAAATCCAGTGCCGCATTGGTTGCAATACGTCTCGCCCAACCCTCGAATCCACGCGCTGGATCAAAGCGGGCGCGGGACTGATGGATGCGCCAGAATGTCTCAATGGTCAGGTCTTCAGCCATTGCATGGTTGCGCACAATGCGCAGAATCCAGCGATAGACGGCGCGCTGATGGAGACGAAAGAGAGTTTCAAAGGCTGCTTCGCTGGTTGTCGAGCTGCCGTGGTGGAAGTTGGAGAGCACGTTCGTTGATCCGCCTTCCATCCCTGTTTCCTCTCTGTCTTCTGTTACGCACCGCGCCAGGAAAAGTTACATCCCGCAAGTAAAGCGATATTCCTCTTGACATCTGTGATAGCACAGCAGTAGGGTTTCCACCCGTGGAGCGGACCACGGTTTTTACAGCTCTGTGACTGCGAAACGGTTTGCGCCTGATAGGTGAATGCAATGATGAGATTTTGTTTGAGGGTTGGAGTGTCTTGTTGCGTGGTCTTTGGAATGGTTGAGTTAGCTGGAGCGCAGCAGGCGCAGAAGCCGGCGTATCTCGATCCCAGCCTACCGGCTGAACAGCGCGCCGCCGACCTGGTGAGCCGAATGACCTTGGAAGAAAAAGCTACGCAGCTTGTCAATCAGGCGCGAGCGGTTCCCCGGCTCAACATTCCAGCTTACGACTGGTGGAGTGAAGCGCTGCATGGGGTTGCAGTGAACGGAACCACCGAATTTCCCGAGCCGATTGGCCTGGGCGCGACCTTCGATCCGGACGGCATCCACCAGATGGCCGAGGCCATCGGCGTGGAGGGGCGCATCAAGCACGCCCAGGACGTTGCCGCCGGGCACAGCAATATCTTTGAAGGCCTCGATTTCTGGGCGCCGAATATCAATATCTTTCGCGATCCCCGTTGGGGGCGCGGCCAGGAGACTTATGGCGAAGACCCTTACCTTACCTCGCGGATGGGCGTGGCCTATGTAACTGGACTGCAAGGAGACGATCCGAAGTATTATCGGGCTATCTCGACGCCGAAGCATTTTGCCGTGCATAGCGGGCCGGAGCCAACCCGCCACACGGTCGATGTGAAGGTAAGCAAGCATGACGAACTGGATACTTATCTGCCCGCCTTCCGCGCTGCTGTCACCGAAGGCCATGCCGGCTCGGTAATGTGCGCATACAACAGCATCAATGGGCAGCCGGCCTGCGCCAATGATTTCCTGCTCAAGGACCAACTGCGCGACAAGTGGGAATTCAGAGGCTACGTCGTTTCCGATTGCGAAGCCGTAATTGATATTTATAAAGGCCATCATTACAAGCCAACGCAAGCCGAGTCATCTGCTATCTCGCTTAAGACGGGGATGGACAACGAGTGCGTGGATTTCATGGCAAAAGTAAGTGACGATCACGATTACAAACCTTATCTTGATGCAGTTGCGCAGGGATTTCTCAAGGAGAACGACATTGATATAGCTCTCACGCGGCTGTTTACCGCGCGCATCAAGCTGGGAATGTTTGATCCGCCGGAGATGGTTCCGTATAACAAGATCGATGAGAGCGAATTGAATAGCCAGGCTCATCACGATCTGGCGCGCAAACTGGCTGAAGAGTCGATGGTGCTGCTCAAGAATGATGGCGTGCTGCCGCTTGGTACATCTGGGATTAAGATTGCTGTGATCGGTCCGCTGGCCAGCCAGACCCGCGTTCTTCTGGGAAACTACACCGGAATTCCGAAGCACACGGTTTCAATTCTGGAAGGATTGAAAGCGGAGTTTCCCGCCGCGACAATTACTTATGTCCCAGGTACGACTTTTCTGAACAAAGATACTTCTCCGGTTCCAAATGAGTTATTCGCGATAGATGGCAAACAAGCCGTGAAGGTAACCTATTCGATCGGTGATGCGAGGAGTGGCAGTTCACCCAGGCAACTAACCACCCGCATGGAACACGGCATCAACGCCGGAGCGGATAATCTGCCAATAGAAGTTGCCGGAATGCGCCCGCTGGTTATGCAATGGGAGACGACTTTCACACCAACGACGAGCGGCGACTATAACCTGGGCATGATCGCGAATGGACGTTTTCACGTCTCGCTGGATGGAAAAGATGTTGCTTCGGGCAGGGGGTCAAGTACGCAAGAAGCAAAGCTGGGGCATGTGCAGTTAGAGCAGGGCAAAAGCTATGCGCTCACGGTTGAATATCGCCAGGGTCAGGATCCCGATCCGGTTGCGCAACTGGTGTGGTCCAAGGAAGATCTGAAACCGTCCCCGGAAGCCATTGCCGCGGCTCGGAATGCAGATGTTGTGATCGCAGTCGTAGGCATCACCAGCGAGCTGGAAGGCGAAGAGATGCAGGTCAACGAGGAAGGGTTCAAGGGCGGAGATCGAACCAGCCTTGATCTGCCAAAACCGGAGCAGGCCCTGCTGGAGGCTTTGGCTGCAACCGGCAAGAAGCTGGTGGTGGTGCTGTTGAATGGCAGTGCGCTCGGCGTGAACTGGGCCAGGCAGAATGCCAATGCGATTCTGGAGGCATGGTATCCGGGCGAAGAGGGTGGATCGGCGGTAGCTGCCACGCTCAGTGGCCGTGTGAACCCAGCGGGGCGTCTGCCGGTGACCTTTTACAAGGACATATCTCAGTTGCCGCCTTTCGAGGACTACTCGATGAAAGGCCGCACTTATCGATATTTTGACGGAGCGCCACTCTATACGTTTGGTTATGGTTTGAGTTATACAAAATTTAGTTATAAGGATCTTGCAATCTCCACGGACAAAGTGCAGGCCGGCAGCCCGGTGGCGGTGGATGTCACAGTTACAAATAATGGCAAGCGCGCCGGAGATGAAGTTGTTCAGCTTTATTTGGAATTTCCGGACAACCCCGGAGCGCCGCGGATTGCGCTGCGGGCATTCAAGCGGATTCACCTGGAGATTGGCGATTCGCAGAAAGTGCGTTTTCTGCTGGACAAGCGCGAGATGGGAATAGTGACAGATGCAGGTCAGCCGGTCGTCGCTGCGGGCTCATACTCGGTCACGGTGGGCGGAGGCCTGCCCAGTTCCGGCCTGCCCACGCTGACCAGGGAGTTTTCCGTGAAAGGGAGCCTGGCGCTTCCGGAATAACCGGTATTCCGAGCGCTCCGCAAAGTATTCACAATTCGCCGGGAACATTCTTCTCCTGCGCGGTGTCTATAGAAGCACAGTTCTTCCGGCCGGACGACTGATTTGAGATTTCATTCAAGGGTTGTTTCTTGAGAAATCAGGAGGTCAGTTATGTTTGAAGACGCCACGTTTGAATCTTCCGGCAGAATCCGCACACGCAGCCGCCGCTGGATGGTTGCAGCCTTGCTTTGCAACGGCTCAATCTTGCTTGCCATGATCGTGATCCCACTTATCTACCCCGATGCATTGCCACGACATATGATTCCCATGTTGATGGAAGTGCCGTTGACTCAGCCTCCGGAACCAAAACCGATTCCGCAACAGCCGCATGAACAAACGGCGGCGAGAACTTACGCACCTCTAAATACGCAATTTACCGCGCCACGCATTATCTCGATCGGAATTCCGCGTTCCGATAGCCGGGATGATGCGCCAAACATGCAAATTGCTTTTGACAGCCCAGGCCAGGGTATTCCAGACGGGAGCCGCCTATTTCGTGGCCCGCAAGGAGGACCTTCCGTTCAGCTTGTAGAGAGGAAAGGCCCGGTGCGGATCAGTTCCACTGAACTGGTATCTCTGGTTCAGAAGACAATACCTGTTTATCCCGCTATTGCGAAAACCGCGGGCATTCAAGGCACTGTGGTTCTTGAAGCGGTCATCTCCAAATCGGGGACCATTGAAAACCTGCGCGTTGTCAGCGGCTCTCCCATGCTGCAACGGGCCGCCATGGACGCAGTCAAACAATGGCGCTACAAGCCTTTTGTGCTTAATGGGGAGCCGATTGAGGTAGAAACGACCGTGAACGTCGAATTCAGAATGGGGCAATAGTTGCACATTCTGTAAAAGGGAAAACGGCGCGGAAGCGAATTTAGCTGGCATGCCGCGCCGCATGCTTCCAAAAAATGCCGGTACCTGCAATCTTCTACACTAGTAGTTATGGAAGTTTTGTACGGTGTGCATCCGGTGGAAGAGGCGCTTAGGGCAAAACGGCGGCGTTTTGACCACGTAGTAGTGGCCCAGGAGCGCAAAGATGAGCGCATTGAGCGACTGGTTGCTCTGTGCCGTGAGTCTGGAGTTCGCGTGCGGCAGGAAAGCCGCGAGAACCTGACGCAGCTCGCACAGACCGCCGGTCATCAGGGGGTGGTTGCTCTGGTCCGTGGGCAAGAAGCGCTGACCATTGAGGATTTGTACGAGCCGGACGCGGCCAACCCCGGCGCGGCGCGGCTGCTCCTGGCGCTGGACGGAGTGGAAGACCCGCAAAATCTAGGTGCGCTGCTGCGCGTGGCCGATGGAGTGGGTGTGGATGGCGTGGTGCTGACCGAGCGCCGCTCCGCTCCGCTGAGTCCTGTCGCGGTGAAGGCCAGCGCAGGAGCCGCAGAACATTTGCGCATTGCTCGCGTGGTCAATCTGGTGCGCGCTCTCGAAGAGTTGAAGCGACGCAATCTGTGGATCATTGGCCTCGATGAGCGCGGGACCGCCGATTACGATCATTTCGATTTTACTGGCGATTGCGTACTGGTGCTGGGGCGCGAGGGCGCAGGGCTGCACGACCTGGTCCGGCGAACCTGCGATCATCTGCTGCGCATTCCGATGGCCGGCGGGGTCAGCTCGCTCAATGTGTCCGCTGCGGGCGCGGTCGTGCTGTATGAGGCCTTCCGCCAGCGCCGCGTATGTGCGCAACGCGTTGAAGGCGCATCGATCAACGCCAATAGCCCTGCTGGTGCGTCTAAACCGAAGAAGCAGAAAGGTCTGGGTTCATGAAGTTTTCTCTTGCCGGGGCAGCCGCTCTGGCAGCCGTGTTCATTGCGGTTCTACCGGTGACAGCGCAGACCGCCACAGCGCCAGCTTCACAGCAAACAGCACCCGAGCCGCCCAAAGGCAAAGTGCTTTTTTCGCGTTCGACCGATGAAAACGGCCAGACCACAACGCAGACCGCTTTGCCGGTGAGCAGACCGGCAGTTCAGGCTATAACTGCTCCCACAGCAAACGATACCGAGCGCCAGGCGGTCACGGTGACTGGGCTGGATCTGGATGTGCACCTGCGTAGCGCGGCGCACGAAATTGCAGTCCAAGGGCTGGTGACGGTCCGCAACGACGGCAAAGCGCCGCTGACTCGTATCCCGCTGCAAATCTCCTCTTCGTTGCGCTGGGAACGGGTGCGCGTTGCAGGCAAGGACACCGCATTTACCGTGGCTACGCTCAACTCCGATGCAGACCACACTGGCCAGTTGCAGGAGGCGGCGATCCCGCTCGTCGAGCCGCTTGCACCCGGCGCGACTCTCCAGATTGATGCCAGCTACTCCGGACAGATCACGCTTTCAGCGCAGCGGCTGCTGGCGCTTGGAACACCGGATGATCTGGCGTTGCATTCCGATTGGGATCGCATTGGCACGGACTTTACCGGGCTGCGCGGCTTCGGTAACGTTGTCTGGTACCCGGTGGCGAGTGTGCCGGTAATTCTTGGCGACGGAGCGCGGCTCTTTGACGAAATTGGCGAGCAGAGGCAGCGGCTCGGCGGGGCGCGCTTCCGGCTCCGGCTGGCGGTCGAGTTCCCACCGAATCAGCCGCCGACGGTCGCGCTGGTCAACGGTTTTCCTGTGGCGCTGTCGATTACGAATCCTCCCTCGGATTCGGAGGTGGATGGCGTTGCCACAGCCACTGCGGAATCTTCCGGTCTGAGTGGCGATGCGCCGAGTCTTTTTCTGGCGATGCGCGCCGCGCACACGGGAGCAAATCTAACTGCCTGGGCCGACCCTGAAGATGAATCCATCGCACAGGATTGGATTGATGCCGCCGCCGCTGTAACGCCTTTTGTCGAAGGCTGGCTGGGCAAACAGCCGCGTTCCTCACTGACGCTGCTTGATCTGCCCGACGCGGACGACGCGCCCTATGAAACCGGCGCAATGCTGGCTGTGCCTTTCAGCGCCACGCGGCCCGACCGAAAGGCGAAGGCTGACCATACCAAACTGGATGGAATTCTGGCCCATGCGCTGACTCATGCGTGGATTTCCCCAGCGCTCTCTGCCAATGCGGCGCAGCCCACGCAGGCATGGCTGAATGAAGGCGTAGCGCACTTTATAGGCACACTTTGGGTTGAAAAACAGCAAGGTCGGCAAAAGGCGTTGGAGACGCTGGAAGCGGCTCGGCCCCCGCTGGCATTGGCCGAGCCGGAAAGCCCCGGCCAGAGCGCCGGGCAGCCTCTGCCTACAGCTTCTTCTCCGGCCTATATACGGACCAAGGCCGCGTATGTTTTGTGGATGCTCAGGGATATGGCCGGGGACGGCGCGCTCTCTTCTGCATTGCGCGCCTATGCGTCGGGTCAGAGCGGCTCCTTTGAGAAGAGCCTTCAGCAGGCAGGGAATCAGCGCGACCTGAGCTGGTTTTTCGCCGATTGGGTGGATGCGGATAAGGGACTGCCGGACCTGAGCATTGAAAACGTATATCCGACAGCAACCACGGCAGACTCCTGGCTGGTTGCGGTGAATACGGCCAACTCGGGCTACGCCGCCGCAGAGGTTCGCGTGACGGTGCGATCAGACGCGACGGTTGTTACACAGCGGGTGCTGATTCCGGCGCGCGGCAAAGCCACGCTGCGGATCGTGATTCAGAGCAAGCCGGTCGAGGTGCAACTGAACGACGGAACCGTTCCAGAGACAGAGGCCACAGTCCACATCACGAAGCTGGACCAGTCTTCCTCATTGAGCCGGTAGGAACAATCAAAATGGTAGGAGTCTGGTGCATGTGACGCAGCTATTTTCGAGCGCGAACTCGTCCGAAACAGGGATCATGTTGGCAATAATTACTCCCCGAGCTCCGGCAATAATTCCTGCATTTTGAGATAAACGCCATTGGTCCATCCAAACCCAATCACGTTTTCCTTGTAGCCGGCGGTGACATGAACCTCGGCATGACCTTCTACTACGTCGTACTTCTCACGAAGAGTAGCATCGTTGGCAAAGCCGCGGTCAACTGTAGCAATAAAGGCGCGTGCAATGCGACGGGCATCTTCGAAGTATCCGTAAGCTCTCATTCCCTCCGCAACGATCAAATTGCAGGGAGCCCAACCGTAGGGTTCATCCCACTGCATCCCGGTAACCTGCCCGCTCATCGCCAGGCCTCCGGCTCGTTCAAAAAGAATAAGATTCCTACGCAAAGACTCGGCTTGCTCCTTGGTCGCGAGGCCAGCCCACATAGGATAGTAAGTGGAAAGATAGCTATAGCGTGAACTTTTCCCGTTGATAAAATGATAGTCTTGAAAAAGCCCTTCTTCTTTTTTCCATAGATACCTTTGGGCTGATTCCGCGCGTTGTTCCGCACACACATTCCATGCCCGTGCTTCGTCGGTCAGCTGAAGCTCTTCGGCAAAGTGAGCCATGTCGCGTTCGTAGCGAAAGAGCAGGCTATTGAGGCATACCGGGGCAAAGTGATGCGTCTCGCCGCAGAAGGGGCCAAAGCGAAAGCTGGAATCAAATCCTGACTCGCGCATCGCTCGATCCCCGAGATAAAAGTCGTCCGTGAGACAATTCCCTTCCACGGTGGCGAACTCGCACAAGACACCGGACCTGGGGTTAGATTTTGTTGACGCGCTTGGCGATAGGATACCTAGATCAGAGTGCCTGCAACCCTGGATAAGATATCCTGGATTCTCCCGCGGATGCGTAAGGAGCCAGTGAATAACATCGAAATAGTATCTGCTATCATCGGCCAATTCCGGAACAGGGCCAATATCCATGTCGAAATAGCGGGCTAGTCCTGTTTCTCCTGCCTGGTGGTGCGACTCCGTCCAGGTTGCATAATACCTTGCAGCAAGGCGATATGCGGTTGCAAGCCATTTGAGCTTCGTCTGGGGATCAACAAAACATTGCCGGCACTCGTACACTGAGCGAATTGCAGACGCAAGAAACGGCGGATGGGATCGAGTAAGACAGTATGTTCGATTTGCATTCAGTACTGAGCCGTACTGTTCAATTTCATAGAGAAGATTCTCCACCATCCCCTTGGCCAATTCGTACCGGCCGCTCGCGATCAACCCAAGGACAATGAAGTAACTATCCCAGCCATACATTTCATTAAAACGCCCTCCGGGAACGACATACGGGTTGGGTAGATAGAGTAGCCCGGGAGCGGGCAAATCCTCCGGCTTCACGTCCCCCATTTTTTCAATGATCCGCGGAAGCGACTTTACCTGAACGTGGCAGCGATCATACAACTCAACCACATCCGCGGGAATAGTTGCATCAACAGGCAGGTAGAGAATCGGATGAGATGCGATTTTGGCATCCACCAAAGAAGCGTACTCGCTCATGGAACGGGTAAGCATCTCCCAGCTACGCTGAATGTAAGAGATTACCGGGCCGTCAGAAGCCCGACGATCGATTTCTTGCGGCGCTGGATAAGAGCGCGATGCAGATTGACTGATCAGTGAAGACCTCCGCGTTAATTCAAAACACTAAGCCAGCTTACGGATCGAACGATTGAGAGAGACCGCCAGAAGCTCATCCTCGATTTGCACGGCACAAAGATCGGATAGCATCATCGACGCCCAGCGATAGACATTATGCTCCTTGACTTGCAGCCTCATGCGCTGCATCCGCAGACGCCGCTCCGTCGGGTTCATGCGCAGTCCGGCGTGAATCGCTTCGCAGACCTGTTCTGTGTCGTATGGATTTACCAGGATGGCATCCTTCAGCTCCTGAGCCGCTCCAGCGAAATGACTCAGCACCAATACGCCATCACCATCATTGCGAGCCGCAAGATATTCCTTGGCCACCAGATTCATGCCGTCATGCAGGGAAGTTACCAGACATAGGTCGGCGGCCCGATAGAATCGTTCCACCTCTTCGTGACTGCACTGGCGCTCAATCAGAATGACCGGCTTCCAGTGCGGAGTCTCATACCGGCGGTTGATGCGATCAACTGTCTCCTTTACTTGAACACGCAATGCGGCATAACTTGGAATACGTGTGCGGCTCGGAGAAGCTATCTGCACAAAGGCAATCTGTTCCAAGTACCAGGGATGCTCTTGAAATAAGTGCTCAATCGCCAGCAGCCGCTCTACGATTCCCTTGGTATAGTCCATGCGATCTACGCCCAGCACAAGCTGCTTGCCCTCGATCCCGAGTTCGCAATGCAAGGAGTCTGCCGTTTTAGCTGACGCACTCACCAGAGCGCGGTCCTCTGGATGCTCACTCGTTGAGGAATCCACAACCATTGCGGGCCGCAGGTTTTCCGCGCTGGCATTTACAACAGGTTCGTCGCTCAGCGAGGTTTGCGCTGCGCTTTTGTGCTCGTCCCAGGCCACGCTGATCGGATAGGGACGGACTACGGAATGATGTCCGTTGCGCCGGACGCTGAAGTGTTCCCAGTCAGTTCTAGCCTCCAATACGCGATCTACAGTCTGGAGGAAGTTATTGCAATGCGCCTGCAAATGAAAGCCGATAAGATCTGCGCCCAGCAAGCCATTGATCAACTCCGCCTGCCAGGGGCAGATACCAAAGCTCTCGGCATTGGGCCAGGGAATGTGCCAGAAGATGGCTACACGCGCATCAGGCCTGGCGTGCTTGATGATGCGCGGCAACAGAGCAAAATGATAATCCTGCACGAAGACGACAGGATGGCTCATCTCGCGCATCTCTTCAATCAGCACTTCGCCGAATCTGGCATTCACATTCTTATAGCTGTTCCAATCGCTGGCTCGAAAAATAGGCCGGGTATGTGCGATATGGCACAGTGGCCACAGTCCTTCATTGCAAAAACCCTCGTAGTAACTAGCTTCTTCTTCTGGGGTGAGCCATACCCGGCGCAAAGTATAGCGTCTTTCATCGGGGGGAACGCGCAGGCGATCATGGTCATCCACGAAGAGGGCGTCTTCGCTGCCGCTTCCATGCGCGATCCAGGTTCCGTCGCAAGCCTGCAGGATGGGTTCGACAGCTGTGACCAGCCCGCTGGGCGGCACGATGCACTCGGTTTGCTTTCCACGCCGCACATGCATATAGGGTTCCCGGTTAGAGACAACCAGCAGCCTGTCGCTGCCCAGACGTTCGCGCACATGCACGGCGAGCCGCTCCGCCGTCCACACATGCTCTGCGCGGTCGCGAAGCCGCGCTTCTGTTTCAGCGGCCAAACGCGCATGGGTAAGATTCTCGGCCAGTGAAGTGACCTCTTTGGCCAACGGGATCAAATAGCCGAATTCGCGCGCCCCTTCCTCGACCTCCGCTTCTCCATGCCGTAACCGGCGAAGCCAATCCGCGGCACGGACCACAGGCTTCTGGAGAAACCATCGAACCATGGCCACGGTCACGCCCACGACCAAAGCCATCATCGCCAGGATGCGCAGAAAGCTGCGCCGCCAGACTTCAACTTCCTCTGCGTGGATGTATTCGGCGTCCGTTGCTAACAGCAGAATCGCGACGGTCCGCGTTCCATTCCTGAGAGGAATTGCATCTTCATACCAAAGCCGGGTTGAAGATGCGCTGTTATTCGCGTGATTGTTTGTTGAGTCTGAATTTCCGCCGGCTTGGCCAGGAACATCAGCAATCCTGGCAAAGGTAGTCCTTTCCTTGCCTTCGGCCAAGGCACGTTCGAGAAGGTTGGTTGATGTTGAAAGAGCTAGCCATGAGAGATTGCCGTCGCCCGTGGAGGCAAGCAGCTTGCCATCGACATCAAAAGCTGCCATGGCCGGTTGATCGGAGCGTTGCCGTAGAGTGTGCAGCATCCCCGGCCAATCAACCGCGGCGCCCGAAATGAGTTGCTGTTCGATCTGTGGTTGCAAGCCTGCCGCGAGCCATTGCGTTCTTCGTTCAAGGTCGCTACGCAAGATGTGCCTATGTGCAAGGACATCGAAGTAAGTGGAGGCAACCGAGATCAGCGTGATTCCTAAAAAAAGCGCCGCAACCAATCGAAGGCGAAAAAAATGCATCTTGTTCTCCTCTTTATGGGGAAATGGAAGCCCATCATCAGACAGCCGTATTTGGAACTCCAAGCTATCTGGCGAGAATGTGGGCCTCGTTCCGGTCAGTTTTAACCGGACGGTGATGAATAAGATCGCAAGGGCAAGCCATGCGGCAGGGAGAGCCTGTCCGCATGGCTTGCAATTTATTCAGGCGATCTGAGCGGATTCAGCTGGCTATCCAAGCTATCCGAGTTATGACTGAATCACCCATTGAGTTCTTCAATTGTTTCCACGTGGAGAAACTTGGCCTCTGCTTCAAGCTTGCCCGTTATCTTGACGGACTTACCCTCATCCGGCTGGGCTTTCTCCTGAGCGTCGAGTTGATAAACGGCCCCGGACGAATCCCGCAGGACGAAATAGGAACCGCTCTTGACGATCATGCCGGTAACGACCATGGCCTTGGTTGCCGGCTGGTCAGGCTGGGAGTGCCCGATTGCTGCATGTCGGGCTTTTGCTGAGAATGCTGCGTTTCTTGTTCGCCGATACCCGCGGGCTGAACAAACGCCGGTTTCATGGCTATCGCCTTCATGCCAGATGCCAAGGCGAATGCGGTCAAGCAGAGCAGACCTTGAGTAGTAAACGTTCGGGTGCAAAGTCGCATAGAAGTCTACCTCCTGAATGGGGAATTCGCTCGTGCTGGGGCTTATTTCGGCAACTTGCATTCCAAAGAGCAAGTCGCTGTGAACAGAAGAGATGATCAAGCGCGGAGAAGCATTCCAAGAGAGCGGCTAGAAATGTTTACCTTGGAATGCGTAAATTGTTCGTAGTTCAATCGAGAGCTATAAAACACCAGTCGATTGCTTTTTTGAGAGGTGTGCGGCAAGGGCGCAAGGAAGATCGAAGGGGGCGTAAACCGCAAAAAATCCCCTCCCGATAGTCTCGGTCGGGGCGCAATAGGCCTCACGTTTTTAAAAACCTACATATTACTGAAAGGATTGGAGGCGCGGGTCGGGATCGAACCGACGCATAAAGGTTTTGCAGA
>CAZHKN010000085.1:0-17545 GCA_964532725.1 uncultured Occallatibacter sp.
GGCGAATCTGTAGAGACCGCCCACGCGGGCGGTCTCTACAAGGGCCTATGGAACATTGATGACGGTGTTCACGATTGTCACGGGCCCGGTCAAAACCATGGCTCTGCCATTCAGCGTGGTGATTGCAACCACTCCGGCGGTCGAAATGGAGACGCCGTCTTGAGCGATGATGGTGCCTTGCATCGTTCCGCCTCCGAGAATCCCGTTGATGGTGGCGGCGCTTCCAACTTGCCAGAAGACATTTTTGGCTTGCGCGCCGTTGACCAACAGAACACTGCGATGCGAGGACGGCGTGCCGACGGTAAGCGTTGTCGCCATCTGGAAGACCCAGAAGGCATTTGGATCGCCCTTGGCATCAAGCGTTAGATCGCCGAGCGACATGGTATAACTTCCCGGCGCCGCCTTATAGATGCCGGCCGGCAGCGTGCGATTGCCTAACTCGCCGGCCGAGCCGCCTCCGCATCCAGGACAGACCGAGACATCCAGGCCAAGCGGGATGGCGACCAGGGTGTTGTAGGCTGTGAGCGTATCCAATGCGGCGGCTTGCGCGACGGTGTAAGTGAGTGCTGTTCCCTCATTGGGGCAGCCAACGGTCGGCGGCGGCGCGGCGGTATCGATTACGCCATTCACCAGCCCGATATTGAGCGGCGTCTCGGTGTAGGTGCATTGCGGCTGGCCGCTCATTATGACACTGGTGTCGTGGAAGCCGGTGATCAAGGTTGAGACAGCGGTGGTTCCGATATCTCCATTGACGACCGTGTAGATTCCCTGATTAGTGATGCCGGCAGTGCCACCGAATGCGCCGAAGAGGGATCCAGTCGGACCAAGGACGACTGGCGGAGGCGCCACTGCAGTTCCGGTTGTAAAGGTCCATGGATTTGGCGCGCCGGTATTGCCCAGCGGGTCGCCTGTTACATCGGTTGCGCCGGTTGTCACTGTCGCGGTATAGCTGGTGCCGGCAGTCAACGGAGCAGTGGGCGTGAGAGTGGCAATGAAGTTGACTGCGTCGTAGGCTACTGTAGCCGCGATCGGGGTTGCCCCCGGTCCAGTGAGTTCGTAGGTTGCATTGGTGATGGTCAGCGGATTCATCGCTTCGGTGAATGTTGCGCTGATTGCCTGGTTCAAGGGTACGTTTACGGCCAGGTTTGCAGGGACGGTGGAGACCAACTCAGGAGCAACAGTTGCTATGCCCGTTCCGGTTGTAAAGGTCCATACATAGTTGTTGACCAAAGCTGTGCCCGCGAGGTTGGTCGCTCCGGTGGTGATGGTTGCCTTGAACAGAGTGCTGGGCGCGAGATTCGCTGTGGGGGTAAATGTCAGCGTATCTCCGATTGCCGCATACGCAACCAAGCCAGAGACGGCAGTAGCGCCCGGTCCAGTCAAGGAAAAGGTTGATGAATTGATGGTAGCCGGGTTCATCGCCTCGCTGAAGGTCGCATTCACAATCTGATTGAGCGGTACATCAATTGCTGCGTTGAGTGGGATTGTCGCAATGACCGTTGGCGGCACAACCACTACCGCGGCAGCCGTGGTAAAGGTCCATACGTAGTCGCTGGCCAGAGCGGCGCCTGCCAAGTCTGTTGTCCCGGTGGTAATGGTCGCCGTGTACAGAGTGCTTGGCGACAGGTTGGCCGCCGGCACAAAGGTTGCTACCGAACCGGCTGCGACATAAGTAACAACGCCAGTCACAGCAGAGCTGCCCGGCCCGGTCACGGTAAAGGTTGCCGCATCGATGCTGGCCGGCGTCATGGCGACGCTGAACGTGGCGCTAATGGCCTGATTGATGGGCACAGCAGTTGCCAGATTCACCGGCACGGTAGCGATGACCACTGGAGGCGTAAGAGCTGGAAGGGTTCTGAAGGTCCATGCGTAATTGGCGGCGAGAGGAGTGCCCGCCAGGTCCGTTGCGCCGGTGGTGATGGTTGCTGTGTAGACGGTATTGAATGCAAGATCGACGGAGGGAGTGAAGGTTGCCACGGATCCCGTACAAGCGACGGTGCCCGCCACTGGAGCAGCGCCGGGGCCGGTTACGATAAACGCCTTGGCGGGAGATACGAGCGTCGCGCAACTCATCGGCTCATTGAAGGTCGCACTCATCACCTGCGCAATGGGCACGCCTGTTGCAGCATTCACGGGAATTGTAGAGATCACCGCAGGCGGCGGAGTAATTGTTGTAAATGTCCATGCATAGTTGGCCAGCAGATGAGCGCCGCCGAGATCGGCAGCGCCGTTGGTGATCGTGGCCGTGTAGAGAGTTGAGTAATCCAGAGCGGCAGAGGGCGTAAAGGTTGCAATCAACCCGGAATAGGTCACTGCGCCTGCTACTGCTGTTCCACCCGGACCGGCAACCGTAAAGGTTGCGTCACTGATCGTGGCCGGACTCATCGGCATGTTGAAAGTCGCGCTGATGACCGTATTGAGGGCGACATTGGTACTGCCATTCGCGGGGATCGTGGACACAACGGCCGGAATAGAGACTGTCTCCATGCCGCATCCGGCGATGAGAACAACCATTAGGGAAGTCAAGAAACATTTGACGCTGATACTGATGTTGCGCATGTATAACCTCTTGTCCGGCCAGCGTGATTCTGGGGGGTGATGTGCTGAAAGTCGTGATACTGACGGCTCACTTTAGAGTGCCGACGCCACATGGTCTCTTTAAGCTAGTGAGTTGCCTGCGGGTGGGTCTGTGCAAGATCGCTCACCAGCGGCGGGAAATGATGGAAGGGATTTCAATTTATGAGCCGGATGATACAGTCACGCGACCACAATCGCCGCCGAAGCTGGTCCAATTGCCGATTGAGTGAGACGGAAGGATCGCCGGGCGCGGAGTACCCCACAGGAAAGTTTCCTCAGGGTGGATGTGCCGGGGGTGGGGGTGCATCTGCGAGAATGAATGTTGACTATGAGCACGGACAACCTTCTCTCTCTTAAAGACGACATGGTGGCCTTCATTGAAGGTCATGGGCTAATGCGGGTTCCTGGATACGTGACGGAGGACATCCCCTCGATTGTGTGGGAGGGGGAGGACAATCCCGACGCGTGGAAGGATTTTGTGGAGATGGCCAAGCACGTGGGCGCTCCATTTGTGACCTTCAGCGAGATGCGGCTGGAGCGCGAGGAGCTGGACGCGCTGGTGGAAGAGGCCGGGGAGATGAACTTTCCCGATGAAGAGGCCGCGGAGCTGGTGGAGGCGCAGTGGCTGCGCAAGTACGCCGGCATGGTGGGGTATATCCAGCTGGGATTTGTGCACCAGGGCATTGTCTTTCTGCACGAGACGACGACGGAGTGGTATGAGCGCTTCCAGTCGCTGCTTGAAGATATTGAAGGGTTTCAGGATATCTTAATCGACGATCACGATCATGACCACGATGAGGACGAATAGAAGTCCGGCGAGGCGAGGACTTGAAAGCGAAGTTCAAACCATGGATTATTGGGTTTATCGTACTGGCCTGCATTACGCTGGTGTGCGCTGACGCGATGGCAGGCCTCACCTTAATGCGCATCCATGAAAAGGCCGGGAGATTGAAGCTGCTGTTGAGCGCTTTCAATATCTTTGGTGTGTTTGTGGGCTGTATATGTGGGGAAGCGCTCGGACCCAGACGGGGAAACTGGCATGGAACCAACAGTGAAGAGATCAAAGGTTAGGTGGATTGGCTGGCTGCTGTATGCGTGGGCTGCATATTGCATGGTGCGAATTGGCATTGTGGCGTATGGAATTGCGGTCGGCGGCTGGCATTGGCAGATTTACGATATAGCCGGGATGATCTTCGGCATGGTCTTCGCCCTGAGCCTGGTTTACTCCGGATACCTGATCAGGAGGTAGCAGCCGATGCAATTGCCCGCGGCGCGGAGTGCCGGGCGGAGAGGCTGAGAGCGCGTGGCGGCTGCGATTCTATCAGGTGGAAACGATGCGAGCCGGCAGCCCCCGCAGCGGTGGGTGCTGGCGGAGCAGCATCCGCAGGAGGCCCGCGAACTGGCCGAGGCGGCGCGATTGCCGCTGGCGCTGGCCGAACTGCTTGTGGCTCGTGGAATTCGCGAGGCGGGCGCGGCCTTTGCGTTTCTGAATCCGGAAATTTCTCATCTGCACGATCCCTATTTGCTGCTGGGCATGACGGCTGCCGTAGTGCGGCTGACAGCGGCGATTGCCGGCCGTGAGCCGGTGCTGTTGTATGGCGACTACGACGTGGACGGGACGACTGCGGTTGTGCTGCTGAAGACAGCGATTGAGATGCTGGGCGGCGAGGCGCGCTTCCATGTGCCGCACCGGCTGCGCGAGGGCTACGGGCTGCAATCAAGCGTACTGGAGGCGGCACACGCGGACGGCGTACGGCTGGTGATCACTGTCGATACTGGAATGCGAGCCTTTACCGAGGCGGAGACCGCGCGGCGGCTGGGCCTGGACCTTATTATTACCGATCATCATTTGACCGAGGCGGGCGACCGGCTGCCAGATGCGCTGGCGATTCTGAATCCGAATCAGCCGGGATGCGCGTACCCGGAGAAGTCGCTGTGCGGCGCGGCGATTGCGCTCAAGCTGGGCCAGGCGATGCTGGAGCGGCGCGACGCCCAGCGTACGCGCGAGAAGACGCTGCCGAGTTTTTTGAAGATGGCGGCGATTGCCACGATTGCCGATGCGGTGCCGCTCTCTGGCGAGAATCGGGTGATTGCCGCGCTGGGGTTGAAGGAACTCACTAAACCGGCTGGAGCGGGGTTAAAGGCACTCTTCAAGGTAGCAGCGCTGGACCCGTCGGCGAAGCCGTTGACGGGCTTCGATATGGCGTTTCGGCTGGCTCCGCGGATCAATGCGGCAGGGCGCATGGATGTGGCCAGCGAGGTGATTGAGCTGTTCACGACGCGCGACGCGCAGCGGGCGGCGGAGCTGGCGGGCAAGCTGGAGCGGCTGAATCAAGACCGGCGCGACACGGAAGCCGTAGCGCTGACAGCGATTGAGAAGAAGCTGGCTACCGATGCCGAGTTGGCCGCGGACCGGCTGTTGGTGGTGGATGGCGATGGCTGGCATCGCGGAGTGATTGGGATTCTGGCGTCGCGTGTCGTCGAGCGGACGGCCAAGCCGGCGCTGGTGATTAGTGTCGAGGATGGGGTGGCGCATGGCTCGGGGCGGTCGGTGGATGGTTTTCAACTGCTGAATGCGCTGGAGAGCTGCGCCGAGATTTTTACGCGGTTTGGCGGTCATGCTTTTGCCGTCGGCTTCGCGCTGCCTACTGAGCAGATACCGGAGTTGAAACGGCGGTTGCGGATCTATGCCGAGGAGCATCTGGCGGCGCGCCCGCTGGAGCGAGTGCTGAAGATCCATGCCGAATTGCCGCTGGACCGGATAACTCCGGTGCTGCATGGATGGCTAAAAAAATTGGAGCCGCTGGGGCATGGGAATCTGGAGCCGGTGTTTGTGGCGCGGAATGTGCGGCTGGTGAGCGCGCCGAAGATCATGAAGGAGCGGCATCTGCGATTGGAGTTATTGCAGGAACGCGGAGAGACGCAAGCGCCACCGGTGGGGGCGAGCAGTGTAGTGCGCGCGGTGGGATGGAATCTGGCGGCGCGGGCCGCGGAGCTGAAGCTGGGCATGGGCTCGGTGGTGGATGTGGCGTATAAGATCCGCGAGAACGATCATGCGCAGTATGGCGGGTTGGAAGTGGAGATCGCGGGGATTGAAGTTAGGGACTAGATGACGCTTTCCCATGTCCCCGAGTGCGAGGGACATAGGGTGCCCGGCACCCGGTACC
Source organism: uncultured Occallatibacter sp. (assembly GCA_964532725.1). GTDB lineage: Bacteria > Acidobacteriota > Terriglobia > Terriglobales > Acidobacteriaceae > Telmatobacter. The sequence continues at coordinate 5,745 of CAZHKN010000085.1, forward strand.
GGGCAACAGCCGCCCGTATTGTCGTTTAACCATCCGTTATACGAATAAAATTACAAGCTAGAAGGGCGCCAGTGCCAGGTGCCCGGTTTCCGTCAAATGATCGCACCGATAGATGGCGAAATTTTCGCGGGTGTCGAGCCACGCAAAGTAGAAGAGTCCGAGAACTCGTTTCTGCGCGATATAAGGTCGAAAGTTGGACCTCGTCTCGTTGACCAGAGATATCTGATTCGTTTCATGTGTAGGACAGGATGCATCGTGATTGGGGATACCCCATTCGGTAATCCAGCAGGGTTTGCCGCCGGAACTCCCTTTCGGCTGGCACTCCGCCAAGACGTATTTTTGCAATCGTTCCCGGCGACCCACTGCGGCGCTCGGGTTTCCCGGGTTGTCCGTCCAGGGATAGGTGTGAACGCCGTAGACATCCACGAGATCATCCAGGCCGTTGGCGCGCATGAAATCGAGGGTCGCGGCCGCGCTGACAGCATCCAGCCGTGCCTCGCGCGGAGAATCCGGAGCTTCGTTGAATACTAGACCGGCACTGACTATCAGCGCATGCTGGTTGAGTTTTGATCGCGAACGAACGTCCTTGATGACAGCAAGCAGCTTGAGATATTGCAGATAGCCCTTGGCCACATGTTGTGCCTCGGGGTCATGTGAGAGATCATCAAGGCTGAATTCTCTAGACCGGGTGGGGTTTTCAGCTGGCAGGGTAAAATCCGCATTGAACATGGGTGAGTTGATTTCGTTTCCAAGCTCAATACCGGCCAGAGTCACGCCGGCAGTATCAAGTTTGGCGAGCAGCGGCTCAAAGTACTTTCGGAACTGATCAGGATCGGCGGCAGAGAGAGGAGGTCCGGCCCAAACGCCAAACGCGTTGGGCCACGGTCGGCTGGGTGCGCCCGGCCGATATTGCAGTTGGACCAGCCAGTCAATCTGGATGCCCTGTGCCTGGGCACGCCGGGCAAAATCGACACCTTTGTCATCGGGAAGGATGCCTGACCGGATGTAATGAATTCCGGCGGCGTGCAGTTGAGTGAGAATGGCATTCTGCTGCTCGACGCTCATGGAAGCGATAGCAGCATTTACGCCGATAATTTGTGCGTATGCCGTGCCCTGTAACCGGATCAGAAGAAGAACAAAAACCGAGACAAGAAGTGCGCGATTCATTCAGGTTTCCTCAATTATCGTGTTTCACCGCAATCCCAAGGACTCTTTGACTGAAGATAGGCCATTTTATGAATTTGATGCTTATGCAGAGAAAAGGTCAGAGTGTTGGGGCTAGACCCTGGAAGATTGGAAGCGTTAAGCAGGAAAGGTGCGGACCGGCTCATTTAAGACGGTCCTTACCGATGTCCTCTCATCTGAAGACACACGCCTCCGTTCGTCCAAAACGCCTTACGGCGCCATCAGGGCATTCACCTGCGTTTCGTTGTCGGTTGCTCCATTGCCTGTTCTGCCAAAGATAGTGAGCAGGCAATCGCCAGCGTTCACTTTCACCGGCACGGAGAAAATATTCTGGACCTGGCCCTGCAGCGCTGCCTTGCCCGTCTCTCCTGCTGCGATTCGATCTACCAGCGGCACGCTCGCAAGGTGCAGCGCATCGGCGGGAAGCCAGGAGCGCAGCGTCGAAAGCGGCGCGGGGTTCGGGAAGCCCTGATCGTTGAGGTTCTCCTCGAATATCCCGCAGCCGCCGGGGAGCAGATAGAAGTCGTTCACTGCGCCCCAGGATTTGCCTGTGAGAACCGGCCCGTAATTCGATGTGCCGTCAAACGAACTATCGCTGATGTTGCCGTAGATCTCGAGCAAATGCCCGGCTGGCAGCGTGGCCGGAACCGCGAAGGCCTCGCCGTCAATTGCCGTGGCATTCTGGCAGCCCCAATCCTGGCCGAAGCAGTATTCGCCGCCGCCGGCATTGACCACGGTGTTGGGGTTCGAGCTTGCCTGCTTGTAAGTCAGATCCAGATCGGCGGTGATGGTGGTCTTGCCTTCGAGCAGCGGCCCTCCGCCGTAGTAAAGGCCCATGCAGCCGGTCGTCGGCAGCGGACTGGGAAAATCGAGGTTCACATTGAACGTAGAGCTTGATTGCGAGGGGTTCTTCACGATGTCGCTCCAGATAATGCCTGCAGCCTGGGTTAAATTGATGTCATCGGCGGGGCATGTTCCCTGCCAATAAACAATCAGCAGCAAGACTTCGCTGAAAGTGGGATCGAAATTCTTCAGCGAAAGGGTTCCAGTTAGCCCGGTTACATCAACCTGTGACTTAGCGCCATCGAGCACGTGATACATGGCTAAGAAGGTTGGAAAGCCATTTTGCGAACCCTGTGAAATTGTCTTGGTTTGCTGAATGTGCAGGACGGCGGAAGAAGAAGCGCTCTGCTGCGCTGACAAGCTTGAGTTTCCGCAACCAATCGCAATCGGCATGACTGCGAGAGTAAATAATTTCCGGCAAATGCGCATAGAATCCTCGTGTTCACACAAATTGTTGAGGCGCCAAGCAATATGCATTGGCACAGGTGGCGAAAGGGCTTGCGTGTATGAGTCGGTTCGATTGCTGGTTATTGCCCGGCAGAAGCAAGTTGCGCTGTTGATGCTGATTGTTCTTTTGGTTCATCAGGACCGACATGTACAGTAACCCGATCAAGGCCGCGATGTTGCGCGAGACAAAGAATAATTCCTGCATCGTCGAGGGTATTTGATTCTTATGATTTTTTCCTTGGTGCAAAGGGGCGGGAGTTTGTGGCGAAAAAACGACGAGGCCCGCGGATGAGCGCGGGCCTCGTCGCTTTGTGTTGAGCTGGAGTTACTTCTTCCGCTCCTCTTTGGGAGCCGCTTGCGGCCTTGGTTCCGACCTGGGCGCAGCAGCCGGGTGAGCCTGCGGGGCTGGACGTTCCTGTGGAGCAGGACGAGATTGCGGCGCAGGGCGAGGCTCCGCCTGCGGCGCCGGATGCGACTGCGGTGTGGGATGAGGTGCAGTTGCTTCCGTCCGATTATTGTTGGTGTTGGAATGAGACTTGACCTGCGCGTCAGCCTGCCCCTGCGCATGCGCCGAAGCTGCAGGCAGCGGATGCGAGGGCGAGAGCGGCCGGGCTACGGCTGCTGTTGGAGGGTGTCCGCCGTTGTTCTTGGCAAAGGACTGGGGATTGCTGCGCGCCTGCTGGATGTGCGCCTGCTGGACGGGCGATGGGGCCTGATGGGTCTCGTGCTCGGCTACGCGCTCCTCGGCCGTGGGCGGGTGATTGATGCCGCCTGCGCCGCCACTGTACGCAACGTGGTTATTGTTGACGATGGTGGTGTTGTTGACCACGGTGGTGTTGATGTAGGTGTTGTGGATGACGGTGGTGTTTACATGGACGATTGCCGTGTTGTAGGCAAAGTGTCCGCCGCGCCACTCGCCGCCGGCAAAGCCGATACCCATATAGCCGAAGCCGTAGTTGACACCGCCGTAGTAGCCGACGTGGGGACCCCAGTAGCCTTCATGGAAGACGTACACGCCATTGCCCCATCCCCAGTAGCCGGGGGTCCAGAGCAGGCCGGGCGAAGGCGCGGGAACCCATGCGCCGGGAACCCAGTAATAGCCTTCGTCGCCGTAGTGCCAGTAGCCGGGGGTCCACATTAGCCCGTCCTCGGGGCACGGGGGCTGCACGTAGACGGGCATTGCCGGAGGGGCGAAGCCGACACTGATGAAGACCCCCGCGGATGCCGAGGCGGGAATCAACGAGACCAACATTGCGAGCAAGAGCAGACGCGCAGAGCGAAAGATTTGCATGGAAAAACCTCCTGATCCTTTCATCCCTCCGCGTCTGGCGAGTCATAACTCCAGCGGGAGGGTCTTGATGGGTTTGCAACTGTTACTGAATTTATGTTGAACGGAACCTGCGCATCGCGTGCGGCGTATCAAACCGCTACACCCTGCCTGCAACGACAACTTCCGAAATATTTCTGAACCGCATCCGGGGCCGGAAACCACAAAAGCCGAGAATGCGACCTCGCAGTCAGACTACCCCAGTAACAACCCAGGAGGCCAGTAAAAGTTGCAGGGCAGTGGAAAACTTTTGTCTGGATGGAGTTGGGTGAGCTGACTTAAATTACTGAATTCAGCCGCTAAGACGCCAGACGCACAACCGCCCACGAGGGGCCGTGGGCGGTTGTGCGTCTTCAATGCAACCACGTGGGAGGACGGAATTACATTGGTTTTGATTCAGACTTCGATGGTTCTTTTTGTGCGGCAGCCGGATGGGCTGCGGGCTTAGCCTGCGCATGCGGTTCCGAGACCGGATGCGTAGAAGCCCTGGGTTCCGGTTTGGGAGCAGTTCGCGCTTCTTGCGTTGGCTCAGCCCTGGGCGCAATTTTTGCTTCCTGCTTTGGTTCGGCCTTTGGCTTTGGCGCGGCCATTGGCGCGGTTCTTGCTGCTTGCTTTGGTTCGGTTCTGGACGCTGCCTTCGGCTCAAGCTTCGGTTCAGTCCTCGATTGAGGCTTTGGCTCGGCCTTTGCCTTCTCTTCCGGCTTCGGCTCCGCTTTGGACGCGGCCTTTGGCTCGGCTTTTGCCGCAGGTTTTGGCTCAGCTTTTGGTTCCGCCTTTGCTTCAGTCTTGGGTTCGGGCTTTGCTTCGGATTTCGTCGGAGCGGGCGCGGCGTGTTTTTCCTCAGCCGGTGCTTTGGCCGCAGTCAGGGTAGCAGGATGGCCTCCATTGGCCTTGGCATAAGAGGTTTTATCGGCTTTGGCCGCGGTTATATGCTGCGCCTGGATGGCGGTTGGCTGGGTGTGCGATTCATGCACGGCAACCTGCTCTTCTGCCGTGGGCTGATGCTGTACACCGCCCGGGCCGCCGCTGAAGGCCGCATGTCCTGGATTAGAGACAGTGCTGCGCTCGATGATGGTGCGGTCAACAAAAGTAGTGTGGACGAAGGTCTCGTTCACATTGACCACAGCTGTGTTATAGGCAAAAGTTCCGCCGCGCCACTCGCCGCCGGCAAAGCCGACGCCGAGGAATCCTCCACCATAGTTCACGCCGCCATAGTAGCCGACGTGGGCGCCCCAATAGCCGTCATTGAAGCGATAGTTTCCGTCTTGCCAGCCCCAGTATCCGGGTGTCCAGAGCAGGCCGGGCGAAGGCGCGGCAACCCATGCGCCGGGAATCCAGAAGTAGTCCCCATCGGCATACGACCAGTATCCCGGCGTCCACAGCAGGTTGGGCTGGGGGCACATTGGCTGCACATAGACGGGCAATTCCGGGGGAGCGAAGTTCACGCTGATGAGGAGTTGCGCATGCGCGGACGCCGCAATTGCGGCCACCAGTAGAGCAAGCAGGGCGATACGGGCAGAGCGAAGAATTTGCATGAGAAGAACCTCCTGGTTCTTTCGGGGACGACAAGCCGGGGAATCGAAATCCCCAAATATGAACAGGATTAGTGTGGTTTTTGAAGCTGCGCACTGCGACTCAGCGGAGCGACGATAGCAAGGACTCAGGCTTCCGGAAGTTGCGTTCGCAAAGATGCGAATGACCTCGGCAACATTTCCAGCCCTGCCGCTGACGATGCACGGAATATCAACGGGAAAAAAAAGAGTGGCTGCTGTTCATTCAGCCACTCCCAAAGGACCCCGATTTGGTAGTGCTTTCTTAGAGTAGAAAGGACGCGCAGAAGTTTCTGTTCTGAATTGAACAGTTGGTATTTTTTTGATATTTTTCGGCGGGAGAGAATCGCTCGGAGTAAGACATGTAATTGTTTATAGAATGGTAAAAACTGCATCCGGGGCTAAACTCCCGGATGCAGTGCGAAGTTCTTGCAACAGGTTGCTAGTAGCGGTAGCTGAGTCCAATGCCCATGACGTGGCGGGCTTCGAGGTTGACCGGCAGTGGGATAAGAAGAGTTGTATTTGGCGGGTTGTAGAGAACGGTGCCGATATTGCCGGCTACCTGGCCAACGCCAATATCGAAGGCAAAGTGGGGATGCTCGCGCTGGGTGACGCGGACTGCATAGTCGAGAGTGGTGGGCAGGTCGGCCTTGCCTTGGATCAGCGGGATACCGTTAGGGGGATTGGGACCGAGGCCTTTGACTGTCCGCGGCTCCTGGGTGAATCCAGCGGCGGGGACGGCGACGATGCCGTGGGTGATGGGCAGAGGAATGCCCACGCCGCCGAAGAACCGTCCGTGAAACCCGTTGGCCTGGCCACCGATGCCGTAGATCGAAGCGTCGGTCGCCTTCCAGCCCAGGTTGAGCAGGAAGGGGACGGGCTTTTTGTCCCAGGTCTTGGTGAAGGAGATATACGCGTCGCCGTTGGTATAGGATTTGACGGCGGGAACGGCCATCGGGGTACACGCTGAGGTCTCAATGCAGTACTCATCGTATAACTCGACGGCGATGGGGACAGATGCACCCGAGACAAACCTGTCCTGTGTGCGGACCAGGCCGCCGACCGCCACGCCGGGAGTCCAGGGGCCGAACTGGCCGTCCTTGATGGCCACCACCTTGCCATGGAAGATGTTCATGCCGTTAAAGTCCCACAGGTTGCTGGTGGCGGCGTTGGTCAGTGTCGCTGTAGAGGCATCGCCGAGCTGGTGGACGCTGCGAGAGTAGCCGGCCTCGGCGCGGTTGCCGAATCCCTCGGTGATGCTAAAGGTCTCAATTTTGCCGATGACCGCGGAGGCATTGATGAAGTGGATGCCGACTGCGGGGTGCGAGAAGAAGTGGCCCTTGCCGGATTCGACGACGTAAGCGGTGGGGGTGATGAAGCCGCCGGTCTGGCCTTCGAGGGTGAGGTTTTGCGCAACGAGTCTGCCGGAAGAGAGCGCGGCAACGGCTAACGTGGCGCAAAGCGCGAGCTTCAGGGGAATCTGTACTTTCATTTGCATGGCTCCGGTGCGGGCAAAACTTCTGCCCGGAATTCTTCAAAATCATCTTGTTGTAACACAACGGATAGTGAACCGTCTCCACTGTCCGTGACAGTGATACACTCACGCCATGCCGAGGGGACACTTCATCACGCTCGAAGGGCTGGACGGGTCAGGCAAGACCACGCAAATCAAGCGGTTAGCGGCGTGGCTGGAAAGACGGGGGCTAGATAAAGAAGGACCGGAGCGGCGCGGGCAGGTTCCCGTGGTGACGCGGCAGCCGGGAGGAACGGCGGCAGGAGACCGCATCCGGACGCTGGTGCTGGACTCACGCTCGACTGGCCTCGCTCCGCTGACGGAGATGGCGCTGATGTTTGCCGACCGGGCGCAGGCGATTGCCGAGGTGATTGAACCGGCGCTCATCGCTGGGAAGACGGTGCTCTGCGACCGCTTTACCGACTCGACCGAGGCGTATCAGGGCGGCGGGCGCGAGCTGGGGTCGGAGATTGTGCTGGAGTTGCACCGGCTGCTGTGCGGCAACTTGCAGCCGGATCTGACGCTGCTGCTGCTGCCGTCGCTCGAAGTGAGTTTGCGGCGGGCGCGGCGGCGGAATGAGCGGGAGACGGCGAAGACCGGTACGGACGAAGGGCGATTCGAGCAGGAGAAGGATGCGTTTTACAGCCGCGTCTGGGAGAAGTATCGCGTGATTGCAGAACGCGAGCCGGAGCGGGTGGTGGTGATTGCCGGCGACCTGTCGATTGACGAGGTGCATGAGCAGATTGTGGAGGCTGTCTCAGAGCGGCTGATAGCGGCGGGGTGGAATGGGTAGCGAATACCGCAAGGAGATATGATTCCGCGCAACAAGTGATATTCTGCGATAAACCCACCTCACTTTTCCGAGAGGATTTCATGAAACGGTATTCGCACGCCATGCTTGCGGCCATTCTGTTAGCCTCCGCGTCCGTGATCCATGCAGAGGTCACTGAGTCTTCCATCACTGACGGGATCAAGACCCTGCGCTCGGTAGACCCTGCCAAGCGGCCTGCCGTGACAATTCAGATCGCGACGGATATTCGTACGCTTGCTGCCGGCCCTTCCAAGGTCAAGCTGGCCACGGCGCTGGCTGGTTTGGTGACCGAAGGCGACCAGGGCCAGGAGGCGCTGCAAGCTGTCGCCGACACGCTGGCGAAATCACTGGCCGAGTCGCCGGTGCCAGCCCAGGGTGACGACCCCCCTTACCCCTATGTGGAGCTGGTCAATCTGGTTCGCTATAAAAATGTGGCGGCGACTCTGGACGATCCACTCTACTGGAAAGCCTTTCAACGACTGATCGCCAACGAGTCCGACGTAGAAAAGGCCGACTTCACGCTCAAAGATCTGGAAGGAAAGAAAGTAACCCTCTCCAAGTTGCGCGGCAAGATTGTTGTGGTCAATTTCTGGGCGACGTGGTGCGCGCCCTGCCGGTTGGAGATGCCCGATCTCGATTCCATCTACGCGCGCTACCAATCGCAGGGGCTGGTGGTTTTATCGATCACCGACGAAGAGTCCTCAAAAGTCAACGCATTTCTAGCGCCGGCGAACTATCATCCGACGGTATTGCTTGACCCGGATCGCAGGGTTATCGGGCAATTCCATGTGGAAGGAATTCCGAAGACTTTTGTGTTTAACCGGGAAGGCAAACTGGTGGCGGAAGCGATTGACCAGTGTACGCAGAAACAGTTTATGGGGATGCTTTCAAAGACCGATCTTCGTCCGTGAGGATTAGGAACCTATCGTAAATAGAAAAAGGAATGTGGCGCCGGTTTCCGATTGGCGGCGTTGATGCTGCCAGAGATCTGCTGTGGGTCTGGAGACCCACAGGACAGCCGACCTGGAGGCCGGCGCTATCAATCATCCTGCTTTGCGCGTTCCCAGATCCCCAAAAGAGAGGAACCTGGGACACCCATTTTCTAGGTGTTCCAGGTTCCGCTTATTTCAGGTCCCATTATTTGTGAAGAATGATGCAGTCAGAAACCTAGTAAACGAGTTTCAGGCCGAACTGGATGATGCGCGGCTCGAAGGTGCCGGTGACGGCGCCGCCGGTGGTTGGGTTGTTGGTCGAGGTTGCAGTGCTGAGTGTGCCGCCCAGGCCGCCGGCAGGCAGGTAAAGGTTGGTGTGATTGAAGATGTTGTAGAGTTCGGCGCGAAACTCAATCTTCATGCTCTCCACCGGAGTGTTGAATTTCTTGTTGAGATCGAAATCGGTCTGGTAGTAATTCGGTGTGCGGCCCGGGTTACGGCCTGAGTTGCCGAATGGGCTCAGGAGATTGCTATTGGCGTCCTTGGTCGCGGGCAGCGTGAAGGCGCCATAGTTGACGTATTGAATGCTGCCGTTGGCGGGATTGAGCTGCTTCAAGCAGGAATGTCCCGAGTGGCAGAGGACGACATCCTGGCCGGAAACCCGGTTAGGACGATATTCGTTGGCTCCGCGGTAGGTGGCTGAGATCTGCGGCGATACCACGTTGGCGGAGTTCGGCGAGTAGGTGATATTGAAGGGAGTTCCGCCTTCGGCGGTGTTGATGGCGCTGATCTGCCATCCACCGACCAGGCCGTCGAGAAGGGGGTTGGCGCTGCCCAGAAACTGGTGTCCATGCCCCACCGGCAGCTCATAGACCAGGCTGGTGATGTTGGCGACCGGGAGGTTGTAATCCGACTGCGCGTAGTCGGCATTGAGGTTGTTGGCGTCTTGCGGCGAAGGGGTGTTGCCTTCGAGCGAGGCCGAGGCATTGTCCAGCGAGTGCTCCCAGGTGAAGGAGTTCAGCAGGGTGAGTCCGGCGACAAAGCGCTGCTCGTAGCGGAATTGCAGGGCGTCAAAGCGGGAGTGGAACTCGTTGACAGCGGCGGTAATATCGCCGAAATCGTAGGTCGTTCCAACCAGCCCTCCCCATGTGGGATACGGCCGGGTGAATCCGGTTGAGCCAGCAACCGTGCTCAGGCCGAGCGACGGATTGCCCTGATTGGCGTTGAGGAAGCCCTGGAGCTTGACGCCATGATTGCCAACGTAGGCCAGGTCCACCAGCGTGTTTTTTGCCAGGGACTTCTGAATGCTGAGGAAGTAGCTCTCGACGTAGCTGTCCTTGGTGTCCTTGGGAATATAGGTGATGTTGTCGGTTCCGGGATTGAAGTTGGTGGCGAGGCCGGTTGGGTAGCCCTGATCGAGAGTGCGGTAGCCTGCCGCGGTGACGCTGGACGGCTGGGTGACGGAGACAAAGAGCGCGTTGGGCGCGTTGATGGCCAGGATATCGCCCGAGCCTGCGCGGGTGTAGTGGGCAAAGCTGGTGCCGAAGCCGCCGCGGACAACCAGGCTTGGTGTAAGCGCATAAGCGAAGCCGACACGCGGGGCGTAGTCGCCCAGGGAGGGATTGACCAGGGTCTTGCCATAGGTTCCGCTGCCCGAGTAAGGCGTGATGGCGCTGGTGGCGGTTGCGCCGGGCGTGAGGGTGAGGAGGGTCTGTGTAGTGGGATCGAAGTTGGAGAGGTCGTTGTGGGCTTCGGAGTACGGCGAACCGTATTCCCAGCGCAGGCCTAGATTCAACGTCAGCTTGGAAGTAACCTTCCAGTCGTCCTGGGCGTAGACGTTGTCCATGGTCTGCAGCAGGTGGGCCTTGAAGTACGTGGCCAGGGCGTAGTTGTTGGTTGTGCCAAAGATCAGGTCGGCCCAGTAGTTGTCGGCGACGGTGGTGTAGCTGGCGACACCACTTGAGGAAACTGTGTTGTCGGAGCAGCCATTGGCCAGTGCCGCAGTATTACAGGTGCTGTAACCCTTGCCGTAGGAGAAGGAGCCGAAGAGCGGGTTGGAGTCCTGCACTTCCATCCAGATGTGTTCGTACTCGTAGCCGAACTTGAGGGAGTGCTTGCCCTTGACCCAGGAGAAGTTCACCTTGGGATCGAGGAGCGAGGGGTTCTGCCATTGGGGATTGGTGCTCTGGCGTCCAAAGGCGCTAAAGCCGCCGGAGACGCTGGTGGAGGGCAGGCCGCCGGCGACCGTGGGGTCGGTGGGCAGGCCGGGGATGGTGATGGCGTTGTCTCCGATAGAGAGCGTGTACTTGCCGGCGCGGGTGCCGGAGAGGCCGAGGCGTGCGTCGAGGACTTTGTTTGCCCCGATGAGACGCGTGTAGCCGAGCGCGACCTGGCCGTCGAGAATCTTGGCGCGGCCATTGGTCTGGCCGTCGAGCGGCAGGGGCAGCGTGGGATAGTTGATGCCCGTCTCTTTGCGGTCGCTGACGCGCAGGAACCAGGAACTCTTGTCGTTTTGCTGGAAGTCGATGCGCAGATCGCCCTTGTCGGCGTTGTCGGTGAATGGCGCATTGGTGGCGCAGTCGTTGGAGTCAACGCCGGTTGAGGTGTTGATGCCGGCAGTGCCGGGAGCAATCTGGCACTGCGAAGGCAACTGCTTGAAGAAGCCAAGAATCTGCTTTGCCGTGTTGCTGGCGTCCGGGGAGTTCAGGATAGAAGTGCCGGCCTTGTAAACAGTGGGAGTGGCGCTGCCGGCGGTATGGGGGTCCATGACGTCAGTGGCCAGGATGCCGTTGATCTCGTTCTCTGTGGGAACGGTCAATACCACAGTGGGCGTGAGCGTCTGGCGGAAGCCCTCGTAATCAAGGAAGTAGAAGAGCCGGTTCTTGAGGATCGGACCGCCGAAGTCCGCGCCGAACTGGTTGCGGTTGAAGCCAGGCTTGGGAAATGTATGCGTTCCGCTGACCGGGTGGATGAAGCCGTAGGCGTTGAGATCGGTGTTGCGCAGGAACTCGTAGAGCGTGGAGTGGAACTGGTTGGAGCCGCTCCGGGAGGCAACGTTGATGGTCGCGCCAGAGGAGCGGCCGTACTCCGCGCTTTCGTTGTTGGTGACCACCTGGAACTGGGAGATGGAGTCCGGCGGGGGCTGGATGATCTGGTTGTCGAAGCCCTGGTTGCTCTCGCCGTAGGCGTTGTT
>CAZHKN010000086.1:0-17504 GCA_964532725.1 uncultured Occallatibacter sp.
TTACGGTAAAGGTCAGCCCGTCAATCTCCAATGTGCCCACATCGGTGATCGAGAGCTTCTGCGCCGTGCTGACTTGTCCCTGAGAGATACTTCCGAAGTCCAGTTCCGTCTTGTTGCCGACAATTGAGGCCGCCGCCACCCCGACGCCGCTCAGGCTCACTGTCACCGGCGGCGCTTCGCCCGACGCGCTGAAGATCGTCAATGTCCCGGTCCGGAATCCCAGCACCGTCGGTGTAAAGGTCACTGTCACATAGCAATGCGCTCCCGGCGCGATGGTTGGCGTGCAGGTGCCCATCGCGGCGGCAAAATCGCCTGTCGCCGCCAACTCCATATCCGTCACGCTCACGCCGCCGGTATTTTGAATCGTCACCTGATCCGCGCCGCTGGACTGGCCCAGAATCACGTTATTGAATTGCAGTTGCGTCTGCGAAACGGTGAACTGCGGCGGAGCAAGCCCCGTGCCCGTCAATGTCACAAGGCCGGCCGTCACCCCGGGAGTGGAGCTGGTCACCACCAGCGTCGCCGCCAGCCCGCCTACCGACTGCGGGGTGAAGATCACATTCACTGTGCAGCTTCCGCCGTAGATCAATGATGCGCCGCAGGTATCGCCCGATGTGGAGAAGCTGCCGGGATTGGCGCCCGTAAACTCAAAGCCTACATTGGCCATCGCAGTTCCGCCGGTATTCGTGATCGTCAGCACCCGCGGATTTCCCGAGACACCCACCTCCTGCGCCGTGAAGGACATTTTGGTCACGCTCAGGGTGATCACCGGAGGCGCGGCGCCTCTGCCGGAGAGCGACACACTCTGTGCGCGAATCGCGTCCGAGACGATAAGCGTGCCGGTCAGCGCGCCCAGCGAGAGCGGATCGAAGGTTACGCTGATAACGCAAGAGGAGTGCCCGGCAAGGCTGGTACCGCAGTTGCTCGATGCCTGAAAATTCCCGCTCACCGATGTGCCGATAGATTGGAGCGGTAGATCTCCATTATTCGTGATCGTCACGGAAAGCGGCGCCGATGCAGCCCCTATAACGGTATTGGGAAAGGCCAGCGAGGTCGGCGTGAGAGCGTCCGTCGCCGGTGCCTGGCCGGTGCCTGAGAGCGCCACGCTCTGTGTTCCCGTGCTATCGGTAAAAGTCAGCGTGCCGCTGGCCGCGCCCGCGGTCGTGGGCAAAAAATCTACTTGCACTACACACGAGGAGGTTGCGGCAATGCTGCTGCCGCAGGCATTCGTCGAAATCTGAAAAGGCGCGGTCACTTTCACGCTGGTGATCGAGACCGCCGTCCCGCCGGCATTGTTGGCCGTTACCTGCAGCGCGCTGCTGACCGTTCCAATCGGGTCGGGACCAAAGTTAATTGCACTGGGATTGACACTGACCGCGCCCGCCGAAGCCCCGATGCCGGAGAGCGCTGCGCTGATCTGCCCGCCGCTGACATTGGCGCTCAGCGTCATCTGCCCGGTCCGGCTGCCCACCACCGTCGGCGTAAACGTTACTGTGACCGTGCAAGTGCCGTTGACTGCGATCGTCGTATTCACGCAAGTATTGGTCTGGCTGAAATCCCCGCTCATCGCAAGCGCCGTCGGCAACAGGGATTTGCTGCCCTTGTTGGTAATGGTGATCTTCTGTGAGCTGCTGGAGTTGCCCAGTGTCACAGTGGGAAAGCTCAGCGATGCGGGCGAAACCGTGGCCGTGGTCAACCCCACTCCCGCCGTCCACAGCGGATTGGACCAGATGCCGCGCCCATAAGTTGCCGCCAGTAACTCCTGCGCCGTAGAACCCGTCGGAGTTGTGCTCAGCACTACCGCTGGCGCCTCCGGCAGTCCGCTTCCGAAGGCCGTCCAGCATGTTGAAGAGGCTGTTGCGCAACTGGCAATCTGGCGCGTCGAATAAACGCCCGTGTCGAGAGCGATGTATACGGTGTTCGCATCGCCCGGATCGACCGCCAGGCTGTTTGCCGGCGCAGGAGGTAGATTCGCGGCGATATTTGCCCAGTGCGCCCCGCCGTCGGTCGAGCTATAGACCATCCGCGCGGCAACATTGATGAACTGGCCCTCCACGGTGACATAAACAGTGTTGCCGGTTGGATCATGGGGATCGATCACGATGCTCGATATATCGAACCCGTCCTGATTCATCCCCACGCTGTCATTCGTGACAGGGTTTGAGGTCAGGTCGTTCCAGGCAGGGCTCGAACTGCCCCCTGGCGTATAAGCCGCTCTGAAGATATGTCCGGGAAGAATCGAGCCGCCGTCGAGCGAGCCGTACATGCCCGCATAAATCACTTCGCTGCCGCCGGCAATCGGCAAGGCGGCAAGAGAGCGGATCAGCGGATCGCCACTGCAGGAAGTGTTGCCCGAAGCATCGAGAATCGGGCTGATCGCATTGGCCGCGCTGTTGGCGGGCCAGTTGCTTCCGTTGGCCGGCCCGCGCCAGATCCGGCAAGTGCCAATCAGCAGCGCGCTTGCGTTCACCGGATCGACCAGGAAAGGCGCGGGCGTGGCCATCGTAAAGCCGTCGTTGTCCACATTTGCATCGTCAATCAATGGTGTGCTGCCGAAAGAGGCCGGCGTACACGCTGCGGTCTGCGAACAGAGAAAAATCGAAACCCCACTCTGGTTGTTCACGTACCAATTCCCATTATTGGTCGGGTCAATGGCCACCGGCCCGCCTTCGCCGCCCAGAATCTCGGGCCAGTCCGCCGGGGGGGCGGTGCTTCCCTTCACTCCTGCCGTGCCATTGACGCCGAGGCCGGCAAAGAGCGTATTCGGCGTGGCGCTGGACTGCGCAAATGAAACTACCTCGGCCAGCGAACCCAGGCTCCCGTTCAGGTTCTGAAAATGGCTGACGTCGGTCGGATTGCAAACCGCTCCCGTCTCGCCGATCTGGTCGAGCGACCGCCAAAGCCCGCTGTCATTCCCGATAAAGACCTCCAGCGGGTTTGCCGCATCCCAGGCCAGCGCGTGTTGATACTCTCCCACCCCGGCGCTCATGCAGGTTGTCGTATTGGTCGTATTGCGCCACTGGCAACCCACCGCCAGGCTGCACCGCCAGAGATCCTGATCTCCTGCCAGCACAATCGTGTCCTGCTCGTAGGGAACGGCGGAGAGCGCCAGCGTGTAATCGCCGTTGACAATCGTCGCCGGACCCTCTGCGTCATCCCCTTCGAGTTCATTCGTCGGCCATTGCTGGCCAAAGGTCGGCGTCTGCGATGCGCAGCCGCCACCGCTGATCTGGCACTGATCCTGCCACAGCCCCTGATCCTGGTTGTCGATGTCCACCGTCCATGCAAAGGTGTCGCCCGTCAGCGGATTTACCGCCAAACTCCCGCGAAAGATCGGGCAGCCATTCGATCCCGTCTGGCCGGGATTGGTTGGGCAAGCCGCTGCAGTCAGTCCAGAGCCGGGCTGATTCGCCATCCGCGTCCAGGTCACGCCATTCGTCGATTGGTAATAGCCGTGATATCGCACCGCAGCGATGAACAGTTGCCGCACCGGGTTCCACACCACCGCAGTCGCGGCGTTTCCATCCGGCGCCGTAAACACATCGTTCGGCCCTTGCACATCCGCGCCGGCTCCGTCGGTAATGGTGGCCAGATGCCAGCTAACGCCGCTGTCCTGCGAGTAGTAAAGCCCCTCATAACTGGTGTCGGAGGCGACCGCATTCACCACCGCGCCTTCATACGCCTGGCTTACCGCCGCCACAACCAATTGTGGATTCACCGTGCTCCACGCAAACCCTGAAAAACCCTCCCCGGTAAAGCGGAAAAAGAGGTTTCCTCCAAGAATTCCATCCACCGCACTGGGAATCAGGCTCCACGAGGCGCCACCGTTGGCGGAACGCAAAATGCCGCTTCCGTAATAGGAATCCGCATTGTCGTTGGGGTCGCCGGTCCCGGCCAACACCACCCCCGTCCCGCCCGGCTGCACGCTCAGCGCGCCAATACTGATCGAAGCGTCTGTTATCCCGCTCAACGCGGACAACGTATCTGTCAGCGGACTAAAGACCGCGCTCGATGCATTCGCCGCGCCGTTGATCGACTTCCAGACCCCGCCCCCGGTCGCGCCCGCATAAACCGTGTTGCCGCTACTGTCGGAGGGATCCAGAGCCAGTGCTGAAATCCGCCCCGTCACCAGCCCAAAGCTCTGCGACGTAACCGCAAGCGGTCCAACCTGTGTCCACGCCGTGGTTCCCGCCGCATCCGGCGTAACCTCAGGACCCGGATTTTCTGCTTGTTTCTTCAGTTGCGCCCGCAGCGCCGCGGCGGCACGCGCCCGCGCTGGAGTGAGTCCCCGCTCTGCCAAAAACCGCTTCGCCTGCGCCACGCGGGGAGGAATCGGCGCGCCGGCACGCGGCGCGGCAGCCTTGTCACTCGCCGCCTGCGCGCGACTCCGCCCGTCCGATTGCGCCCAAACTCCCGCCGGACGGCAGAAAATCAGCAACAACGCCACAGCCGCCAGCGTCAAAAAAACGCCCAGCCGAACCCGCCTCTTCCCACTCAACCGCAAGTACGTCGAATCGCTCACACGCGTCCTCTACTCGATTCCGCCCTCGCCTCACCCTTCGCTGGGTGGGAGATTTGGGCAGAACCCTGGGAATTCGCCGTGCAAAACAATCAGATTCCGGGTTTGAAATTTGCAGCGATTATAGTACAAAGAGGGAATCGGCTGGCGAGCGGAAATAATTACCCTGCCCCTTTGCGGTGCATAGAAAGCCATCCCCCCGCGCCAGCGCTGCTTTTCCGCGCCTCTTCACCCTGCTCTCCGCTCCCCGCCTTCTCGCCGCGCGCGCCCCATCTCCACCCCAACCCAAACAATTCCAAAGCCTCTTCCCTTCCCTCCCGAAACTCCCTTTGCATTTTCATTCATGCTTTTTTCTCTCCCGCCGATAAAAGGACAGTTGACGCGTTCGCGCATCCGGGCTAAGGCTTCTGGCCCAACCGGCTGGAAGATCCAGCCAGAAAATGACACGCGCCTGAGCAATCGAGGGGAGGCGAATTGAATTCCATGCAGAGCGCAGCTCAATTTCCAGCTCACCCTCCCGCTCCGTCCATGCCTCTGATTGAGACCGAAGCCCAGTCCCTCCCTCAGGCCGTCGGCATCAGCGCCGCGTGGCGCAAGCTCATGATGCAGGCTGAAATGGCCGGTCCGCATCTCCAGGTTGCCACCGTCGAAGGCGAAGCCGGCTCCGGCAAACACACCCTGGCCCGCCTCATCTACGGCCGGTCGCCGCTTTCTGCTTCAGGATTTGTCCGCCGCGATGCCCGCGAGTGGCTCGTCGCCGACGCCGACCCCGCTCTGCTCGCTGGCTTCACTTACCTCGACCGTGTAGACCTGCTCACGCCCGCCGGCCAGGGTCTCCTGCTCAATGTCCTCAAAAAGCTTCAGGACCGCTCGCCGGGCCGCGCCGTCGTTCTCGCTTCATCGCAGGCCTCGCTGCGCCAGATGGCCGGTCAGGGCCTCATGATCCCCGACCTCGCCTTCCGCCTCACCGCTGTCCGCTTCAATATTCCACCGCTGCGCCAGCGCAAGGAAGACATCTCCGTCCTCTCCCAGGCCCTGCTCGACAGTATCTGCCGCCGTTATCAGCAGCGCCCCGTCGTCATGGGCGCAGGAGCCTTGCAGCGCCTTCTCCAGCACAACTGGCCGGGCAACGTCCGCGAGCTTTCCTGCGTCCTTGAAACCGCCCTGCTCGAAGCCGCCAACGGCGTCATCCGCCCCGGCGATCTCGCCCTCTCCGCCTCCGCCGAGCCAACCCTCGATGCGCAGCCCGCACCCCGCTCCGAGAATCTATCCCTCGACGCCATGATCCGCCATCATGTCCAGTATGTGCTCGACCTCAACCACGGCAACAAGCTCCGCGCCGCCCGCCAACTCGGCATCAGCCGTTCCACCCTCTACCGCATCCTCGGCAACGAAACCATCCTCAGCAGCTAGTCCCGCGACCGCTTGCTTGTGCAATTGATAGCCTGATGCAATAGATAGCCTCAATGGATCGCCGGATAGCCTGAACGCCGCGCCGAATACCCAGGGTGTAGCAACTAACCGCCTGAGCGTAGCGCGGAGTAGCCTGAGCGCAGCGCCGAGCAGCCTGAGTGTAGCTCCTGGCAACGTAAGTGTAGCGACCAATAGCCTGAGTGCAGCGCATAATAGCGCGAGTCTAGCGCATAGTAACGTGAGTCGAGCGCCTAACAGCGTGAGTGGAGCGCATAGTAACGTGAGTGGAGCGCCGGTCTCCAGACCGGCTGTCGCGCGGGCGTCTCGCCCGCGCTCGTTCAGCAGCCATTCCCAAGCCACGCTCTCAAGCCACTAGCCGACATACAACACCTGCACAGCACGTCCTCCTTCGCACCCCTGAACAGAGTGACGGGGAGTCGAAGAACCCGCATTTCCGCAACGCTGTCATCCTGAGCAAAGCGAAGGACTCGCGTTTGCGTTGTATGCTGTCATCCTGAGCGACCCTGAGCGCAGCGAATGGGGAGTCGAAGGACCTGCATTTCCGCAACGCTGTCATCCTGAGCAAAGCGAAGGACCCGCGTTTGCGGTTAACGCTGTCATCCTGAGCAAAGCGAAGGACCCGCGTTTGCGGTTAATGCTGTCATCCTGAGCAAAGCAAAGGATCTGCGTTTGCGTTTTGCGCTGTCATTCTGAGCAAAGCAAAGGACCCGCGTTTGCGTTGTATGCTGTCATCCTGAGCGACCCTGAGCGAAGCGAATGGGGAGTCGAAGGACCTGCATTTTCCCTTTCCAGCTTGAAGAAAGCGGCAGACGCCGGAGGTTTCAACCCCCGCAAAAACCATCATAGAAATTTAGAAAATCAATCAACGCGGCGAAGCCGCGCCCAGCCAGCCGCATCCATGCCGAGCGCCCAGTTCCCGCTTCTCGCACAAAAAAACACCAACCCGCCAGCTAGCCGCCCGAACTGATCTAAAGCCCCACCTACGCATGTAATCAACGTCACGGCCGAAAACCTTTCATAAGCCGACTTCCAATGATTAATCTTCAAAAGCAAACAGTTTCCGGTTAATCTGATTCTCTGACGTCCGATTGATGGTCAGATTTTGATGGAAGCCAGTGACGGATCATGTTTCTAAAGCGGGGCGGAGCCGGATCATGTGTGCGGTTCCCACGAAGGACACTACCCCTGAGAGGGCGGTAAGATCCTTGCTAACGCGCAAAGGATACCGCTATCGGTTGCATCGGAGAGACCTCCCTGGAACGCCAGATATCGTTTTTCCGGGAAGGCGAAAGGTGATTTTCGTGAACGGGTGCTTTTGGCACGGTCATGCAGGATGCTCAAAAGGTCGAATTCCAAAAAGTCGGCCAGAATACTGGATTCCCAAGATCGCCCGCAATATCGAAAATGATAAGAGGAACCTTACCGAACTCACAATACAGGGCTGGAGGGCTCTCACCGTGTGGCAATGTGAGCTACGCCAGCCCCTCCGGCTGGAGAAAAAGCTCTCTAAATTCCTCAAACCGTAGGGCAAGAGGTGTAAACTTCCGTCATCATGCCAACCAACGATCAGAACCTGATCAACGGGTCACCGACAAAAGCGTTTTTCGTGCGGACCCTAACTCGGGACATTGAGCTTAAGGACGCTCTGCTCGACCTCCTGGATAATTGTGTCGATGGATTGATGCGGTCTGTCCCAAAGGCTAGTCTCGCGGGCGCGAAGCCTTATGCGGGGCACTGGGCGCATATTACTTTTGATCGTGAGAAATTTGTCATCGAAGATAATTGCGGCGGGATTGATATGCATCGCGCGCGTACCAGTGCATTCCGAATGGGCAGAATTGAACTTGCGGCGGCAGATAAGGAGAAGAAGCTTCCTACCGTCGGGGCATACGGCATTGGGATGAAACGAGCTATTTTCAAGATAGGGCAATCCTCGACCGTGACCTCAAAAACCAAATCAGAAGGGTTCACAGTCGAAATACCCCCCAATTGGTTGAAAGACGAGGGAACCTGGCAACTTCGCATGAAACCGCTTCAAGGCAACCGAGGAACGGCAGGGACTCGAATTGAAATCCGGGATTTACATGAACAGATTAGAAGGCAGTTCATAGATCTGCATGGATTTGAGGGCGAGTTTATAGGTGTCGTGAGCCAACAGTTCGCAATCATCATGAAGAAGGGCTTAGAGATCAAGATCAACAACACTCGGGTTAAGCCCAAGCCGTTCCGATTTATCAGCGTTGATCTAGACGCGTACGAACAAGGCGTCGCCCCGTTCTTGTTCAAGGGCACTATTGACGGCGTGAAAATCGACCTGAGCGTGGGCTTTTACAAACCGGTCCAGGACCCTGCTGAGATCGAAGAAGAAGAAGAGGACTCCGCCACCTTCACAGCTGATGAGTCGGGCTGGAACGTCATCTGCAACGACAGAGTGGTGTTAACGCACGACACGGGTCATCTGACAGGCTGGGGCCTTGGCGGGGTGCCAAGCTTCCATAATCAGTTTATCGCAATCTCAGGCACGGTTCGTTTCACCGCCGACGATGCATCCAAGCTTCCTCTCACAAGCACGAAGCGTGGCGTAGATTTGAACAGCGAGTTATATCAGCGCGTTCGAGACAAAATGCAAGAGGGGACGAAAGTTTTTACTTCCTTCACCAACCGCCTCAAGAAAGTTCCGGAAGAACGAAAGAAGGTCTTCTACGAAACTGCTTCCATAGACTACGACCAGTTAGAGGCCAAGCTCGATTCTGCCAATTTGACATGGGTTGCTGACAGAACGAAGCTGGTTGGTGGCAAAACATTTAGCCCAAAACTGCCGAGCTTTACAGGTGATCGTTTCAGAATCGTGAGATTTTCAAAATCTAAAGAGGATATTCAGGCAGTAGCGGCCTTTCTGTTCGACGATGAAACGGTTGCGCCTGGAGAGGTAGGTAAAGCCTGCTTTGAACGCGTGCTTGAGGAGGCTAAGGAGGCATGAGTGGAGAAACAGTTCCATATCACTTGAGACAGAACAAGCACGTTGATCGGCAACTTTTCGTCGAGCTACTATCCCATGCCAGTCGTGTTACACCAGTTAAGGACGCTTTATATATCTCGTTTGGAGGTGTATATTTCGAAGACTTTAAGGCAATCCATCAAGTTTTCGGAACTGAAAGAATGCTTTCCATTGAGCAAGAAGATTGGATTGTTGAGAGACAGAAGCACAATAGGCCATACGGATGCATTCAATGCAGGCATCTGACGAGCGGTGAGCTTGTCAATAACATTGGTGTAATACGGCAGCAGTTTGGTAAGCGGCCAATGATCTGTTGGTTAGATTTCACCGCAGCATCGAAGCGACGAAATCAACTGGAAGAAATCAGCGTGTTCGCCAAGGATGCAAGGGAGTTCGATGTCCTAAGGATCACGATGAACGCTAATCCCGCCAGCATCGCAGCGCTGATACCCAACGAGAGGGTTGAAGCGCGTGACCAAAGAAGATTCGAGAAGCTGAGGGATGACTTCGGCGATATGATCCCTAGAGCAATTGAGCTTGTCGATGCTAAGAAGGAGGGCTTCCCACGCTTTGTGCAGGATCTGATGAAGCACCAGATCCAGAGATCACTGTCATCAAGGCCGGGACTCCTTTTTTTGCCGTTGGGTTCGTATAGCTATTCGGACTCTGAGCATACGATGGTGACCGTAACCGGAACGTTCCTTAGTACAGAGAAGGTGGATGACTATATATCGCGGACTAGGATTGGGGACTTTGAGTTCGCCGGATTGGGCTGGGAACTGCTGCATATCAACGTGCCATTCCTAAGCCAACGAGAAAAGCTCACACTAGATCAAAATTTTGGGAGTCGCAAAACACCGGCGCAAGTGGCGAGAAGTCTCAGGTTTAGACTAGACAAAAGGCCTGAATTGTCAGAGGAGAAGCTGAAGAGCTACTTCAGATTTCACAGATACTATCCACACTTCCACCGGATACAGTACTAAATCTTTTTGATCTTCTTGGCGATCAATCTAAGCAAAGCCTCGGCCATGATTGGGGAGACGGAATTCCCGATCATACGAAAGCTATGCCATTTTGTTTCGTGGAAATCGAACCAATCCGGGAACCCTTGAAGACGCGCAGCTTCTCGAATTGTAATCACGCGGGGGCGCACAGGGTGCAGCGGTCTGACAGATTGGAAGCTGCCCTTGTCTGGCCCGGTACCGGCTCGAAGGGTCGGAGCTGCGGAATCCCACTTGAGGCGGACGCATCTGCTGACGTCATCCGTTTTTCCTTGGGGAACTCGTCTGAAGCGCTCAATCACTTTCGGGGCGTGTTGGGTAATCTGAATGCCGCTGACCTGCCCGGTAACGATTCTTTGTCGTGAGGCAGCTGAACCCAGTCCTCGCCCAGGTGCGGACCGTGCGCGCATAGCATACTTAGAAACCGTTTTGAGATTCCGATAAGGACCGGCAGAGTGGCTGGAGGGTTCCGGAAGATCGGCTATGGCATCTCTGACAGTCAGCTTTTCGGAACACGAAAGCGATTTTATTTCAGCTTCGGTAATCGGTTCAACTCTGTTGGGGTCATATCCGAGGACGACAATTCGCTTTCGGTGCGTAGGGGCTCCGAGATCGTGCGCGTCGAGGCATACAGGACCAATAAGCGTATAGCCGTCGAGATCGGAAACCGCCTTGTCGAAGATGCCCTTTGCCACGCCAGCAATGAGGCCGGGTACGTTCTCCATCAAGAAAAACTTTGGACGCACTTCAGCCACTATCCGAAAGAAGTGGCGCAAAAGACCGTTTCTTGGGTCGGCTGCATTGCGTTTTCCGATGGTACTAAACCCCTGGCAAGGCGGCCCTCCGATGATTCCATCGACATCTGCTGCGCCGGCATCGGCAGCTTTGAGCAGCGAATTGATCCGCAGGGTTGATATGTCTGCAAGTAGCAGCTTCCCATGCGGGAAGTTGCTTTTATAAGAACTCGTTAGCTTGTCGTCGATGTCTACGGATGCAATGACCTTGAGACCGGCATTATAGGCTCCGAGGGAGAATCCCCCAGCCCCACAAAACAGATCTATGACTTTTGGTGACCGCATGGTTTTAGCGTACATCACGCGCCAAGGTTTGTCGATCGGACCAAGCCGAATCGGTAGCTAGAGACGCAGGTGCAGGCACAAATCTCCGCATAGGCATCTAAACGCTACCGCTTTCACGTCAAAAACAGCGCAAAAACGACCAAAAACAGCCTATTTTGAGGCTGTTTTTCACGTTTTACTCCGCGCCCGTAAGCAGAGAGGCCCGGTTTTACTCCGCGCCCGCGGCGAGTTTTCGCGCTTATCAAATCGCCCTACGCAATTTGTCGCCAACCACGCGGAGTAAAGGCGCTCTTTACTCCGCATATATGCCCATGTGAAAACACGCTTCGCGCAAAAAACAGCAAGAAGCGCGGCGCATCCGCGAAGGGATTACGGCTTCACGGCCGTCTTCCGGCCGGCGATCCAGGCGTCGATGCGGGCGTCTAAGACATCGAGCGGCAAGGCCCCGGCATCCAGAATCTGATCGTGGAAGTCGCGCAGGTCAAAGCCGTCGCCCAGCGCCTTTTTCGCCCGGTCGCGCAGCTCTAAGATCTTCAACTGGCCGATCTTATAAGCCAGCGCCTGGCTGGGCCACGCAATATAGCGGTCCACCTCGGACTGCACCTCGGTCTCGTCAATCGCCGAGTGGTCATGGAAGTAATCCACCATCTGCTGCCGCGTCCAGCTTTGGTTGTGAACGCCGGTATCCACCACCAGACGGATGGCGCGCATGATATCCGCTTCCAATCGTCCATAATCCGAGTACGGATCCTGATAGAAACCCACATCCTTGCCCAAACGTTCCGAGTAAAGCGCCCAACCCTCCACATACGCGGTGTTTCCGGTGAATTTACGGAACGTGGGAACGTCGTCCAGCTCCTGTGCAATCGAGATTTGCAGATGATGTCCCGGCAGCCCCTCATGATACGCGGTGTTCTCTACTTCAACGAGATTCTTTTCAGTAGCGTGGTAAGGGTTGATGCGAATGCGGCCGGGTCGGGAGCCGTCTGGGGCGCCTTGCTCGTAATACGCGGCGGCGGCGGTTTTCTGCGCGTAATCGGGGACTTCCGCGACCTCAAACTTGGCTTTAGGCAACCGTCCGAAGAGAAGCGGGAGTTTTGCCTGCATCGGCGTCAGATAGTTGCGATAGGCATTGAGCAATTCTTCGCCCGATGCGGGATGCAGCTTGGGGTTGGTCTTGATGGATGCCTGGAAGGTTTTCAGATCCTGAAAGCCGAGCTTCTGCGCGATGACCAGCATCTCGACCTCGTCGCGCTTCACTTCATCGAGGCCAATCTGGTGGATCTGGGCGGGAGTTAGATCGGTGGTCGTGGTGCGGTGAATCAGGAACTGGTAATACTTTAGTCCATCGGGCAGTGAAGAGATGCCGGGCTGTTCACGGCCGGCGGGGATGTAGCTGACCTCAAGAAAGCGCGCCAAGCGCAGGTATGCGGGAAGGACTTCCTTGCTGACTGCGTCGAGCATTTCGGTTTTGATGCGCTGCTGTTCCTCGGGCTTGATGGCGGCAGGGAAGCTCTTCAGCGGCATGGCCAGCGGAGAGTCTTCGGGCTTTTGATTGGCGAAGCCCTTGACCTGATCGAGAACCTTGAGGAGCAGGAATTTCGGCGGCACACGATGGTCTTCAATGCCGATGGCCATATTGGTCGTCGCCTGGTCGAAGGCCTTGGGAATCGCGTGGAGACGGGCGATCCAGTCATCGTAATCCTTGACAGTGTCGAAGCTGAGCTGGGCCACGAGTTCGGGATACGTGGTGTGAATGCCGTCCATCTGGTTGACGGGCATCTCCCACTCCTTGAACTCCGCGGCCTCGGCATCCTCGGCAAACTGGCGGAGCAGCAGCTCGCGGCTGATCTTCTCCTGCGCGGTAAAGCCTGTGGCGTCAATGGCGGCGAGGCGCATCAGGAATGCCTGCTCACGCTCCAGGCCGGCGTTGTAGGCCTTCACCGAGTAGTCGGTGACCTGATCGTTGTAGCGCTTGTCGCCGAGGGTCGAGGCAAACTCCGGCTGGTGCTTGAGCTGGTCTTCCCAGTAGTCGTTGAAGACGGCGTTCATGGCCTTGCGGCGGGCTTCAAGCGAGTCGGTTACGGCAGGCGCGGCGGGAGCCTGCGCGGAGACAAAAGAGGGAGCAGTCATAAGCAGGGCCAGAAAGAGAACCGGAAAGCGTTGAGTTTTCAAGGTGAGATGCCTCGCGGAAAAACTTCTACCTAGTTTAGACGAAGCGGGGCAGTGAACATGCAATCGCAATTTCGACTGGGCATATATGCGGAGACAAGAGAGCATTTGATCCGCCTGGATGGCCGCGAATTGCGCTGGGAGAGCCGGTGAGTAAAGAAAGTCGCCGCCGGCGCGGAGCAATGGGGGGCGAGTCTGCTGTTGGGCGCGGAGTAAAAGGTGAAAAACAGCCTAAAAATAGGCTGTTTTTGCGCATTTTTGCGTGATTTTAGGCTCATTTTCGCTACATTTCAAACTGTGATCCTGTGTGATTGAGCAGGGACAGAATTGAGGAAAAAGATGCGGGAGAAAGAGCGGAAGCTGGAGTTGAAAAGGCTGGACCTGGAGATGCGGAGTTACCGGCGCGCGGGGCTGGAGAAGAATCCGACGAGCGGATTGCTGAGAGCGGTGCGGCAGGTGGTGAGGATTCCGGTGGCGGAGGTCGCGGAGAAGATGAGGATGAGCGACTCGGGGGTTTTCT
This sequence comes from uncultured Occallatibacter sp., assembly GCA_964532725.1. Classification (GTDB taxonomy): domain Bacteria; phylum Acidobacteriota; class Terriglobia; order Terriglobales; family Acidobacteriaceae; genus Telmatobacter. The sequence continues at coordinate 13,724 of CAZHKN010000086.1, forward strand.
GCCTGGAGGCGCGCGAGGTGAAAGGCACGATCACGCTGCGAGCCATGATGCAGATGGCGCAGGCGATGGGCTGCAAGGTGGTGTATGGGATTGTGCCGGAGGGCGGAAAGACACTGGAGTGGCTGGCAGATCAGCGGCTGTGGGCGGAGGTGCTGGGAGCAGCAAGGCAGCGGGTCAGCGGGTTAGCAAGTCAGCCAGTTAGCAAGTCAGCGAGTCAGCAGGTTAGCGAGTTAGCGGTGGGGGGTGGAGGGTTTGCGGGGAATATAGAGGCTTTGCGGTAGGCTGAGGATAATCAAACAGAAAAGAAGAAGAATGGAGGGCGTGAACCCTTCCTTATCTTATTGTGGGCCAGCTCCGCGACGCTGGCGCGTGAATCCACGGAGCATGGCCGGAATGGCGAAAAGATGGCCGAACTAGAGAAGAAGACAGAGACAGAGAACGCAAAGAAGAAAGGAAACAGCAAGCCAAAGAACGTTAGCCGCGTGACCGCGAAAGGAGAGGGCGCAGCAGCGAACAAAAAGAACGCGGCTGGAGGGCCGAAACGCAGCAGCAGTAAAGGGGCGAAGGATGGCGCGGAGCGGCTGCGGCGGGCAGTGGACCGGCGGGTTGGGAAGAACTCGGAGAGGCTGGCCGAGGTGCTGACCAACAAAGCGCTGGCCGGAGACCTGGCGTTTGCGAAGGCGGTGGTTGCGCTGGCCGATGCGAAAAAGCCCGATCCGGTGAAAAAACCGACTGGGCCGAGCTTTGCGGAGCAGTTGGCGATGGAGCCGCGATGGGAGGGGGAGCCAAAAGATATAGAAAATAGCGATCAGGATATAGATTGAAGACGGTTGGCGGGCGTCTCAACTCCGAAGAGCGAAGCTGGGATGCCCCGCCAACTGCGAGGATGGTTGCAGTCAGCGGGCTGGCGCAGCAAAGGAGGGCGGATCGATTCCTTTGAGCATTTGCTCTACGGAGATTCCCGCTCCGGGCAACGACGCCCAGCTTGGCTCCCCCGGACTCGTTTGCAGCATCTCCGCCCAGTGCAATGTGCGGTCACTGTTGCCGGAAGACATTTGCATGAGGAAACGCGAGGCGCCATCGCTCATCAGCAGCTTGCCCGTACCAATGGTGGCTGAGCCTGAAGCCTGCGCACCCGTCCGTATGAAGGTCAACTGAACACCGCCGCCGGGCGTGATGGTGCCCAGCAGCACCATGCCAACCGGCTGCGCTTGTCCGCTGGAGCTGCCGCTTGCCGGTTGCAGCAGCACGGCAGTGGCGCCCCAGAAGTATCCATGCGCGCAGCCGGTGATGTGCCAGACCGTCTGATCGATCATCCACGCGAGAGTGCCGGTGGAAGGGTCGTATTGAAGGGCCGGCAGACTCGGTTCCGGAACATACCAATAGGTGTTGGCAAGCCAACTCCAATCTGTGGAGGGAAGGAGGGTCTCGTGGGTCATATTCGACTCCCGGTTGAGGCTATTGTATCTGGATTGGGCGGTGCGGACCGGGAAGCGGAAGCAGGGACTAGGGACTAGGGACTAGGGACTAGGAAAAGTGCCTGAGTTCCTGGGGGTGGTTTGCCAGGTTTCGGAAGCGGGGCCTGGGAAACCACGCTTGTGTTTTTGGCGCTGATTTTGCACGAAATCAGTGAGATTTCTGATGCGATGCGGGAAATTGTTATCGCAATTTCGGGAGTAATCACGACAATCGGACATAACCGATTGTCAACGAGTTATTTGGGCTGTTATCAAGAATAGGAAGCCCGGTCGACAACAAATCGGAGGGTAGCCGTTGAAGACATGACTGCCTGGAGTCTATGGGATTTTGCATCTGCCGGTGGCCCGGCTGGTGAAATCTTCATCCATCTTCCTGCGACGTCTTAGCCCTTTGTCCGGCGCTCCAACTTTCAACAACCGCCTCGCCGCGCTCAACATCGTCCACGACAAGGATGAGGTGATTCGCGTGGTCGCTGTAGATAACCAAAATGTTCACATTGGCCTTCGCCAATTGGCCGGTAATGGAACCAAGTTGCCCCGGAGTTTCCTGCTTCAGACGCAATCGCAAGACCGGTCTGCACGAGATCACTTGAACTCCCGCGGCCTCAAGTGCCCGGCGCGCGGCCGGGCCGTCGTGAAAGAGAAAGTGTGCAATGCCCCTGCCATTGACAACCCAGGCGCCGCCGCCCTCGACGCTGATACCTGCTTTGCCCAGTGTTGTTCCCATCAGCGCGAGGGCACCGCACCGATCGGCCAGATGGATTTCCAGATCGTACATGCTCAGTGCTCCCTTGCATCGTGCGCGAGTTTGCTGTCTTCGGGCGCTTGCCCGCGGCTGGACATCGAGTAATCGCGAATGACGGATGCTATGCGAAGCCGATAGTCCTCAAAAAGCCTTGCCCGCCCCAGTTGCTGAACGCGGCGATGATCGGGCAGATTCCGCCATTCCTGCATGGCGTTCTCATCCTCGAAGAATCCAATTGAAACAAATTTGCCAGGAGTCGTCTTACTCTCAAAGCGCTCAATCGAGATAAATCCCCTGATGCTGGACAGGAGCGGGCGCAACGCCGCCGCCTCGCTCATGTACTCGTCGAAATGTTTCTCGCTCGCAGTGAACTCAAAGATCATGGCGATCATCGTTACCGGGCCTCCGCAATTGCTAACCACATGATCGGCGGAGTTGCCGGGAAATGCTTCGCTGGCGGACGAAGCATTGACGCAGTTGCCGTTCGGCCTGGCATAGGATGAAACTGTGGAGCCGAACTCTTTGGATGCCGGGTTGGCGCTGGCCGCCAGCGCTGTAGCGGATCGAACGCGTGCACGGATGCTCTGCGCGCTGATGGACGGGCGCGCCTACACGGCGACGGAGATGAGTGTGATGGGCGGTGTATCCGCATCGACAGCGAGCGCACACCTGCGCGTCCTGGTGGAGCAATGCTTGATCGCGTGCGTGCCTCAGGGCCGCCATCGCTACTTTCGCATTGCGAGCCGCGAGGTTGCCCAGGCGCTGGAATCGATCATGGGTCTGGCTGGCAAGCAGCCGGGAGTCCAGAGCAGGACTCCCGCGAAGCTCCGATTGGCGCGCACTTGTTACGACCACATGGCCGGTGTAGTGGCAGTGGCACTACACGATAGGCTGCTTTCACTGGGATGGCTCAACAACGATAGTTCTTCCATAAGTGATATCGGACGGGTGCAACTGAATCGCATCGGCATCCATTTTGATTCCTCGGCGTCGCGCCGGCGCTTTGCATTTGCCTGTCTGGACTGGAGCGAGCGCAGACCGCATACTGGCGGCCTCCTCGGTGCGGCGATTTTGGCCGCATTTGAGTCCAGGCGCTGGGTAGTTCGCCAACTCGACAGCCGGGAGCTGGTGCTGACTCCGAGGGGGAGAAAGGCGCTGAACGATCATTTTGGCTTGAATCGGTTTCAAGGATGGATGGAGCCTGGAGGCCGTAGTCATTCAGCGCGTGCGCAATGAGACGGCCCACTCCATCTGGACCCTAAGCAATAAGCGAACACCCTTGATTTGCGAACGATCCGCGGAACGGGCTTCCTACCCGAATCTCGACGAGCAGTAAATCGCCAGAGTCACTCTGCGAAGGCGGATCAGTCCTGACTAGTCGGCAAGTGTTCATCGATTTCTACAAGAAATAATCTTGCTTCTGCCAGTAGCTCAATGCGCTGGATGATTTTGTGAATTCTCCACCGCCTAACAGGCGGTGGCTTCGGATTACGGCTGGAAGCCGGATTGATCGGCCATGTGGCCGATTTGTGCAGCCTCTGCTGATAAAGCTCGATCC
>CAZHKN010000087.1:0-17419 GCA_964532725.1 uncultured Occallatibacter sp.
AACTCGGGGCTGAACAATCTGGGCGGCTGGTCGCTAACGCTTCCTTCCGCGGCCGATCTCGCTTCCACCGATCCTGGCCGCGCAGTGCAGAATGCCGCCGAGGATTTACATGGCTTCTCGCTGCCCTCGGCATGGGGCCGTGAGTTTTATACAAAATACGATTACTCGACCTATGAGTATCTGCATCAGGCGCAGTGTGTTTACGGCAGCCAGTTTGGTTCCTGCTCAATCTTTCCCAGTTTGGAGACTGGAGAAGGCGGCCCGACCAAGCAGGATCTGGCCTTCACCGGGAATATTGTGATGGGTGAGTTGAACTCCAACCATCTGAACAATGACACGCCCGGCTACGTGACAACAGGAACGACCACACGCATCTGGGGTCCGATCGGCTTCCAGTTCTCGGAGGGCGAATCTGCCGCAACCATGTACACGAACGCGGTGAATTCGATTCCCGGCGCATTGAGCAACTTCGCCGGGGACGGCGTGTTGACAGGCGCAGGCTATGTCCCCATTGGAACCACCCGCGGCGCCGTGTCGCCTACCATCACCGGTGGCGGCTCTAGTTCGGCAAACACCGCCTGGGTAGTGTTGAGCGACCCGACCACGGATTTTCAGTACTCCACCAATGGATACCAGTACTGGACTACTTTGAACTCCAGCGGCGCTGGAACTATCTCCAATGTCATCCCTGGAAGCTACCGGCTGAGCAGCTATGTACTGGGCGAGTGGGGCGAGTTACGCCAGGACGGCATTACCGTCACGGCGAACACCACGACCAGCCCCGACTTTACGTTCACGCCGGAGAACTTCAGCCCCAGCGGCGATGCTGCTATCTGGACCATCGGCACGCCTGATCGCTCCTCGCATGAGTTTCTGCACGGCAAGAACACCTCCGGCAACGCTGGTTCCTGCTCGGGATGCGACGATCGCGAGTATTTCGGCGCGTGGAATTATTGGGCGGATTTTGCGGCCAACGATGGCGCGGTGAAATATTTCGCGACGGCTGTTGGTTCAACGCCCGCAACCAACAATCTCAACGATTGGAACTACACGCAGTGGAACCAATTCGATCCGGGCCTGTACGATGCCGGCAACGATACAACCGACAACTACGTCAACACGATTCCCACTTACGTGAAGGGCCTTGCGGGCGAGAGCGGCACTAACGGCGTTACCACGACTGTGCCGCCATGGAGTGTCTTCTTCACTACGACCTCCGCGCAGTCGGCGCAGGGCGGCTTCGTTGATCTGTCGGTTGGTCTGGCATGTGTTGAAGCAAACCTGACCGTCTCGCTGAACGGGCACGCATTGACCTGGGATGCAATCAAGAACAGCGACTGCTCGGTGCGCAGCGGCCTCTCCGGCACCTATCAGTGGGTGGTCTTTGAATGGCCAACCTCCGACTTGGTTGCCGCAGGCAGCGAGGACACTCTGACGCTGACCGTCAGCGGGAATGTGCAAGGCGTCGAGTACGATGCGCTGCGCATGGAAGTCTCCTCCAAGGGCGCCAACCCCAACACCACCGGCTGGCATGACTACGAGTACGTCACCTCCGGCACATACATCGCTGCCAATGACTCCATTTCGAGCAACTAGTGTCGTGGCCGCGTGATTGTGGAATAGCTGGAATGTAGCGCCGGTCTCCAGACCGGCTGTCATGTGGGCGTCCTCGCCCGCATTCATTCAGCGGAAATTACCAAACCACCCGGTTCAGGTACCAGTTCGAGATCGAAAGAATTGCTGAAGCTGCCAAGCGCCACATCAACAACAAGCCGGGAAGAATCCGCGCGTGACCGCGAGCGGATTCTTCCCGGTTCAACGATGTTAGAAGCTGTTTCATAACCCGGTTTTGAAAGGGCACGGCTTCAGCCGTGCCGCCACGGAGCCAGTAAAATCGCGGGCTTTAGCCCCTGAGGAAACAGCCCGCAATGCACCAGATTCGGTTATGAAACAGCCTCTAGTCAAATCGAGCTGAATTCAGACCTGCGGAACCTTCATTACGTTCGCTGTCTTGGCGGGGATCGGCGTTGCCGGCAGGTTGACGGAGCCTACCGGATCGGGTTTGGCAGGATCGAATGCCGGCAAATCCTTGCTCAGAAACTTCGTGATAGGAAGACGCGCCGCGCGGATACCGAGCGCGACGCATCGAGCCAACTCGTAAGCGCCATATTTGTTGAAATGCGTATCGTCGCTGATCGCTTGGGTTTGATTTGGAAAGGCGTTGGCGGGATAGTGCATGAAGGCCTTTGTTGCGCCTTCCGGTCCCATTGCCTCGAAGAGCGTCTTGCTCATCGCGTTCAGATCGATCAGCGCTGCGTGCTGGGCTGAGGCCACATCGCGCATTGCGTCAGGATAGCCGTCGAGCGAGTTCGTGATCTTGCCCTGATCATCGAAGGTGCGGCGGTTCATGCTGGTCACCAGAACTGGCGTTGCCCCTTTGGCGCGGGCCTTTTCGATGTACTCGACAAGGAGTTTGCGATACTCGTCGAGCGGGACGGCGTTGGGCTTCTGGTCGTTGTGGCCAAACTGCAAAAAGAGATAATCCCCCGGCTGAATCAGTGACAGCACCTTGGCCAGGCGCTGCTCCGCAACGAAACTTTTGATGGTCTCGCCCGACTCGGCATGGTTGGCAACGACAACGCCGGGCCGCAAGAAGCGCGGCAGCATTTGTCCCCAGGCTGCCCAGGGTTCTATATCCTGATCGACGACAGTCGAGTCGCCGGCGAGGTAGAGCGTTGTCTCGTGAATCGGCTTGATGCGGATGGCCCGAACGCTGGGGTGGTCGCCATTGAATTCAAGCGTCAGCTTGGTGTCCCAATCGAGATTGCCGATCTCGCGCGGCTTGAGCTTCACCGGATGCGATGCGTCGCCCGCGATCTCCGGGATGCGCACGTTGACGTCAAAGGACCGGGTAACTGAGGCCTTGGGTTTGGTGGCGACTTTCTCAAGCGATAAACGGCGCGCCTCTGACCACACCGTTGTGGTTGCTGCCGCATCGCCGCCCAGCACGACCGTCACGCGATAAGTTCCCTCGGGCAGTGCAATCGAAAAGAAGAAGGGCTTGTCGCTCGAACAAGAGCGGGCTGTGATCTCAGGAACCGTATCGAGATCGAAACCCGGCGTTGTGACGCTGTAGACGGAGGATGCGGTGAGCGCGGTAACATCCGCGTGGACTTTGCCGCAGACAAAGTTCTGCGCCTCTGCGAAAGATATGCTCGAAAAGAAGAGGGAAAGAAGGAGAAACGTCTTCATACTAACTCCTGGCAGTGAAGCGGCTTCGATCAAGATCAGAGCGTCTTGTGATCGATGCTCTCGATTGCAACATCGGCTACGGCCCGGCTCCAGCCAATGCGCAAGCCCTTCACGTCGTGCAAAGCAAAGGCGCCGTTGACGTTCCGGGGCGCGGTTACTGCAAAGAAATCCGCGCGCTCCACGCCTGTCAGATAAAAGGCCGGTCGAGCGTCAGGCGTAGAATTCGCGATCTCCACATGACTCATCTCCAGGTTGCGAAGATGGCGCAGGAAGAAGCCCGAGGCAGGCATATCGCCGAACATTCCCGGCTCGGGATATTTGTTCTCGAACTCCGGAGGCTGTATCTGCGCGGCCTCGTTCGAAGCTCCGCCTACGGTTTCGATATAGATATTCGAGAGCTTCACATCTTCGATTGGATAACCGGGAATGCCGCTCAAGATCGAACTGATCCTCTGTGGTGCGTTGAAGCAGGTGAGGTTGCTGATGAGCACGCGCTTGATCGTGCCCACCTTTGTGCTCTCCTTCGGGCCGCGCAGCCGCGCACCCAAGCGCATGAAGAACGGCCCCGAGACCAGGTCGCGCATGGTTGTGTTGGTAATCGTGAAGTCTTCGAGCAACGCCCCGTCAACGGATTCGAGTGCGTATCCCTGGCAACCTTCAAAGACGCAGTTCGCAATCGTGACATTGATAAAACCGCCATTCGATTCCGTGCCGCATTTAATGCGGCCGGTGCGCGGTACGTGAACCTCGGGCGCAAACCTCTTGAAGCTGCCATCGAGGACCGAACCCAGTTCGTAGCAGCCGGTCACCCAGCAGTTGGTGATGGTCAGGTTCCGCGTGGGGCGCGCGTAGCCCAGCGCAAAGCTGGATTTAGGGCAGATGCCATCGTCCCAAGGCGAGTTGACAGTGCAGTTCGAGACGCGAACATTCTGGCAGCAATCGATGTCCATGCCGTCGCGATCTGTATCGATGAGCAGGTTGTCGATGGTGAGGTTGTCGACGCCGGTAAGCAGCAATGCGAAGTGGCCGCCCTTCAGGATCGCGAAGTCGCGCAGCAGAACATTGCGGCAGTTCTTCAGCGCGATGGCCTTGTTGCCCACGCCGGCCTGCTCGGCAACGTAGACGGGGTAGTTGCCGCGAGGGGCGCGCTCGGCCCCGAAGCTCAGGCCCTTTCCATAGATCACGCCTGAGCCTGAGATGCCGATGTCGTGGAGATCTTCACCCCAAAAGAGGGAGTTATGCCAGTGGTTATGGCCGTAGTCCTGGTAAGCATCCCATTCAGTCTTCGGTTCCGCTGCATCGTAAACACCACCGTTATAGCCTGTTTGCGCACCGGGAAGAGGGGAGTCGGCGGCAAGGATCACGCTGCCCGGCCCAAGGCGCAGATGGACCTGGCTCTTGAGGCGAATCGAGAAGCAGAGATAGGTTCCGGCGGTAAAGAGCACCACGCCGCCACCCGCTGCCGCAGCCGCTTCAATGGCGCGGTTGACGGCTTGGGTGTCGAGGGTTTTGCCGTCGCCGGTTGCTCCAAATTGGCGAACGTCGAAGAGGCCCTGGTTAGAAAGCTTGCCGTCAAAATCGGAGCCGCTGCCGCTGGCTGCCGCGCTAATCGCCGGAAACGCCGCGCCGGCCATCCCCAGGCCGCCCGCGCGCAGAAACTCCCGCCGCATGGGATGAAATGAGTTCATACCTTACCCCTTTAATGCAGTACCACGCGCCCAGTTCGTATCCTACGACGACATGCCCAGGCCTACCAGATTCGCCGCGGCGATGATCATCGCCATTCCCGCCCAAAGCAAGCGGACAGGCCGACCCTGCGCCAGTTTCCATTCGCCCAATGCCAGCCCAACCAGCCCGCCAAAGAGCACGTAGCCGCTCATGTGCAGCATCCAGTTCACAAAGGACAAGTGCGCTGGAATATTCGCCTGGCCCCATGCATAGAAGAAGAATTGCAGATACCATAGGATGCCGCCCGAGGCGGCCATGCAGGTGTTGGCGATGAGTACCCGACCGGGCCGTGAGAGATCCTCGCGCAGAGACAACTCTTTTCGGACCGCGAGCCGCACCAGGCAATAGGTGAAATTGACGAGCGCGCCGCCGCCCATGATGATGACGTAGCTGGGCAACGCCGAATAAAGCGGATCGACGCCAAGATGCTGGGCCGAAACCGACATGGGGCGCGCCGCGTCAATGGCGAAGGACATACCGGAGGAAAAGATTCCGCATAAAACTGCAAGCAGCAGACCCTTGCCCAGATTGAACTCCTCAGCCCGTACACCGAGCCGCCGCTCCTTCTGGTGTCCTGCCCAGGAAACGACGGCGATGCCTCCGAGGGCAAGCACGATGCCCGCCATCGTGAAGGCCCCGCTGCGGCTGGCGATCAACTCCAAGAACTGGCCGTGGATGAGCGGCGGTATCACCGTGCCCACTACGAGCGTTACTCCGATCGCCACACCGATGCCCAGCGACATTCCGAGATAGCGCATGGTGAGCCCGTAGTTCACATTGCCCACGCCCCACATGCAGCCGAAGAGGAAGGCGTGCAAGAGGACTGTATGGTCGATTCCCGCATAGAAACCCCAGAAGCTGGGCAGCAAGAGCAGGCTGACGGAGATGGGCAGAAGCACCCAGGAGAAGATACCGGCGACGGCCCAGGTCGTCTCCCACGACCACCGCTTCACCTTCTCGATGGGCGCATAAAACGATGCTGCCGAGGCCGCGCCAACCATGTGCCAGCCAATTCCCGCGAGAATGCTCATCAACCCGTCTCCTATAGCGGTTCTCCAATGGATGTAGAGCGGAGTTGATGCTGAGAAGTGGCTTTTCCTTAAGGAAAAGCCACCTTGCAGGGTTCCAACCACGCCACGGGAGTTGGAGAACCGCTCTCAGGCCTGCTCAGGCCAACTCCGCGTGCCTTCGGGACCACGCCGCCGACAGTAGCTGCCGGCGGGCACAATTACCGTAAAAAGGCCTCGGCCAATCCGCCGTCTACCGGGATGAGATGGCCTGTGGTGCAGCGCGTCTGCGGCCCGGCCAGGAAAAGGATCGCTTGCGCGCAGTCCTCCGGATCGATGGGTTGATGCGTCAGGGTCCGCTTGGCGTAAAAGGCCGCCAGTTGATCCCGCAGTTGATCGTCGCCCGCCGCGGCGTCGAAGGCGATGCCGTACTTGGTCAACGAAGCGATCACGCGATCGCGCGGAAACATCGTCGATCCCTTGACCACGGTGGCCGGGCTGATGCCGTTTACACGGACCCGTGGCGCGAGCGAAATCGCCAGCTCGCGCACCAAGTGGCTCAGCGCCGCTTTGCTCACGTCATAGGCTTCGCTGCCGCGTTTGGCGACAACCGCGTTGGCTGAGCTGGTCAGCACGATGCTGCCTTCCAACTGCTGTGCCGCGAAGAGCCTTGCCGCCTCATCGGCAAGCAGATAGTTTGCCGTGACATTGAGATCGAAGGTCGTGCCCCACATCGAGTCGCTGACAATGCCGTCCGGCGAAGAAGGGAAGATGGCGGCCGTATTGATCAGAATATCCAGGCCTCCGAACTGGGCCGCTGTCGCGCGCATGGCAGAGACGATCGACTCGCGGTTACGAATATCGACGGCGGTAGCGGCGGCAAATTCCTTGCCCGCGGTTGTCGGCATCTCCTGCGCCACGGCTTCCGCGCCGGCCACGTCGCGGTCCGCGACCATGACATGCGCGCCGCGCTCGGCGGCCAGCAGCGCAGTAGCCCGTCCGATACCGCTGGCTCCGCCGACAATTAAAGCAATGCAGCGGCTGAGCTGCTTTTCCGGAGGCTGTCTGCGAATCTTCGCTTCTTCTAGCTGCCAGTACTCGATCCGGAAGGCCTCGCTGCGGGGCAGCGCCACGTAGTTGGCGAAGACCTGAAAAGCCTCGCGCGGTGCTGCCGGACCTGCCTGCGGCAGATCGTGGATCTCCATGCCGTCGCCCAGCGCCGTTGCGCCTGCCATCACATGGATCGCGTTGGTATAGAACTCGCCGGTAATCCGCGACTCAGTTTTGCTCTTGCCAAACGAGAACATGCCGATGCCCGGGATGAGCACGACCGTCGGATTGGCATCGCGCATCGCCGGCGAGGCCGGCTCGGCATTCTGCTTGTAGTAATCCGCATACTCGGTACGATACTGCGCGATTGCTTCTTCCACCGACTTGCGAAGCGCCGCGGCATCGTCCGTGGGCTGCGCGGGCACAAACATGGGGCGAATCTTGGTGCGAATAAAATGATCGGGGCAACTGGTGCCGAGATTCGCCAGCTTCGCCGCATCTTCCGAGTTCACAAACTGCAATACCTCGGGCGCATCCGACCAGCTCCCCAGCATCCGCCTCTGCTGCGAAACCCGGCCGCGCACAAAGGGCAGCAGCTCCAGGGCCAGCTCTTTGCGGTTGGCGCGCGCTTGCTGCGCCTCTCCGCCAAAGAGGTGTTGCCCCTTCAGTTGCGTGTGCGCCTGAACGAACTGGCCGAGCTCGTCGATGATCGTCAGGGTATTCAAATAACATTCGCGCTGCGTCTCGCCCCAGGTAAAGAGGCCGTGGCCGCCGAGCACGATTCCGTCGCAGCCGGGATTTTCCTGCACCGCGCGCCGCAGCATCATCGCCAGTTCAAATCCGGGCCGGAACCACGGAACCCAAACCAGCTTGTGGCCGAACTCGCGGTTGAACTCCTCCATTCGCTCCTTGCCGTTGGCCGCTGCCGCCAGCGCAATGCCCCAGTCCGGATGCAGATGGTCTACGTGGCGGAAAGGAAGGAACCCGTGCAGTGGCGTATCGATGGAGGCCGCGACCGGATTGACGCCAAAGGTACACAGCGGATACAGATCCACGATCGCGTCTTCCTGATCGACGCCCCGGTATTGCGAATCAAGAGCGCGCAGCTTGTCGAGATAAAGCGTCGCCAGGCCGCTGCGCCGGATGCTGCCCAGATCGCCTCCGCTCCCCTTCACCCACAGAACCTCGGTTGGCTGCCCGGTGAGAGGGTCGGTCATTACGATCTTGGAGCTGGTGTTGCCGCCGGCAAAGTTGGTAATGCGCAGATCGGCGCCGAGCAGGTTGGAGCGGTAGCGCAGCAACTCCGGTTCGTCGAGGTCTGCTGCGATTCTCTCATCCCAAAGGTCTTGCAGGTAACGCAAAGCGGCTGCTGTCTTCATATCAATTCTCCACGGAGAATCATGTCACACCGAATATCAATAGAGCAAATGTTTTTCATTTGATATTTTTGACTGTCTTAGATCAGGTCACGGCTTCTGCGCCGTCTCTAACTGCTTGCAGCGCCCGCAACCTCCAGAGGCTCACTGTCGCGTACCGCTTGGGCGGTGACCAGCTTGTGCGCGACATAGTTGTAGGGAGGCACGGTTAATCCGCGAAGAATCGACAGCCCCAGATGAATCAGTTGCGGTCCATAGCTGCTCGCTTCGTGCGAGACGGATCCGATCCAGGGACTGTCCGGCCGCCTCATTTCATCGATCGCTTCCTCAATACAGTCCTGCCCAACGATGGCCACGTGCTTTTCGCGCTTGAGAGTGCGTACCGCCTCCAGCGCGCCCAATGCGCTGGTGTCCGTGGCCGCCGCGATCAGGATGTGCCGGTCTTTTGGGTGCCGATTGAGGAACTCGGAGACGACGCGCGCGCTCTTCTCGCGAATGCCCCGTCCGTCGATCCGGACGAAGCTCTCGACCGGCAAATCGGGCAAGCGGCTGCGCACTCCTTCAAACGCACCGGTGATACGGCTCTGCACCGTCGGACCGGCGTCTTCGATATCCAGTCCCAGCACCCATTCCAGCTTGCCGCCCCAGGCACGGACAGCGTAGTCGGCCAGCAACTCTCCGGCTTCGACACCGACCCGGTAGTTATCGACGCCAAAGTAGGTGGCGTGGGGGTGAGGAATATCGACAGCGATCAGCGGAATGCCGGCAAGGGCGATCTTGTCGGCGATGACCGGAGCCGCTGCCTGGTCAACCTGAAACTCGATCACGAGATCGACGCGATTCTTGACGAACTGTTCCGCAGCCGCGACCGCCGTTGCCGGATCGTACCGGTTATCGAGCACCAGTAGATCTACGCCGGCCTGTGTAGCTGCCTCCTGCAGGCTCACTGTCACGGCCTCGGAAAACGGCATCTCCCCCGATTGTTTGCCAAATCCGAAACGCAGCTTGCGTGGCCGTGAAACCAGCCGGTAGAGACCATCCTGAGACTGCGCCAGATATCCCCGATGAACAAGGGTCTTAAGAATCCGGTAGACGGTGGTTTTTGAGATGCTTGCGCGCTGGTAGATCGCTTCTAGCGGCAGCGGGCGTTCCTCGGCCTGCAATATCTCGAGCACATCAAGCGCTTTCGAGAGAATAGGGATGAGGTAGAGGCGTTTCATAGCCGATTTGGGCAAAATGGACCTCAAAACAACAGTGTTAAGCCTTTATATCACGTTGTTTCTCTATTGGAACAACGAATATCTCTTCGTCTTTGCCGGAGGCGGATGCAGAGCAGCTTACGCATAGGTGCTCACCGAGCGTTCATTGCGCTTGGCGCGCTGCTGCCGGATACGCTCCACATAGCCGCTGGCGCGGAGGGCCGCCAGCGGGTCCGGCGGCAACCCTTTTGAAACACGCCACTCCTGGACCAGCGGGCGAACATCGCACCAGAACGCATCCCGGAAACACTCTTCGGCTTCGACCAGCCGGCAGTCATTCTGCAATTCCGCCAGCCGTTCGCGATCCACCAGCGCCGCCCGCGCAAACAACTCCTCGGCCACGCAGACCGTCTGCACCATCGCTTCCATCTTCCCTTTGAGATTGTGGCTCTGGTCGACCATGAAGGCGATGGTTTCTAACTGCGCGGGACCGGAGAGAATCTCATGGAAGATACGAAAGATCTGGTAAGGATCGATGGAGCCCAGTGTCAGGTCGTCGTCGGCATAGCGCCGGTCGTTGAAGTGAAATCCTCCCAGCATCTGCTCATGCAGCAGCCAGGCGACAATCTGTTCGATATTCTGGCCCAGATAGTGGTGTCCGGTATCGACAAGCACACGGGCCTTGGGTCCTGCCGCGCGCGCCGCCAGCAGGGCCATGCCCCAGTCGGCGAGGTCGGTGTGGTAAAAAGCGGGTTCGAAAGGTTTGTATTCGATCAGCAGCCGCTGGTCATCGCCGAGCTTGCCATGCACCGCGCCCAGCGCCTCGTGCATCCAGTCAATGCGCCGCCCGATGCTCTGGGTTCCGGGGTAATTCGAACCGTCGGAGAGCCACAGGGAGATATCGCGCGATCCCAGCGCCTTGGCAATCTCGACACACTCCAGCAGGTGATCGAGGGCTAGCCTGCGCACCTCGGGATCGGGGCTGCAGATCGAGCCGAACTTATATTCCTGGCGCTCGAAGAGGTTCGGATTAATCGATCCCGCGCGAATCCCATACTCCGACTCGAGATCTCGAATCTTCGGCGCGTCCTCCAACCCTCCAGGCAGATCCCACGACACATGCAGAGCCAAAGTCGGTGTCGCGCCAGTCAGTTCTTGCACCTGCGCTGCGTCGGCAAACTTCTCCTCGATGCTCGAAGCCGCCTCGGGCTGAACAAATTTGCCAAAGCGCGTGCCGGTGTTGGCGAAGCCCCAGGATGGGATCTCAATCTGGAGGGAGTTCAGAGCCTTGTGGATTGCGTCACGATTTGTGTTCACGATGATGTCTCCCCATTGAAATAACATCTCTATTAAAATACATGAGAACTGGTCGCCACCGTGATGACGGACAGGTATCGAAGAAAATCAGAAGATGGCTGTTCCCGCAGGCCATCTGCAAATACGGAGAGACTCCACATGCAACGCGTCTGTTTCCTGTTGAATGTTCGCAAGGACAAGGTCGATGAGTACCGGCATCGCCATGCCCAGGTGTGGCCGGAGATGCAAGCTGCCCTGCGCGCGACTGGATGGCGCAACTACTCGCTCTTTCTTCGCGCGGACGGCTTGCTGGTTGGCTACGTTGAAACACCCGACTTCGAAAAGGCCCGTGCGGCCATGCAAAGCTATCCGGTGAACGCTCGCTGGCAGGCCGAGATGGCGCCCTTCTTTGAAGCGTTGGAGCAAGCCTCCGCCGATACCAGCATGACGCCGCTCGAAGAAGTCTTTCATCTTGACTGAGCGGTATCATCGCGGAGCCGTCCCTTCAGGCTGCGCAGGGGACACGATGCCGGTATCATCCTGCAGTTTTGTGCCGCTTGCATCGGAGAAAGTGACTTGACTGCCGTCGGCCGCATGCACGGCAACATGAGTGAGTGTCCAATCCTGGACCCCGGCGATTTTGCCTGCGGACGCCGCCTGAATCTGGATCTTCTCCAACACAAACCCCGTCAGGGGAGCCTGCGGTGTTGCGCTTACATCGAAGGCCGTCTTGGCTCCGGTAGCCTGAATGCCGGCGATGGAGACATCGCGGAAATGCGCCAGGCCCTTCTCTAGCGGCACCTGCGTCGCCAGAACGCTATAGTAGGCCGGAACCTCGCCGAGTCCCTGCGGAATGACGGCGTAGCTGTAGCTCGGGTTCCAGTTCATGGTGATGTGGATGGGTGTTGCGACGTCCTCCAGTTGCAGGTCGTGGATGCGGATGTGATCGGCCCAGCCTCCGCGCGTGTGCGCCGACTTGATCAGCACGCCCGAAGACACGTGGCCAAAGGCGTGGATGCCGTAGACCTCCACGTTGCGAAATCCTCCCGAGGTCTCGCTGCCGATGGTGATCGCCGCCGCTCCGTCGCGCACAACCGAGTTGCGAATAACGATATTTTCGTCTGGGCGGTTGACGCGGAGGCCGTCCGCATCGCGCCCGGCCTTCAGGCAAAGCGCATCGTCATTCACAGAAATGTCGGCGTGTTCTACCAGCACATCCCGCGACGAATCGACATCGATGCCGTCCGTACTGGGTCCTCGGCCGCCAACATTGTTGCGGATCGTGACACCATCGACATGCACAAAATCCGAATAGCAAATATGAACTGTCCAGAATCCAGAACGCGTCAGCAGCGGTCCGCTCAACTCGACGTGGCTGGATTTGTAAATCTGAATCAGCCTCGGCCTGCGGGCATCGTAGTCTGCCGCCCAACGCAGTCCCTTCGTGTCATACTGCTTGCGCAGATCCCAGTAGCCATCCCACCAGAACTTCCCGTCGCCGTCGATGGTGCCCGCTCCAACGATCCGCGCGTCCTGCTGCTCGTAAACATTAACCAGAGCGGCAGGCCATTCCATCTCGATCCCTGCAACGCGCGTTGGCATCATTGGGTAGTCCGCGAGCTTGCTCGATCCAAGGATCGTTGCGCCAGGCTGTACTTCGAGCGTGGTGTGCGACTTCACAAAGATCGAGCCGCTCAGATAGGTTCCCGGCGAGAGCACGACTCTTCCACCGCCTGCCGCGGCTGCGGCGTCAATCGCCGCCTGGATCGCCTTTGTGTCGAGTGCCGTCCCGTCGCCTTTGGCTCCGAAGTCTTGAGCGCGAAACGCATGTGTCTGCGCCAGGCACGTCGCGGCGAACAAGGCCATACCAGTCATCATCAGCGCGCGTCTCATGGATTCTCCTTCGCTGCGCCGGCCGAAGGAGGCGTAGGTCCGTCAAGGATAGGCTGGCTCAATCCCGCGAGTTGCGGGGAGGACAAGCCCTTCAGATCGAAGACAACAATCTGGTTGTCCCCGCGATGCAACCACGGACCTGGAACGTAAAGCGTATCCTGCGGTCCGATGTTCCAGTAACGCCCGATGGGATGGCCATTGATCCAGACAGCTCCCTTGTTGAGTTTGCGCACATCGAGGAAGGTATCGCCAAGGCCATCGACACGAAAGGTTCCCCGATAAAATGCAGGCCCGTTCTGCCGCGCTCCGCGATGGAACCGCAGTTCGCGAGGGTCCGTCATGGGCAGCGGATAAACCTGCCATCCAGTCAGAGCCGCCCCATCGACAGTGACACCGCCTGGGATTCCCTTGGCCTCGTGCCGAATCGTCCGCGTTGAGTTCACGCGCCCGTCGTTCTCCACCAGAATGTCGAGTTGCGCCCCAGCGGAAGCATTCAATGGCAGCGAATCCTGCTTCTCGCGGCGATCGAGAACTCCCGCCAACTGGCCATTGAGATAAACTTGCGCGTAATCGTTGAGGCCGCCGAGCCGGAGCGTCCCATGGGTCGCCACTTGTAATCGTGTTCGATAGAGGATGAACCCGTAGGCCTGCCCGTAGATCTCCATCGCACGCGGAGTCTCGTCCTGTACCGGTAACGGAAGGTTGTCCCAGAGCGAGGCGCTCTCTTTGAGGCGGAAGGGCGCGACGGCGGTAACCGGTGGCTGCGGAGGCGCTGCAGGCAGCGGTCGAGGTGCGGCGTATTTCGCGAAGACTTCCCGGTAAGCCATGTATTTCGGCGTCACGTGCCCCGCCTCATCCAGCGGCGCGTCGTAGTCGTAGCTCGTCACGTCAGGCTTGTAGCTGTTTGCCGTCCAACTCGCCCCTGCCATGAACCCGAAGCTCGTGCCGCCATGAAACATATAAATGTTGACCGAGGCGCCGCGGCTCAAAATCGTCTCCAGGTCGGCGGTCTGCGGCTCAATCGCGCGTGTCTGATGCGGCTCTCCCCAGTGATCGAACCACCCAGGCCAGTACTCTGCCGCAAAGAGCGGTTGCCCGGGCCGCATTTGCGCCAGAAAATCAAGCGCCTCCGCTGCGTGGCCGATTCCGAAGTTTATCCCTGCATAGGTCCCGCTCAGGGAGCCATTTTTCTCCCCTTTGGTAGGATCGGTCGTGTAGAGCAGGGCGTCCGTAAATCCTGCCTTTTGGAAAATCGTCCGCATGTGTTGCAAATATTCCTGATCCGACCCAAAGTCGCCGTATTCGTTTTCCATCTGCACGGCGATGATCGGGCCGCCGCGACCGATCTGATACGGCGCGACCTCTTGCCCCAGGCGGATCAGCCAGCGCTCTGTGGGGACCATAAACGCGGGATCGTTGGAACGCAGCACGGTCTCCATCTTCCGATCGGCCAGCAGCCACGCGGGAAATCCTCCGAACTCCCACTCCGCGCAGGAATACGGCCCGGAGCGCAAAATCACATAGAGGCCCTCTTGCTGCGCCTCGCGGAGAAACTCCGCGAGATCGGAGTTGCCGCTGAAATCGAACTTGCCCGGTTCAGGCTCATGCACGTTCCAGAAAACGTAGGTCGAAATGGTGTTCAGCCCCATCGCTTTCGCCATTTCCATTCGCGCGCGCCAGTATTCGCGCGGGACCCGTTCGTAATGCATCTCTCCTGAAAGAATCTGGAAGGGCTTACCGTCAAGGGCAAAATGATCGCCCGCAATACCGAAGGAATGTTGCTGCTGGGCCGCGGCGGAACCGCCAGCAGCCAGAGCCAGGATCGCCGCGGCCGTGGCTCTCTTCAAAGAGTTGGGTATCGAGGAGCGGCTCATCGGCCCCTCCGGATGAAGATGAGGTGATTGCCGTCCGGGTCTTCGATGTCGATGGTGTTCTGGTGAATGCCGGCGGGAAGACCCAATGCCCGCAGCCTCCGGCTCGCTGCCTTCAGATCGGGTACTGCGAAGAGGACGCGCAGCGGCAGAACCTGCGGCGGGTCATTCGCTGCTCTCTCGTGCGGTGGGACGAGTTCGATGAAGTTGTTCGTTGCGTTCGGGAGCGCCAGTGCCGGGATTCCGGGTTCAAGCGGGTGCGCCATGCGCTGAAACGAGAGCTTAGTGAGATAAAACGCGGCCGCCGCTGCGGAATCGCTCACAGAGATCGCGACCCCTGCCATCTCTTCTGCAATGCGGTTCGTTCCCAGATGCTTGCCCCGGTCCAACGTGTGCCGCGAGCCGGGCATGTATTGCGTGTACTCGATGTTCTGGGTCGCCTGAGGCCGCAGCCCCGCAGGCAGGCCCGGCTCCTCCGGACCCTGTAGCGTGAAGAGCAGGTTCCCTGCGCCCGCCTTCTTCACGGGTGTTGGCGTCAGGCCTTGAGCCTCGTACTCCTGGTGCAGCGCATTCAGATCTGGCGCTTCGAAACATACGTGCATAAAGCCGATTGCCTGCCCCGGCTCGCGTCGCGGATAAATCTCGATGAACTGCCGGTCGTTGATCTTGAAGAAGGCCTCGGTAGGCGATCCTCCCGCATCCATCGCGAATGCCTCTTCATAGCCGAGAGTGCGATAGAACGCCCGCGACCGCTCCAGATCGCCGACGCGAATTGCTACATGGGCTATGCCGGACAAGGCCGCGCTCTGGGGTGCGGGTTGGGCCGGGAGTTGAGGCGCAGCCGCAGTCTGCGCCCCGGCATGCAGCCATATGATCGTCAACAGCGCTGCATACGCCGCTCGCTCAGGCAGCCTTATCACGGTTTTGTTTCCTGACTGGATTTGGCTACCTCCACCGCGAAGACATACGTCGGTCCAAACATATTCGAGCGGAAGACAATCCACTTCATATCGGGAGTGAAGCTGACATTCGGCTCCAGATGGTAATTATGCTTAGCCATCTTGACGAGCCGCTCCGCATGAAAGACTCCCGGCTCGACGAAGCCTGGGGTGTCGATCCCATTGCCCTGGAGAATCTCCGGGTGGAAGAGATAGATCCACTCACCGTCGGGCGCATGCGCCACCTGCCCAGGATCGCCGCCGTCGCCGCAGAAGAGAGAGCTATCACGAGAGACGTTAAAGTGGATCGACCACTCGTTTCGCTCCATGTGATACGCCACTTCCTTGCCGGTGTTCACGTCGTATCCGGCGAGCCAGAAGTCCTGGCCCTTGGGCGTCTGCCAGTCAAACCAGATTGTCTTGCCGTCGTGGCTCCAGAACTCGTGGCCGGCGATCTCCATGAACATCGTTCGCTTGTGAATGAGGGTGTTGTGCGTGCCGTCGGTGTGGATCGTCCAGATACGATCAACCTTTTGCCACGGACCCTCATGGCAATAGAGCAGCAGGTTCGGATCGACCGGCGAAAACTGGAGGTGATTCACCCAGTCCGTGCTATGCAGCAGTGTACGCATCTCTCCGGTGCGGAGATCAATGACGAAGAGCACCAGCGGCAAGCGCGCCGCGAGACGCCGCTCCATCATCGCGCCTTTATTTTCTGGCTGCAATAGGGATTGCGCTTGCTGTGCGCCGCCCGGCTGATCATGCGACGCGCCCGGCGGCGGCTGGTTGTAGTCCTGGCCGGCGTTGCCCTCGATGTAGGTGCCCGCGGCCAGCGTCTCGTCGGCATTGATGGTCACCACGCTGCCGCGCTCCGGCATCCCCACCAGCTTGCGGGTTTCGCCGGTATCGATGTTGGTCACGTACAGCGATCGATCTTCCTGTTTGACATAAAATACGCTGGGCGTCTTGTGCCCGACTTCAATTGTGTGTACGCGCCCGTGCACAACGGAGCGCGTCTTCAACGTCGTCAGGTCGAGCACTGAAATGCCCTCCGGCGTTGTGTAGACCATCTCCTTGCCGTCCGGCGTGTAGCTGTTCACATTGAAATAGAAGCTGGCGGAATCAGGCTCTTTGGTAAGCCGTACAACGCGGTGTCCTGTGTCTGGATCGACCCAGGAGGTGGGCGGCTCCTGCCCTGCTGTTGCAGGTGCGGGGCTCTGTTGTGCGGAAGCTGCCACGGAAACCAGGCAGCACAAAAACAACGCAGATGGGGTAAACTTTTTCGCGGGTTGGGGCGCCAAGGCGGAGAGAGTGTATTGAGTCATCGTTTGTGTCCTCTGTGTTTTTCCGAAAGTTTCTCAACCTCTGCGCCCGCCAGCAGGAATCCGCCAACGCCGTAGGTGTAGCTGGAAGACGGCAAATAGTGCGCGGGCGCGGCGCCTGTTTGCTGGATATTCCCCAGCCGTCCGTCCGCGTAGATTTCTCCAACCAGGCCGCGCCACGCCTTCGCGATCACCGGCAAATAGGTTGCCCGGTCGAGTACGCCATGATTCACGCCCCATGCCAAGCCGAAAGTGATCAGCGCCGAGCCAGAAGTCTCCGGCTGCGGGTAGCCGCCGGGATCCAGTAGATCGGCATGCCACAAACCTGTTTGCGGATCTTGCAGCGTCTTCACGGCAGCGGCCATCTGGCGAAGCTGGTTCTCGTACCGTCCCCGATTCGGCTCGTCAGCCGGCATGTATTCGAGGGTCCGCGCGAGGCCTCCCATCACCCATCCATTGCCGCGCGACCAGAAAACTGGCTTGCCCG
>CAZHKN010000088.1:0-17385 GCA_964532725.1 uncultured Occallatibacter sp.
GTGAAAAAGATTGCCTGGTAAGCAATGCCCACGGCAAAAAGCAGCGCCGCGGCGCCCACAACTGCCCAGGGTCCGTGAGCCAGAGGCTTGATGGCTGAAGCGGCCAACGCCAGCCCGATCAGGAAAGAGGCCAGAACCATCGTGCCGTCAATCGCGGCGGAGATCAGCCGCAGCGCGAATGGCGCAGGATAAAGCGGCAGAGCGGCTGTTGGGGCCGCGGTTTCTGAAGCGAACTCATCAGCTGGAAGGTTGTCGAGGTGAATCGCCGACCAGTCTGGCAGCATTTCCACTGTCAGCCTTACCGCCGGCGCAGGTTCAGTGGAGATTGTGTCTGGTTCCACCTCGAAGATGCTCAACTGGCCCTCGCCATCGTCGCCAGCGGCCAGCGGACCTTCAATCAGGCGGGGGCGCACCTTGCGTGTGGCCACCAGTTCGCGCGGAAAGGCGATGAGGTTGGCGTGGATGGGCTGGGCCGGTTCAACGGGCCGTAGAGCCTCTTCCATCTCTTCAAGCTCAATTTCGCGGCGCAGGGTTGCGAGAGTCTCTGAAGCGGCGTTGAGAACACGATCTGCAATTCCAAGGGACTCTGAAACGGGGACGAGAGTCTCCACTGCTGGCCGGAATTCGATGCTCTGGACGATTGCCGGAGCGGCGGAATCAAGCGTGTCCATGGAGGAGATAGGTGCAACACGCGAATCAGTAGCAGGCTCTTCTACTCGATCTGCAAAACCGGGCGCAGGGAACTGTGCAACCGCATCTTCGCCGGCGTTGGCCTGTGGACTGATGGGGGGAACGCTCTCCGGGATTGCCGCTGGAAGATGATTGGCCGCTGGCTGAAGATCGCGGGGTGCTTTCACCGGAGCTGCAGGCTGCGGGCTTACGCGCTGGATCGGAATCTGAGAGCCGGCTTGGGCAGCATTGTGCGCCCTCAACGCGGCCTGGGCAATGGCGGCGGCGGAGCTTCCTGCCGGGCTAAAGCGCATTGCGGGCAGTTCGAAATAACGCGGCGCCTGCGCAAAGCGTTCTGCCACGCGAGCGGCGGCCTGCGCGGCGTTCGTCGCTTGAGGCGGGGGAGGGCCGTTCTCAACGGCCACAGAACTTTGGCGGGATTCTCGTGAAGAGCGCGTTTCGTCCGCACGTCTTTGCCCGGTCAAGCGCCGGTACTCGGCAAGGCGGCGGCTTGCTTCCTGCTTCCAGTCGAGTTCGGAGGGGGGCAGGGGCGCGGGTGTAGTCAAAACTTCAGTGTTCCTTTCGGTTTGGCCGGAGCCTTCTCCGGCTCGCGCTGCATCCCCGGAGGGCTGATTTTGTTATGCTGACCTTGGGCCTTTGCGGTCTTTGCTGGTTTGTGCCCTGGTTTCCTGGATGCGTAGTCGCACTTTCATATTTATCACGCTGCTGGCCCTCTGTCCCTGTTTCATTCGGGCGCAGGCATTGACCAATGAGTTACCCCCTCCCGCGCAGAAGACAGATGCAACGCCTGTAAATCCTCAAAACGAGAACGGCCCGAAGGGTCTGCCGGATGATCCGGGGCAGGAGATTCCCATCGCCCAGCCCGAGCCGGCGCCTGAGATCGGCGAGCCGATCTCCTGGGAGACCGAACCTGGCGGACACCAGACCTGGGTGGGCGATACCATGACGCTGAGCGGCGGCGTGGTGGTTCACTACCGGGATTACGTTCTCCGCGCCGATGAAGTGACTTATGACCGGTCCACATCGGAGCTTGAGGCAGACGGGAACCTCGAGCTGACCGGCGGTCCGGACGACATCATTATCCATGCCGCCCACGGCGACATGCGGCTCAACATTCACACAGCGCGATTCTTCGCCGTGCATGGGACCATGGGAGTCCGGCGCGCCGGCCGCACCACGGTTTTTACAACCACCAATCCCTTTGTCTTTTCAGGCCGCGTGCTGCTGCAGAATGGCGAGGGCAATTACAAGATCGTCGATGGCACAATGACCAACTGCCGTCTGCCCCGGCCCGATTGGCTGATCATCTCCCGCTCCATCGATCTGGTCAACGGCGCCGCTTCCACGAGGAATGCGGCATTCAAGTTTCTCAACGTGCCGCTTTTTTATCTGCCCTACCTGCGCCATCCGATCAACGAGACGGGCCGCGAGAGCGGGCTGCTGATTCCGGTCTTTCCGACCAATTACTCCTCCATCAGGGGTTATACCCTCGGTGAGCAGGTTTACGTGGTTCTTGGCCGCAGCATGGACATGGTGGTGGGTTCGGATTATTACAGCAAGCGCGGCTGGGCCCCCAACGGAGACTTCCGCTATAAAGGCCCTGGGTTGGACCACCTGACCGCGCGCTGGAACGCGCTGCTTGATCGGGGCGTCGACGAGACCACGGCAACAACCGCCGGAGGCACAACCACAACATTGGTCAATCAGGGCGGTTTGGATATTTCGGCCTTGGGGCGCAAGGACTTTTCACCGGAGATACGGCTGGCCGGCAACGTTGAATATCTCTCCAGCTATGTCTACCGGCTGGTCTTCAACGATAACTACACCCAGGCAATCAGCTCCGAGGTGTCAAGCGACCTGGCGCTGACACGGGTGCACAAGGGCTATATCCCTTCGATTGCGCTGGATCGTTTTCAAGGCTTCGCCAGTTCCACGGAAGGCGACGAGGTGCGCATTCTGCATCTGCCCAGCCTGCGCTTTGATATTTTGGATCGTCCACTGGGCGGCTCAGGGCTGTACGGCGGCCTTGGTTCGTCGCTGAGTTATTTGAGCCGCTCTGAACCTGATTTCCATGCCCGCAATGTGGGCCGTATTGATATTTATCCGCGCATCCTGCTGCCGTTGCACGCCGGCGGTTGGAATGTGGTTCCTGAAGCGGCGTTGCGGATGACCGCATACTCGATCAGCCAGACGCCGAATCTGACGGCCGGCGGCGCCGGCATTCCCACAATCAGCCACGATCCGCTGCACCGCGACGATCTCGAAGCATCCGTTGATATTCGTCCCCCGGCGCTGGAGAGAGATTTCGCGCTCGGCCGCTGGAACCGTGAGCTGCGTCACGTGATCGAGCCGGAGATTACCTATCGCTATGTGAGCGGCATTGGCCGGCAGGCGCGGAATGTGTTGCGTTTTGACACCACCGATACTGCCAGCGACACCAACGAAGTAGGCATCTCGGTGACACAGCGCTTCTATATGAAGTCCAATGGACAGCAGCCCTGCGTTCCCGATGCGGGCGCGGCTTCGGCGCAGTGTCCGGTGCCGCCGCGCGAGTGGGCCAGTTGGCAGATAGCGGAAAGATATTACATTGATCCCGATTTCGGCGGCGCGATCATCGCTGGCCGGCGTAATGTCTTCGATACCACGTTGGATCTGAGCGGCGTTGCGTTTCTGACGGGCAACCGGGATCTCTCTCCGGTGACATCGCGCATTCGTTTCGAGGCAATCGACAATCTGCGCATCCAGTGGGATCTGGATTACGATCCGAAGACTGGCCGGCTCAGCTCCGACAACCTGTATGCCGGCTACAGTTGGGACCGGACAACCGTGGGCGTGGGCCATGCGCTGCTCAACGCGGTCGATGAGACCAGCGGCTCCGCATCCACTATCCAGAGCAAGCAGGTGCAGCCCTTTTTCACTATCGGCAGCCCCACCGGGACCGGCTTTAACCTGGCCGCCAACGGCGGATATGACTTTATTCAGAATTCCTTTCAATACTGGGGCGTGCAGGCGGTCTACAACTGGAATTGCTGCGGGCTCACCTTTGGCTACCGCCGTTTCGAACTGGGCACGGTGGGCACCACAAGCCGCAACGAACCCCAATACCTCTTCAGCTTCACATTGGCCAACTTTGGTTCTGTCGGCGATATCCGCCGCGCCAACTCGGTCTTCCGCGACCCGAACCTGCCGCCTGCGTATTAGCAGGTTTGATCTCCTTTCGTTCCGTCGCAGCGTCCAAACACCAGGGGATGCAGCCGGTGAATTCTTCAGCCAACCCGGCCCCGCTGGAGTATCCTTGGCTGAGAGGATTTTCACTTGTCACGTATCTATTTTTTCGCTGGCCTGCTCGCACTGGGCATGGCAGTGGGCTGCAAAGCCCAGACCGCATCGCAACCCGCAGCCGATCTGGCTCTCAACCGGCATATCGAGGTGATGGTGCGGTCGCAGTACAACGTGCCCCAGGACTTCGATGTGAAAATGGGCGAGCGCAAGCCCAGCCAGGTTCCGGGTTACGATTCGTTGCCGGTCATCCTGGCGCATGGCTCGCAGTCCTCGTCGGTGGATTTCCTCATCTCCAAGGACAACAAGACGCTGGCGCGGTTGGAGACCTTCGATCTCTCCAAAGATCCGGCGACGATCATTGATGTTACTGGCCGGGCAATCCGCGGCAACCCCGGCGCCAAGATCACCGTGATCAACTACGACGATTTGCAGTGCCCCTACTGCGCGCACATGCACCAGGCCCTCTTCCCGGCGACGCTGGAACGCTACAAAGACAAGGTGCGTTTTGTCTACAAGGATTTCCCGCTGGTGCAGATTCACCCCTGGGCGATGCATGCGGCCATTGACGCCAACTGCCTGGCCGCTCAGAGTACCGATGTTTACTGGACCTATGTGGATTACATCCACTCCCACGGGCAGGAAGTGAATGGCGAGGACCGCAATGCCGCCAAGAGCTTTGACGCGCTGAATCGCATCGCCCGTGAAGAGGCCACCGTGGCCAAGCTGGATACGGCCAAGCTGGATGCCTGTCTCCAGCAGCAGGATGACACGAAGGTGAAAGCCTCGATGCGCGAAGGCGCTGGACTGGGCGTCGAGGGCACCCCGGCGCTGTTCATCGATGGCGAACGGATCAGCGGCGCGATTCCGCAGGAGCAGATCTGGCTGGCGATCGACCGCGCTCTGCGTGCCGAGGGGATTGATCCGCCGCCAGCCGCTGCACCGCCTGCGCAAGCCGGCGCGCCCGCTGCGGCCGCGCCCAGCGCTGCCGCTCAAGCTGCTGGGCAGGCCTCCGCGCCGGCCGCCAACGGAGGAAAATAACCGGGCTGCGCTATCGCGTTCCCGCGGATTCGATTTATTCTGTACTGCCGGGGTTGTTCCGTTGCCTCGTAAGGAGAAATCAGCTTGACCGTTTCACTTCCTGTGCGTTTCCGTTCAACTGCCATATTGTTTTGTTCTGCTGCCTTGATTCTTTTTGCGGCGGGTTGTGAGATCGGCTGCCACAAAGCTCCCTCTACCGATGTGATGGCGACGGTGGACGGAAAGGACATTCTGGGTTCCGAGGTCGAGAAGTATTACAAGAACAACCTGGGCGACAATCCGCAGCAGCCCTCGCGGGAGCAGGCCGATATTGTGCGCTTGAATATTCTGCGCGGCATGATCGAAGACGAAATCCTCCAGGAGCGGGCCACCAAGCTCAATCTTGCGGTCAGCGATGAAGACGTGAACGCCAAGATCACCGAGATGAAGGCTCTGGATACCGAGGACGAGTTTGAAAACCGGCTCAAAGCCAAGGGGCTGACGCTCGACGACCTGAAGCGCGACCTGCGCCGCAACCTCACGCGCACCAAGCTCTTGAACAAGGAAATCGAATCCAAGATCAACATTACCGACACGGAGATCAGCAGCTACTACAACGAGCACAAGTCGGAGTTCAACAATATAGAGCCGCGGTATCATCTGTTGCAGATTGTGGTTACTGGCGCGCCTTCGCAGCAGGCGGGAAATCTGCAGAACAACAAAGCCTCCAGCGATGCCGATGCGAAGAAGAAGATTCAGGTACTGTTGGCCAAGCTGAGCAATGGCGAGGACTTCAGCACCACCGCGGCCAACTACAGCGAGAACGCCAACAACGCCTCGAATGGCGGCGATATGGGCTTTGTATTTGAGTCCCAGTTGCGCAGCGATCCTGAAGCCTACAACGCAATCAGCATTCTCAGGCCGGGGCAGATCTCGGCGGTTTTGCCTGTCTACGACGGTTCAGGGCCTGGGCGGCGCACGGTTGGCTATGCGATCTACAAGCTGGTGGACAAGGAAGCAGCCGGGCAGCGCGAGTTGAACGACCCAACGGTGCAGCAGCGCATCCGCCAGCAGTTGCGCGAGGGCCACGCCCAGTTGCTGCGCACGGCTTATCTCGAAATGCTGCACGACCAGGCGAAGGTGAGAAATTACTTTGCCGAGCGGATCCTTAAAGAAGGCGCGCAATAGCGCGTCTTCCTTTCCGCAGCCCGCAAACTCTGTCATCCTGAGCGAAGCGAAGGACCTGAGTCCGCAAACTCTGTCATCCTGAGCGAAGCGAAGGACCTGCGTTTGAATTGCGCTTTGCGGTCTTTCATGAAAGAAGAATCAGTCCTTGCCCTGCCCCAGCCGCCAAGCCTTGATGAACTTCCAGTGGATGTAGACGGAATGATTCAGGTGCAGCAGCAGCCCCTCGCGCCCATCCAAAAAGCCCAGCCGGAAAAAATAGTTATAAAGAAAAGTAGCAAGAGGGTTGAATACAGCATTGGCGATAAACGCGGGCAGTGACTTGCTGTCCCTGCCTTTCTTATGCAGTAATTGCGCAATCTCCGAGCTATAGCGGTTCATGTGTTCGAGATAGATGCCCATCGTGGGATAGGCATAGTGCAGCATGTCGTGCTTGAGCGTACCGCGCTTGCCGGCAAACTGCGGCGTGCTGTGCGGGCCGACTCCCTCGCTCAGCCGCGCCGCGCCGCGCTTGAAGAGCCGCAGCTTGTGATCGGGATAAAAGCCGCCGTGGCGCATCCAGCGGCCGAAGATCAGGTTGAGCCGGGGGATCCAATACGCGCCATACTTCGGCTCGCCGGCCAGCAGCGCGCGAATCTCCTGCTGCAAGGCTGGAGTGAGAACCTCATCGGCATCGAGGAGCAGAATCCAATCCGAGGTGCAGAGGTCGAGCGCGACATTCTTCTGCTCGCCGTGTCCGCCAAATGCGTGATAGCTGGTCTTGGCTCCGAAGGAATGCGCGATCTCAATCGTCCGGTCCTTGGAGCCGGAATCGACAACGATGATCTCATCGGCCCAGCGCACGCTTTCCAGCGTCCGCGGCAGATTCGCCTCCTCGTTCATGGCGATCATGGCTATAGAAAGGGTGTTGGGCACAAACCAAGAATAAACCCGCCGGGCAGGGATGGTCAGGGGGCAGCATCAGTCCTTTGCTGTTTGAGTAGATTGCAGCTAACAGAAATAAGACAAGAGACAGTGGATGAATCTTCTCATCGTTCTCGCTTTAATGCTTGTCTTCGGCAGATCCCATCAGAATGCTTCCCCGGTAAGACTTTGCGAATTCATAGAAGGCCTGCTTGGACCTCTGAAACGAATCAGAGTTGTTTGCGCTCAACGCCAATAACCAATCTCGGCCAACGTCTTGGATGTAGATAATCTGTTCGTAGGCATTATGCGTTTCACCGCTTTGAAACGTATAGACAGAAACGGTCTGCTTGACCTCTGGCAGCACAAGTGGCTCTTCCTTGGTCACGGTCGCATTCTTGAATCTCTTTTTGAACTCTGAGATGTCGGATTGAATGTACGAATTTGAGTCCTTATCCTCTTCATTCGGGCCAATAGGCGCAGCGCTGATATACATCCAGACTTGGGCATCTTTACTCTTAATGCCCTCAGGCAAAAAGAAAGCCAATCCAGGCCCCTCCCTCTGCACCCACCCCTTCGGCGTGTCAATGGCGAGAAAGCCGGCTTTTGTAACCAGCATTTGGTGCGGTTCCGAGCTTGCTGTCGCTGGCTGTTGCGCATTACTGGAAAGAGTCAAGGACAGAGCCAGCATTGTCCCTGCTGCAAGCAGATGAATCCTGGATGATTTTGAGTACTTGATCGACCGCATTCGTTTCCTCTTTCGTGTTTCAAACTGAATTTCACACTGTGCCTGCTGCCTGACAGAGAAGTATAACCAAGTGGGTGAACTCCTGACTGTTTTTTCATCACGAACTCCCTGCTATAACCAGCTACACTGAGGATCAATGCTACATCCCGCCTTACCCGCAGACGATCTGTCGGCTTCGCGTCGAGACAGAAGGCTAGTTCGTGCATACTGATCCAAAAGAGAAAAGCCGCCAACGGCTCCTGCCGGGACTGAGCGTGAAGGATGGCTTCACGCGCCATCCCTTCGACATTGCCAACAGTGTCCGCACCAGCGGGTTGATTGCCGGGCGGCATCTAACCAGTGGCCACGCGCATGACCGCCACGCGACGGCCTATTACGGGGTTGCGCCGTCGGTCTTTCATGCCCTCCTCAAGCGCTGGCAGCGGACCAAACCGGCAGCGGCGCTGGAAGATTTCACCTTTCTGGATGTCGGCGCGGGGATGGGCCGCGCGATGCTGCTGGCCGCGGAGCTGCCTTTCCGCGAGGTCGTGGGGATCGAGCTGCATCCCACGCTGGCCGGGATTGCCCGAAAAAACCTGACTCTCTGGCGAAAGGCAGGCAAGGCGCGCACGCGCGCTCGTCTTATCTGTGGAGACGCAGTTGAATTCGCGCTGCCGCCCGGCCCCTGCCTCGCGTTTTTATTCAATCCCTTTGGCGCGCCGGTGATGCGAAAACTGTTGGCGCAGTGGGTGTTGGCCGTACGGGCGGAGGTACTGGCCGCACCGGCCTCCGGTCACGAGAAAATTCTCGATCTGTTATACGTAAACAACGAACAGGAGCGCGTGCTGGAGCAGCAGAAGGGCTTCAGCCGGCTCTTTCTCGGCCAGATCCCGCGCTCACGGGCCGACGCCATTGCCGACCACACCATTCTGGCCAACCAGCCGGATGGCGAGTACGCGTCCTCGAATACCGAGGACTGCTCCATCTACCGCTGGGTTGGACTGGAACAATCCCAATAGAGCAAGTCCCAGCAGCACCCGCGCGGAGCGGTTCTACTCATACGCCAGCGCGTCAATGGGGTCTTTGCGGGCTGCAATCCAGGCCGGGTAAAGAGCGCCGAGGATTGCGCCGGCAAATGCGATGACCGTGCCTTTCACCAGCCACAGTGAAGTAATCTCGAAGCGCTGCGTAGGATGAACATATCCAAGCAGCAGGCGCACGCCGTAGGTGCCGGCAATCCCCACCAGCACCCCCACCACCGCCATGACCGCGGTCTCGCGCAACACCACGCTGACAATGGCCAGTTTGGATGCGCCCATTGACTTGAGAATGCCGATCTCGCGCGTACGCTCCAGAACCGCCGTGTACATGGACTGGAAGATCACCAGGAAGCCGACAAAGACCGCAATCGTTGTAACCACGTCGAGGGCGATATTGAAGCCGGGCAGTTTGTCGGGAGTCATCATGGAGAGCCATTCGTCCAGGGTCTGAACGGGGTAGTCTTCCAGGCCGCGCGTCGAGTGAATCTCCTGGATGACAGCGTCCTGATTGGCGGGGTCGTCGGTCTTGATGTAGAAGAGCGTCGCTTTGCCGTCTGAGCCGGCCATCAGGTTTCCCATCGTCTCAATGGGAAACAGCTTGCGCGCTCCCTTGCCGTGCTCCACGATGCCGCAAATGCGGAAGCTGTGGTTCAACGCAACCAGTGTGCCGCCTACTTGATGCCCGCCGTCGGCCCGCGCCATCACATCGTCGATGATCACGTCATACGGACCCTGGAACGGCCCGCCTGCGATAAAAACAAAGGGTTTCATCGCGTTGTAGCTTTCGTAGTCGATACCGGAAAGGATCTCGACAGAACCCGCGGTCGACATGTTGGAGATGACCGGAGCGACCACTGCCACATGGGGCAGCTTGCGGATAGGGTCTGCGAATTTGATAGGCATGGTCGCCCCGCCGATTCCCACCATGATGCTGGCGTTCGAAGGGCGCATCATCAGATCGGCGCCAATGCCGCTGGTGCGCTGCTTGGTGTCGTTCAACATGCCCATGAAGATGCCGACAATTGACAGAATCATGATGACTTCAATGGCCACGGCAAAGACGCTGATGATCGAGCGGACCGGGCGGTGCAGCAGATTGGCGATGATGAGCTTGTTCATGCTTGAAAAAATCTCCAATGCGGCCGGTGGCGGCCGGAAAACTCTGCTCTTTCAGGGTATCAGCCGGGGTTGACCGGGCGGCAGCCTCTGGAAACGTACCGCCCCTCAGTTTTGAGACTTAACCGATTGCCCTTCCCGTCCGCACCCGGTAGACTGTTGGATTGAGAGGCCAGCCATGTTGGTTGTCATGAAAGCGCAGGCCACGCCGGAAGAGATTCAGGCAGTCTGCGATCAGATTACGTCGATGGGGTTCCGTCCCCACCCGCTGCCCGGCGCACAGCGCACCGCGATTGGCATTACCGGAAACCAGGGCGAAGTAGACCGTGGCAATCTGGAAGAGCTTTCCGGGGTCGCCGAGGTGATTCGCGTCTCGAAGGCCTATAAGCTGGCCAGCCGCGACGTCAAGGAAGAAGACACCATCATCCACTTCCCGGCGACCGAGACCTGCCCCGAGGCGACCATTGGCGGACGGAATCTGGCGGTGATCGCTGGGCCGTGCTCCATTGAAAGCCGCACCCAGGCCTTTGAGATTGCGGAAATCGTTGCCGCCGGCGGCGCGCAATTCTTCCGCGGCGGCGCCTTCAAGCCGCGCACCTCGCCGTACGCCTTTCAAGGGATGGGCCTGGAAGCGCTGCGCATCATGGCTGAGATTCGCGCCCGCTTCGGGTTGCGCATCGTGACCGAGGCGCTGGACAACGAATCGCTGGAACTGGTGGCCGAGTGGGCTGACGTGATCCAGATCGGCGCGCGCAATATGCAGAATTTTTCGCTGCTCAAGAAGGCGGGCAAGCTGCGAAAGCCGGTCCTGCTCAAGCGCGGGCTTTGCGCGACCCTCGAGGAATTTTTGATGTCTGCCGAGTACATCATGAGCGAGGGCAACTATCAGGTGATTTTGTGTGAGCGCGGCGTGCGCACCTTTGCCGACCACACCCGCAACACGAT
This sequence comes from uncultured Occallatibacter sp., assembly GCA_964532725.1. Classification (GTDB taxonomy): domain Bacteria; phylum Acidobacteriota; class Terriglobia; order Terriglobales; family Acidobacteriaceae; genus Telmatobacter. The sequence continues at coordinate 10,906 of CAZHKN010000088.1, forward strand.
GGATTTGAGCATCGTTCCGGCAGTGCAGAAGGTGAGCCACCTGCCGATTCTGGTTGATCCCAGCCACGCCACAGGCAAGCGCGACAAGGTTTTGCCGATGGCGCGGGCCGGCGCGGCGGTCGGCGCGGATGGAATTCTGGTCGAGGTGCATAACCATCCGGAGAAGGCGCTCTCCGACGGACCGCAGTCGATTTATCCCGAGCAGTTTGCGCAGATGATGAATGAGATCGAGCAGATTGCGCCGATTGTCGGGCGCAAATTGACGCGGGTCATTCCCGTTGCCGCGGCGCAGACCCACGGAGACTGATGCTACAGTTATGCTTCGGAAAACCGGAGGGAGCAGGAGGCTTTAGCCTCCTGAAAATGACCGATTGTGATGAGGCCTTCAGGCCCGGGCCTTGCAGAAACCCTTTGCAATCGAGGATCGATTTTCAGCAGCATTTACGGCATGATTGAAGTCATGCTCCGATACAAAGCCGGAGTTTTTCAATAACTCCTGAGAGCCAGCATCTTTGAACGCCGGACAGATTTGATGAGCTTGCGGCACGACAAACTAATCTTTGCGCTGGCTCTGCTGGCGTTGCCGCTTGTGCTCACTTCCTGCCGCCATCAGGATTTCCCGCAATACCCCGCGAATTATCGCGAATACGCCTATGTGACCAATGGCGGCAGCAACACCGTCACGGTGCTGGATGTGGTGAATCTGCGCCCGGACCGCGAGCTTGCTGTGGGCCAGAATCCCGTGGCCGTGGCAGCCAGCCTGACGCAGAATGAAGTCTATGTGGTCAACGCAGGCGAGGCCGCGGGCCGTGGCTCGGTCACGGTGATCGATGCCGAGAAGAATGCCGTTGCCGCCACGATCCCGGTAGGGAAGCAGCCAGTCTCCATCGACATTGCCCCTACCGGCGATCTGGCTTATGTGGCGAACTCCGGCTCGAATTCCGTTTCTGTCGTGGATCTCAAGGCCCGCCGCGAGATCGCCGTCATTGGCACAGGCGAAGAGCCGGTGGCCGCGCGCATCTCGCCTGACGGAAAGACGCTTGCCGTGGCCAATCGCAAAGGCGACAGCGTCAGCCTGATTGATCCAGCCACTCATGCAGTCCGCGCAGTCTTTTCCGGTTGCCCCGGCGCTTCAGATCTCGTGATTCTGCCCGATTCGTCAAAAGCGTTTGCAGCCTGCACAGCAGGGCATCAGGTGATGGCGCTGCTGCTGGCCCGCGCTGTCAGCCAGCCAGATAAGCCCGTGCGTCCGGACTCGCTCGAAGCGATGCTGGACGTTGCCACCGCGCCGGTTCATCTGGCGCTCAAACCCGACGGCGGCGAACTGTTTACCTCGAACTCGCTCAGTAACTCCATCAGCGAAGTAGCCACTACGACCAGTGAGGTCGGCGGGGCTTACATCATGGGCGCCAACCCGGTCCGCGGGCTGGTCTCGCGCGATAACTCGCTGCTCTATGTGAGCAACTTCAACTCGCAAGAAGTTGCCGTCTACGCCATCGACGACGGCAAGCGCTCGGCGGCAATCCATGTGGGCGACGGACCCTCGGCGCTGGCCTTTTCCGCTGCCGGCAACTTGCTGTTTGTCGTCGATACCCGTTCAGCGGACGTAGCCGCTGTGCGCACCTCGTCGCGCTCGCTCTTTACAATGCTGCCCACTGGCCACGCGCCCAATGCGATTGCGGTGAAGGCCTTCCAGTTGCAGTAAGCTTTGCTTCGGGCACCTCCGAATAAGTAGCTGCTTTGAAAGGGCACGGCTTTAGCCGTGCCATAAAGTCAATAGAATCTACGGTGGCTTTAGCCACTGAGGTATGCATTTCGGGCTTATCATAAAATAGGCCGGCGTGGTAAAATGACTTCCATAAGCCCCGGTAGTACGCCGTCCACATCACATGTCGTGGGGGCCGAGACCGAGGGCTTTTTATTCTCCAATGCCGACAGCCATATTGATTGACGGCAGCTTCTTCCTGCGCGGACTTCGCGCCTGCCATTCGCAAAAAGACCCAATCGATCCCCAAGTTGTTGCCGAGAAAAGTCGCCCTCCGTCTCGGACATCTGATGGACCATGCGGAATGGAGGTTGAAAGACGGCAAGCTGAAGCAGCTTCTCGACGGAGGCCTGGCCTTTCAGGCGTTGACAGACGAAGACTTTGAGTACGGAACCGTCCAGAAAGGCGTGGATATGCGCATTGGATTGGACATAGCGTCGCTGAGCTTCAAGCGTCAAGTCGACCAGATTGTTTTGATCGCGGGCGACTCCGATTTTGTTCCTGCGGCTAAACTCGCCCGCCGTGAGGGGATTGATTTCGTTCTCGACCCGCTGTGGCATTCCGTACATCCTTTGCTCTATGAGCATGTGGATGGGGTGAGGTCAACCTGCCAGAATCCGGCACAGGCCCGGAACCCCAACCCCTAATCGGCGCACCCCCACCATTTACACTGGTATACGGAGATTTCTGCCTTGCTCGATAAAGTCCTTACTAAAATTTTTGGCACCGCGAATGAGCGCGTCATCAAGCGCCTGACCCCGATTGTGGCTGTGATCAATGCTCTCGAAGCGGATATCAAGGTGCTGAGCGACGAGCAACTGCGCGAGAAAACCGTTGAATTCCGCGCCCGCATCGCTGCCCGTCTCGAAGGCCTGGAAGACAAAGATGCGCGCATCGCCGCCGAGCGCGAGGCGCTGGAGGAGATTCTGCCCGAGGCCTTTGCCGTGGTGCGAGAGGCGGGCTGGCGCGCGGTAAAGATGCGCCACTTCGACGTGCAGTTGATTGGCGCGATGGTGCTGCATTCGGGCAAGATCGCCGAGATGCGCACCGGCGAAGGAAAAACCCTGGTCGCCACGCTGGCCTGCTATCTCAACGCGCTGGCCGGCCACGGAGTGCATGTGGTCACGGTGAACGATTACCTGGCCAAGCGCGACGCCGAATGGATGGGCAAGATCTACACCTTCCTCGGCTTGTCCGTCGGCGTTATCGTTCACGACCTCAGCGACGAAGAGCGCCGCGCCGCTTATGCCGCCGACATCACCTACGGCACCAACAACGAATTCGGCTTCGACTACCTGCGCGACAACATGAAGTTCGAGCTGAAAGATTGTGTGCAGCGCGGCCACTATTACGCTATCGTCGACGAGGTAGATTCGATCCTCATTGACGAAGCGCGAACGCCGCTGATCATCTCCGGACCCACCGACCAGACCACCGACAAATACGAGCGCGTCCGCAAGATCATTCCGCAACTGGAGATGGGCGAAGAGATTGAATCGACCGATGTAAAGCGCCAGGAAGAGCTGGGCCTGCGCCTGAACGAGGGCGAGAAGTTTCTTACCGGCGACTACATCGTGGATGAGAAGCAGCGCACCATTGGCGTCACCGACCAGGGCTGGGAGACGATTGAAAAGCTGCTCGGCATTGGCAACATTGCCGACGCCGAAAACTGGGAACTCAAGCACTATGTGGAGACGGGCATCAAGGCCCACGCTCTCTATCGTCGCGATGTCGAGTATGTGGTCAAGGACGGTGAAGTCATCATCGTGGACACGTTCACCGGGCGTATGATGCCGGGCCGCCGCTGGAGCGATGGTTTGCATCAGTCCGTTGAAGCCAAGGAAGGCGTGACCATCCGTAAGGAAGACCAGACGCTGGCCACGATCACCTTCCAGAATTATTTCCGCTTGTACAAAAAGCTCAGCGGCATGACCGGCACGGCGGAGACCGAAGCAGCCGAGTTCGAGAAGATCTACAAACTCGAAATCGTCGTGATTCCGACCAACAAACCAATGCTGCGCATTGAGAATCAAGATATTGTGTACCTGAATGAGAAGGCCAAATTCAAGGCCGTGGCCGCTGACATTGCTACGCTGCACGAGAAGAAGCAGCCGGTGCTGGTAGGCACCACGTCGATTGAAAAATCCGAGCGGCTATCCAATATTCTGCAATCCAAAGGCGTACGCCATGTCGTGCTGAACGCCAAATTCCACGAGCGCGAAGCGGAGATTGTGGCCCAGGCCGGAAAGCTCGGCACGGTCACCATCTCCACCAACATGGCAGGCCGCGGAACCGATATTCTGCTCGGCGGCAATCCCGAGTTCATGGCCCGCCAGGAGCTGGTCAAGAAGGGCAAGGCGCGGGCCATCAGCGTGGCCGAGGGAGCGATCAATCCCACTGCGCCGGCGGGCTTTCTGCGCTTTTATTACAACGGCCAGGAGTTCGAGGTCGCCGAGCCGGAGTGGAACGAAGTATTCGAGGTCCACGCAGCCGCCGCGAAAGAAGACCACGCCAAGGTGATTGAGGCGGGCGGACTGTTCATTCTCGGCACCGAGCGCCATGAGTCGCGGCGTGTGGATAATCAGCTCCGTGGTCGCGCTGGCCGCCAGGGCGATCCCGGCGAGTCGTGCTTTTATCTCTCGCTCGAAGACGACCTGATGCGCATCTTCGCCAAGCAGTGGATGAGCTCGATGATGGAGCGCATGGGCATGGTCGAGGATGAGCCGATCGTCTCCAAGATGATCACCAAGCGCATCGAGGGCGCGCAGAAGGCCGTTGAAGCGCAGAACTTCGAGTCCCGCAAGCACGTGCTTGAGTACGACGATGTGATGAACAAGCAGCGCGAAGCAGTTTATGGCCTGCGCCGCCAGTTGATCGAGGGCGCAGAGCAGCGCGAGCTGATTTTGGAGGAGTACGCAGGCGGAATTCTCAGCAACGCGCTCGACGAGTTTGCCGCCGAGAACGTTCATCCCGATCAATGGAATGTGAAGGGGCTGGAAGAAAGGCTCATCGATAACTTCGGGCTGAATTTGACCGCGGCGGGGATCAAGCCTATGGAATTGAGCCGCCATGAGCTGGGCGAGGCGATCTTCGAAAAGCTGAAAGAGGAGTACGAGGCCAAGGAAAAGATTCTCACCGCCACAACAATGCGTTACCACGAACGAATGGTGATGCTGAGCGTGATTGACGGGCTGTGGAAGGATCACCTGCTCTCGATGGACCACCTCAAGGAAGGGATCAATCTGCGTGGCTATGCGCAGAAAGATCCGCTGGTCGAGTACAAGCGCGAGTCCTTCGACATGTTCGAGGCGATGATGCTCAAGTTTCAGGAAGACACCATCCGCTTCCTCTTCCGGATGCAGATTCTGGGGCAGGATGGGCAGCCGGTGAACGCGGCGCCCGAGGTGCGGCGTGCTATTCCGCCCGCGCCACCGGTAGCCAGCGCGGCAAGACCGGTAACCTCGGGTCCGGCAACGCTGGAAGCTCCGCCGCGCGAGGTTGCCATTCCCACCCGCCAGCCCTCAACGACGATTGACGCTTTGGAGAAGGAGTTCCATCGCAAGAAGCAGCGGGAGCTGGAGGCTGCTACTCGCGCCGGAGCCGGAGAAGCCAGACCCACCGAGCAGCGCCGCACCGGTGAGAAGGTGGGCAGGAACGACCCCTGCCCCTGCGGCAGCGGAAAAAAATACAAGAAGTGCCACGGTACCGCTGCATAAAGAGGCGCGCTGCCGTGAAAGCCGGGCTAAAAAACCGGATTGGTCAAGAACGCTCTTCAGCCCGTTATTGCGCCAGAGCGAAGTTCAGTTCGATCTCGATCGTTGATTCCTTCTGGTCGAACTTCAAATCGTTGTCGAGAAATATGAACAGTCCAGACTTGATGGCATCCTGTTGGAATTTTTCTGCGACGGGATTGAGTTCGGCGAAGGGCATTGTGGTGCCGATGACGAATTGGACCGGCAGTCCTACGCTACCAGGTAAAGACGCCGGCTGGAACGCGACTATCTTGATGCCGGCAATGTTGCCAAATTCCTGTTGTATAGCGGGTTGAAGTTCTTTCGTCGTCGCCTTTCGCTGGTCCCACGGCTTCAAGACCCAACCAGCGATCGTTTGACTAGGCGAATCGATTTGAAAGATTGCTGCGGTCTCCGATTGCTTCATCACGGTCAAGGCTAGTTGCTTTGCGTATATTTGACGTTGTTGCAAAGTGGCGTCCGGCGCGGCGGTCGATTGTGCAAGAATGACACCCTGATCCTCTTGCGGCGCAAGTTCGCTCTGCGAATTCGTATAGAGCCAGGAAATACTACCGAGAATGAGCAAGGCGAATACGACCATGACCGGTTTGTAGTTTAAAGTTACCTCCAGTAATCTCCGGTACGCCTTCGTGAGCCGCTCCGTCGTATCTTCGATAGTGCGGGTGAGTTTGCTCCCAAACCCATGGTGGGTTTGGTCCGAGAGTTTCAGCAGATAAGAGCAAGTCATCGGAGTGAGCGTCAGTGCGATCACGGCAGAGACCGTCACGGCCCCAGCGAGCGTAAACGCAAATTCGGTGAACAGCGCGCCGGTCAGACCACTTTGAAACCCGATGGGCACAAAAACCGCGATGAGGACCACGGTCATCGCGATGATAGGGCTGACCAGCTCTCGCGCCGACAGAAGCGCAGCATCGATCGGCGTCATGCCGTCCGCCATGTGACGGTTGACGTTTTCAACGACGA
>CAZHKN010000089.1:0-12710 GCA_964532725.1 uncultured Occallatibacter sp.
GATTATGCTGCCAACGGGCACAGCATCAAAGAGGTGAAGAATAATTTTGAGGTTGGCTTGAAGGCAACGATCGATCTCAATATTCAGGCTTATGGCCATATCGAACACTTCCTCAAGGTTGCGCCGCAAGAGGTGTGGGATGAGCTCCATTCTGTAGGGAAGCGCTATCAATATTCACAGGTAAGCCTTCACGAAGACCTGTCAAAATCTCTCGGCTTCCAGGGCATCAACTTTATTGAGGCCGCTAGCGAGTTGGTGGCTTAAGTGGGAGAGGGTGTTTCGCCTGCCGACGTAATACGGGTTTTTAAGGCGCATCGAGTATCTACATACTTGGTGGATGAGAAAACCCACAAGTATACGCTTGAACGAGACGATTTCATGGAGACTGTGATTCTCACCGATGAAGTGGTTTCGCGCTATTTACAGTATTTCAAGCGAAAGTTGAAAATTCCAATCCACCACTTTTGGCATCCTGAACAAGCTGAAAAGGATTGTGAATGTGAAACTGATGAATAGAGGCCCTCGTCGGAGGGCCTTTACTTTTCTAAAATGCCTTTGAAACGGAATAGACTCGATTGCCAAAGCCGCGCCCCGCTTGCACTTCGCTTCCGGCAGGGTTTACCGTGAATACACCCCGGTGATGTCAAGGAGTCCTGTGCATTCTATTTCTCTGCGCCGTTTCTCGTCGTTTCTCTTCGCTCTTCTTGCGCCTGTGCTGATCACTGCGTCCGCTGCGCAGCAGGCTGGGTTGCCGTCTGCTCCCTCCGCCGCCGGACTGGGCGTTACACCGATTGAGGAAGCCTGGAAGGCTCCGCATTTTTCCGTTGCGCCCAAGGCGCTGTATGAGGCGGCTTCGGCGGTTGAGGCCTCAGACGGCGCGGATGTGACGATTCTCTGCGACGACCAGCAGTACACCTTCGACGAGCAGGGGCGCATTGTCCATGTGGCGCACTTCATCTATAAGGTTCTGACGCAGAAGGGCGCGGAGGGGTGGGATTCGCTGGCCGTGGGTTGGGAGCCGTGGCACGAAGCGCGGCCCGAGATTCGCGCGCGGGTGATTGGCCCGGATTTCTCGGTGCATGAACTCGACCCCAAGCGGGTCACCGAAGAGCCGGCGCGCGGCGGCGATTACAAGACCTACAGCGATGGAAAAACCCTGCACGCGCCGCTGCCGGCGATCTCTGCCGGGGTGGTGGTGGAGGAAGAGTATATTGACCGCGAGAACCAGCCCTTCTTCGCTCCCGGCCATGTGGGAGAGCTTACCTTTGGGCAGGACCGCTCTCCGGTCGCGCACAATCGCGTGGTCTTTGACGCGCCTGCTACACTACCGCTGCGCACCGATACGTTGCTGCTGCCGGGCCTGAAGCCGACGCGCGCAGAGGCCAATGGACGGGTGGCTCTGACTTACGACATCGGCCCGCAGGCCGCGATTGGCCGTTACTTGCCGGACTTGCCGCGCGATGTGGCGCGCTTCCCCGAGGTGCGCTTCTCGACCGGCGCATCGTGGCAGACGATGGCTACGGAGTACAGCAAGATTGTGGACAGCAAGGCCGATCTGGCCTCGGTTCAACCCATCGTAGACAAGCTCATCGCGGGCAAGACAACTGTCGCCGATAAGGAAAGCGCGATTATCGATTACCTTGACCACCAGGTGCGCTATACGGGCATTGAGTTTGGCGAGGCGGCGCTGGTGCCGCACACGCCCGCCGAAGTGCTGGCGCAACAGTACGGCGATTGCAAAGACAAGGCGACGATGGTGGTGACGATGCTGCGCGCCGCCGGGATACCTGCATATGTGGCGCTGCTGAATGCCGGTTCGCGGATGGATGTGCCGACTGACCTGCCAGGGATGGGACTCTTCGATCACGCGATTGACTATGTGCCCGCGATTCCCGCCGCTGGGAAGCACGATGTGGCGATTCCCGCGCTGTGGATTGACGCGACCGATCAGTATGCGCGGCTTGGCCAGTTGCCGGCGGGCGACCAGGGCAGGCTGGCGCTGGTTGCACGGCCCGAGACTACCTCGCTGATGAAGACGCCCGAATCCGCCTCGAAGGACAATGTGCTGCTGGAGCTGCGCGAGATCAAACTGAGCGAAAACGGACCGGCGGCGATTACGGAAAAGACGCAGCCAATGGGAGTTTTTGAATCCAACTATCGCGCCTTCTATGCTGACAAGCCGGACAAGGAGATGCGCGACAACCTAACCGGCTATGTGAAGTCGCAATACGTGGCGGAGAAGCTGACGACGCTGGATCGATCTGACCCCGCCGACCTGACCAAGCAGTTTGAGCTGACGATTGCCTGTGATAAGGCCAAACGCGGTTACACGGACCTGAACAGCGCCACGGCGGCGATTCGCGTGGAATTTCTCTTCCAGCATCTTCCTGACAGCTTCAAGCAGAAGGATGATCCCGACGCCAAGAAGAAGGAAGAGAAGCCGGAGCCGCCGCGCACACAGGACTGGGAGCTGGAAGAGCCGTTCACTGCCGAGTGGCGCTACCGCATTGTTCCTCCGGCGGGCTTCATTCCCAAGGAGCTGCCCAAGGACCAGAAGATTTCCATCGGTCCGTCGCTGCTGACCGAAGAGTTCTTAACTGATAAGGAAGGCGTGGTGCTGGCGCACCTGACGTTTGACTCCGTGAAGCGGCGCTTCACCGCTGCGGAAGTCAAGGAGATGGGCAACAAGATCACTGAGATCGCGGAGGGTTCGGCGATTCTGGTGAACTTTGAGCCGCAGGGTGAGGCGTTTTTGCACGATGGCAAGTTGAAAGAGGCGCTGGAGGCGTATCGGGGCTTGATTGCGCTGCATCCCAATGAGGCCGTGCACCATTTGCAGGTGGCCACGGTGCTGTTGCAGGCCGGCATGGGCGAGGCGGCCCGCGCGGAAGCGCGCGAGGCAGTGAAGCTGGACCCGAACTCCGCGCTGGCTGAAAAGGTGCTGGCCGTGATTCTGAAGCATGACCTGGTTGGCAGGCCGATGCGCGCGGGCAGCGATTGGGAGGGAGCGGCCGCGGCCTTGCGCGCCGCGGCTAAGCTGGACCCGGACGATCACACATCGCAGGGCGACCTGGCGATTCTGCTGGAGTACGATCCGGTGGGCCGCCGCTACGGCAGCCAGGCAAAGATGAAAGAAGCCATCGCAGAGTATCGCAAGCTGGGCCAGGATAAGCTCGCCGACCTGGGCATTGCCAACAACCTTGCGTACGCGCTCTTCTACGGCGGCGATCCGGCTGGAGCCATTGAGGCCGCGCAAAAGCTGAACCCTCAACCCATGCCACTGATTGCCGCGAGCACCGCTCTGCTGCATGGCAGCAAGGCAGGCCTGGAGGAGATCAACAAGCGCTCCAGCGGCGACGCGGCCTTCAAAGAGACTGCGCAAACCGCCGGCGAGATGCTGATGAACCTGCGTAACTACCCGCTGGCCGCGGATTTTCTTGAGGCTGGCGCATCCGGCGATAACGCTGCGCAGACCATGGCTCGGGCCAGCTTGCTGCGTGGCGCGGTGCATCATGAGGACATCAAGTTTTCCAATACGCCGGAGGATCTGGTCAAGCATTTCTTTTTGCTCACGATGGATCCCAATCTGACCGAGGCTAAGCTCGATGCAGTGATGAGCCGCAACGCATTGGCAGTCGAGAAGAACGAAGACGCCGAGGCGAAGAAAAAATCGTTGCAAGCCGGCAAGCAGGTGAACAGCGAGTTGGCCCGCCAGGATGCGTCGATGGATGTGACCCTCGACATTCTCGCCCATGGGCTGGAGCTCAAGGGAGAGGGTAGCGATACGACCGGCTACCGCGAGAAGATGCAGACTCCGTTCGGCTCGAAGATGACGATCTACGTTGTCAAGGAAGACGGGCAATACAAGCTGCTCGACACCGGCGAGCGGCCCAACTCGATTGGCCTGGAGATTCTCGACCGTATTCAGGCTGGAAATCTGGACGGAGCAAAGGCGCTGCTCGACTGGCTGCGCGAGGATATTCACCTTGAAGGCGGAGACGATCCCTACGGAGGTCCGGTATTTCCTCGCTTTTGGATCAAGGGCCAAGCTGCCGATGCGCACAAGATGAAGCTGGCAGCCGCGGCTATTCTTGTTGACACCAAGCCCACGGCGGCAAAAGGAGTAGATCTGCTGGAAGCGGCCTTGAAAGACGCGGCCACCGACCGCGAGAAGACCAACATCCGCCTCGCGCTGGCCGTCGGCTACAGTGTACAGGATAACTATGGAAAGTTGCTGGATGTTGCTGCGGCGCTCGAAAAAGAGACTCCGGAATCCCGCATGGCCTTCATGGAGAACATGGAGGCGCTGATGGGCTTGGGACGCTTTGATGAAGCGCTGACACTAGCCGATGACCGGCTCAAACTCCTCACTGGGGATGTTGATGCGCTGCGCATGAAGTCACAGGCCGAGGCCGACAAGGGCGACTTCGCAGCCGCTCGCACCTGGATTCACAAACTGGCCGATCAGGGCAAAGACGATGCCGAAGTCTGGAACGAGATTGCGTGGTTTGCGCTCTTCACCGGCAAGGTGGACGACACCGATGTTGCGGCGGCGATCAAGTCAACGCAACTCGATAAGGACAATGCCCACATTCTGCACACTCTGGCCTGCGATTACGCGGCAGTGGGCAAGCCCAAGGAAGCTCACGAGTTGCTGCTGCGCAGCATGGACGACCTGAACCTCGACGAGCCGGATGATGATTACTGGTACGCGCTGGGGATGATCGCCGAGCAACTCGGCGAACGCGAGATCGCGATTGCGGATTATCACAAGCTGGAAAAGCCGAAGGAGATTCTGGGCATTCCCACTTCCAGTTACCGCCTGGCGCAAACACGGCTCGGCGCGCTGGGTGCAGATGCGGGCAACGCGAAATAGTAGTGCGATGCGACTGAAGTGCTTACCCCCATGCCTCGATTGCGAGGTTTGGGGCAGTAGGCAGTCGGCGGAATGACCATCCCGCTTGTCCCAGCCCATAGGAAAGGCGAATCGCGCTACAATCTAAACAGACCATCGGGGCGTAGCGCAGCCTGGTAGCGCATCTGCTTTGGGAGCAGAGGGCCGGGGGTTCGAATCCCTCCGCCCCGACCAGCGTTTCTTATTGATAATGAAAGAGATATTGACGATTTCGGCCACGCATCTGTTTTTCGCGTTACTCCGCTGTAGTAGATTTTGAGGCGGTCACCGCCTCCGAGGAAAATCAATTGAATTGCAATCTGGTTTTCTAATAGGCGAGTCCGTGATTTCTTCCGTGGACTTCCTGTCGATACATTTGCAGAAAGTGGCTCGCAAGAAACCGGACATCTGGCTAGGGAGACAGGAGGTCCGAATTCCCTCTCTATAGCCAATTGAATCAAAAGTTTGCCTCTTCTTCATTCTGGTTCAACAATCCACTGTAGATGATTTCGTAGCGGTGAAAGCCTCCTCGATCAACAAGTAGATTTTTGCGGCATGTTCATCGCGGGCTATCTACTGGTCAGACACTAAAGCCAAACGAGGGTTCTTCTCGGGCGCTCACTATCCTGGGCAGTGCAGAGGTACAATTTGCTTTAGCCGATACTTCCGCAAAGAGGCGCATCTTGCCAAGTACCACGCAATACTGGACACACCCATCCATTTTCGCAATAGGACGAGAATCAGACCCCATCCAATTCATAACGGAATCGGCCCGCGATCTCGTGTTTCGTGCCATCGAGTCTGGTTGGCAAGGCCCTCCCTTCGATCCCTTTCAACTTGCCAACTTTGCTGGAATCAAGGTTCTCCCAAGTGAGGATGTTGCCGACGCGCGTACGGTCCCCACTTCAGGCGGTCGATTTGTAATCGAGTTTAATCCCAATCGTCCACGACATAGGATCAAATACTCGATTTGTCATGAAATAGCGCACACATTTTTCCCAGACTGTTCTGAACGGATCAGGAATCGGATTTCAGCTCAAGAGATGAGTGGGAACGATTGGCAGTTGGAAATGCTCTGCAATATGGGTGCCGCAGAACTTCTCATGCCGATTGGGAGCTTTCAATCACCGGAAAAACGCCGGCTCACTATCGATCAGGTACTGGCATTGCGAAAAACAGCACATGGTAAGCTCCTTGACATGTCTATGGAAATAGTATATTCGATATCTTCTGTTGAATTTTTCTGAAGGCATCTACCGCGACGCACCCTGGCTTTCGACCAGGGGCAATACGCGTTTGAACATTGCAAGACGGTATCACTGAATCTGCGCTAACTGATATATATCTCTGTGCGTCCAACAGGTTTCTGCGCACAGTGCCCGCAGGCAGATGAGTTGTTTTCCTCTGTTCTTATTTTCACCTCGCATCACAGACTAACAACCGCATCCTCTCCAGGCGGCGGGAGATTCCAGCCTGTACCAGACTTGCATTGGGATAGGCAGTTGCTGGCCTCATTGCAATGATGAATGTCGATCATGTACACCGGAAACCAGCAAGAATGGCAACGGTGGGTACCGCCGGAGCAGACCAGCTATGTGTACCCTGAGTAGGATGATCAGCGTATCGGGGAAGCCCAGTGCCTACCAACAAAGAATCTACAAAGGCCGAATTTGCCGGAAAAGGATAGACGAACAATGCTCAAGCATTTGATGGCAGTGGCAATCTGCGGTACCGCATTCGCGATGAGCGCGACGGCACAGACGGTGACAAGCAGCGGCACTACGGGTACGGTGAATAATGTCCCTTATATTTCCGCAGCTACCAGCACATCCACAACGCTGGGCGTCTCGCCCATCTCGGTATCGGGCGGTAACGTAGGCATTGGCACGACTACCCCTGGTGCTCTTTTAAATATCTACGCAGCGACTGGCAATGGTGGAGAAGTCGGGATTACTTCAGGGGTGACCCCGTCAAGTTCATTCATTGGAGTGACATCGGGTGGTTCGTTACAAATCGGCCAGAATGTTAATACAAATAGTATTGTGCAAAACGCGTCTTATCAACAATGGCGCGCAAGATTTGGCTCTAGTGACAGTTTCGATATTGAACGAAGCCCTGCAGGGTCAACTTACACGCCAACGGTATTCTTTTACGTCAATAACAGTGGCAACATAGGAATCGGCACCGCGACTCCGGGATCGCTGCTGGACATTAATGGCGCGGCCACCGCAACATCTTCCACTAACTACAGTTCAGGCGCACTCAGGCTCACTGGGGATTACTACAATAGTTCAGCATTGTCGTCACCGGATTTTTGGAATGTGAGGAATGTCATTGGTTCTGGTACAACTCCAACTTCTACGCTGACCTTTACTCACAACGGTTCAACGGGCGTTGCAACGGTTTCCATGCCGGCGTTAACCATTAGCGGCAGCGAAACAATTTCAGGAGGCCTCACGGTGAGCGGCACTGCTACGGCAGCAACGTTCACTGGGTCGGGATCAGGGCTGACAGGCATCCCTTACTCCGCCATAACCGGTGTACCTGCTGCCGGCGTGAGCAGCGTCTTTGGCCGTACGGGCGCGATTACCGCAGCAGCGGGGGATTATACAGTAAATCAGATCACTGGGGCCGCTCCCCTTGCAAGCCCCGCGTTCAGCGGCAACGTCGGGATTGGGACGTCAGCACCAGCAAGTTTGCTCGATATATTCGGAAGTGCATCATTTGGTGTTCCGAATTTTGGTGGAAACTATCTTGGTACAGTGGGCAAATTTCAGATATTAACCGGCGGCACTTCTCCTATATCTGACAGGTTGGTTTTTGGAACGGATAACTCAGGTTGGAAAATGGCGTTCAGCAAAAACGCTAGCGGAACGGTTACGGACCTAATGACAATCCAAGACAACGGCAACATTGGCATCGGCACTACGAGTCCATTCACGACACTTCACATCAATTCCAATGGGGCTGCGTTGGCTGGCTATGGCCTCATGCTTGGACAGACCTACAATTCGGGAAACTCAGCTGTCGCATTGAACGCCGAGACTGCCCGTTTTGAAATATCGTTTCCAACCTATCGTGATGTTGAGCCGAACCAAATTGGAGCGAAGATTTCCGCCATACGGTGGAACAACTGGATCGCAAATAGTGCCTTGGTACAGGCAGTTGATCTAGCTTTCTTTACTAGCGTCGGGAGCGACGGAGGGAATACTACGAGCTTAGTCGACACAAGTAGTGAAAAGATGAGAATCACTGCAGCGGGCAATGTCGGCATCGGCACGACATCTCCCGGCGCCAAACTGGAAGTAGACGGAAATCTCAAGCTGACCAGCGGCAGCGGCGCTACAATGACATACCAAGACGGCAGCGTTCAAACGACGGCCTGGACAGGCGTTCTTTGCGGCGGCGATTACGCCGAATCAGTAGATGTGACTGGCGATCGGACTCACTATGAACCGGGCGATGTGCTGGTTCTGGATGCAGACAATCCTGGGAAGATGCTCAAGTCTATTGACGCCTATTCCACCTCTGTCTCCGGCATTTATTCCACGAAGCCCGGCACACTCGGCCGCCGGCAGATAACTCCAAAGAGTCCCGATGAGGTGCCGATGGCCGTTGTCGGCATCGTGCCAGCCAAGGTAAGCGCGGAGAACGGTCCCATCAAGGTGGGCGACTTGCTCGTTAGCTCGTCTACTCCAGGCTATGCCATGAAGGGAACAGACCGCAGCCGGATGCTGGGTGCCGTCGTCGGCAAGGCAATGGGAGCACTTGACTCCGGAACCGGCGTGATTGAGGTACTGGTGACGTTGCAGTAGCTCCTGCTGTAGAAGAAATCGAGGTTGAAACGAATAGGAAAGGCGGTCGACAATGAAGGGTTGCGACCTCATTCTAGGAACCATAGTAGCCGCAGTGGGCAGTGTCTCGCTAGCCGCTCAAGCGCCCGTTCTGAGCGTCATCGAGGCTCCGTATGTCAATCTGCAGAGTCCGGTGAGTATTGCCGGGCAAGTCTGGGCCGCAGGAACTGTGGCCTATGGGTCCGCGGGCACGCCGTTGATCCTGAGTGGTTGGAATTTTGGCTCCAGCGGCACGGTCACTTTCACAGCCTATAAAAACGGCGCGGTGGACCCCAATGTGTCCCCCGTTAACGCAACCGTTATCCAGTGGGCGACGGGAACTGTGGTTTTGCAAGTTCCCGCCGGGGCGTATTCAGGAACAATCAAAGTAACGAATGGCAGCGGGACCAGCAATGCCCTTCCGTTTATGGTTACGCCCGGCAGTTACTCCGCCAGTTGTCCCGCGCAGCCCCCTCCACAGACAACAACTCCAACGGTTATCAGTCTTGGCCCTCCGTCTGGAAATGTAGGTTTGGCGGTAACCATTTCTGGGTCTAGCTTTGGGGCAATTCAGGGACAGGGCAGTGTTACATTCAACGGTGTTCCCGCAGGGGTGCTCAACTGGAGCGACTCTTCGATTCTTGCCATTGTGCCCAGCAATGCTACGACTGGCCCCGTCGTCGTAACTCTCGAAAATGGCCAAACGAGTAACAGCAATGTCATATTCAGCGTTAACACGGTTAACAACTCGTCTTGCCTTAGCAATTTGTAACATGATGGGGCAAGGTACACCGAGATAGACGGCACTCCAGTTCGAGCGGTTAGCAATTTGTTCATCAGGCTACGGCGCGGCTGGTTTTGCTCCTGGCGACGCGCAAACATCCCGCGAAAGATAGCGTTTTTTCCGATTCCAATAAGGAGTATCGTGCTCTACAACTTAAGCTGCCGCGTAACTTCTATTTTGTCGTTGAGGCCGGTCGTTCTTTCTGAAAGGAGACACATGAGGACATTCAGATATTTCCCCGCCAAATATCCCCCTCTCGGAGGGTCCAGGGCAATCTTATTGGCGCTGCCTTGTGTAATAGGCCTTTGGTGCTTCGCGCCAAAGACGGCAGTAGCTCAGAACTCTGTTCAGCGCGATTCGGAGGCCATCGCGATCCTCGCCCAGACGATTGCGGCAGGTGGTGGGCAGGAGCTGTTGGCTTCAATTCGGGATTTCACTGAAACCGGAACGATCACTTATGGCTGGGGCGATCATCCCACAGGTGATGTCACCGTGAAGGGGCGCGGGCTACGTCAGTTCAAAATCGAGGCCGATTTATCGATAGGTAAGCGCACAACGGTCGTGAACGGTGAAGGCGGCTCGCTGAAGGACGCGGATGGTCGGAGTTGGCCGATCTATCGCCAGAGCGCAGGCGACCTCGGGAGTCTCACGCTGCCATATCTACCTCTTATTGGCGCCGTACAGGACTCATCCGTCAGCATTATCTACGGCGGACTCATAACCCATAACGGGACTTCTGCTTACGACATTCGACTCCAGCGAGCTTATACAAGGCAGCAGGACCCGAGCGGGAATCGAGGGAAGAGGGAGGAGCGCGATTTCTACATTGACCCCAAGACGTTACTTGTGGCAGCGATCTCCGACCGGATTCACTTCGGTGGGAACCCCAACGACGAGGGCGTTCCGCACGAGATTCTGTACTCGGACTACCAACCCGAAAGCGGAATCTTAGCGCCACGGACAATCGTGGAAAAAGTTAACAGCGCGACCGGTTTCACGATGATATTCAGCCAAGTCAGATTTAACTCAGGTATGTCCGACTCGGATTTCGCGTGGTAGCCGATTTCGCCACGATCAAACGGGATCGATAACGTAGCGAGGAACGATTCGATGAAAAGGGCATTCAGAATGCTGGATGAAATGATGCAATCAATCTGCCGACCCCAGTCGCAATTTTTGCGTTCATATCGCAGAATATGCATCCACTTTGGGACGTTCCTCGTCCTTGGTCTATTCGCATACTCGACTCTGGGCCAGAACTACCTGACGAGCACCGGAAGCCCCAGTTTCGGCGCGCCTGAGCCGGTAGAACTCGGATTTGTAGACGCCTCCAACGGTAATCTCCATCTATCGATTCCGCTTGGCTCTTACCCGCAGCGCGGCACAAGTCAGCCTCAAAAGATCGCACTCGAATATGACAGCAGCATATGGGCGCCGCTCGAAATTAGTGGCACAATTCAATGGTATAAAAACGAGAGTTCACCGGGATGGCTCCTCGGGGGTTGGTATTATTCGTTCGATGCAGCCGGGAATGCCGAGGCCCAAATCGCCCAGGGATGCTGGACTGACATTACCTGGTCGGATCAGAATGGAACCACCCACACGTTTCACGTCAATTTTAATTCTGTAGGCGGTCAGGGGTGCCCTGCGACTGGAGACGCATTCGCAACAGACTCATCCGGTTATCACTTATACTCCACTACGACCGGCACAAAGGTCTATGCACCCGATGGAACGCTCGTGTTTACGGATACATTGGATGATCCTCTGGGACGCCACATAATGGCTGAAGACAGCAACGGAAATTACATGTCCTTGAACAACGACTGTATATATGACACACTGGGTAGATTGTTGACATCCGACGGTACTTTTTGCGATGACACAGTAACGACTCTTGCCACCTCACAAGGAACGGCAAATTATTCAATAACCGATGCAACAATCAACGTCAACACGGATTTCCAGCAGCAGGGGGTCCAGGAAACCAGCACCACAATCACGGTCATTCGCTCTATAACACTACCCGATGCCGAACAGTCTACCTACTATTTCACATACGACTGCGATTCAAGCACGGGAAATGCAGCCTGCGGATCGCCCTCCGGGCAGAGCGCCTACTACGGCGAGCTGATTGGCATCACGCTTCCTACGGGCGGCCAGGTGAATTACTCCTACACTACCTTTAAGGATGCGTATAGCAACATGAGCCAATGGGTGCAGTCTCGTTCGGCGGCCAGCGGCTTCTGGGGCTATTCGCCACAAGTCCTTTCAATGTGCACTTCCACTCAGGTAAACTGCAAGCAGCAGACAACCGTTACGACCCCAACCGGCCAGACAATCTATACTTTTCAGCTGAACAATGGCGCCTGGCCGACCACGATCATACGCGAAGACCTCCAGGGAAACGTACAGTCTACGGTGACGAATACCTGGGACTATTCTCAATCATGCGTAACGATCAATTGCTATGGTAATTCTTTCGTTCGGCTTCTGAGCCAGCAGACGACCGTGCCCGCGACGGTAGGAAACCTCACCAAGCAAACTGCATATACTTACGACAGTCCGCAGCAGGGAAATCAAACGGCAATTAAGGAATGGGGCTACTACTTAGGAGGCAGTTTCCCATCGGTTCCGGACCGCGCGACGTATATTTCATATCTGAGCACCGGAACGAACGACATCAACAGGCCGCTAAGCGTTACGCTCTGCAACAATTCCGGTACGGATACGACGAACTGTCCTGGCGGCGGTTCCCGCGTGTCACAGACGCAATATACCTACGATTGCTACAGCGGTACCGGCTGCACCGCGCTCGCCACAGTCAGCGGAGTTGCGCAGCACGACGATACCGATTTTGGTGCGAGCTATACAACGCGTGGAAATCCCACGTCGATCTCCAAATGGGTCAGCGGCTCAACGTACCTGACCACCAATTACACCTACGATACGACCGGGCAAGTGGTGAGTGCAAAGGATTCTGCCGGAAACATCACTCAGTATTTCTATACCGATAACTTCTACACAGATCCGGGTAACGGTAATGCGCCAGGCAGCTATTCGCCGCAAATGCCCACGAATGCATATGTGACCAGCGTTACTGATGCTGTTGGAACACAGACACTTGGCTACTACTGGGGCAGCGGCAAGACCGCCATCGCGACTGACTACAACAAGGTCTCAACCACCAATCATTATC
>CAZHKN010000089.1:12720-17350 GCA_964532725.1 uncultured Occallatibacter sp.
GATTGGACAGGCAGACGGAAGAAATCGACCCGGTCGGATGGTCGCTGGCGACCTATTCTTCAGCTACGCAGTCGGATATGTACACGGCAGTTGCAGATATGTCTCCATCTATAGCGTGCGTCAGTTGCCAACATACGCGGACAAATTTAGATTCCTGGGGACGAACGGCCTCACAGATCTTAGTGAATAACCCCATCGGTCCAGTAGAGGTGGATAGTGCTTATGACGCGGACGAACGACTTTATACCCAAAGCCATCCGCATTCCGGCATTGAAGATCCAAATAACGTTTTAGAGACCTTCAGCTACGATGCGCTTGATCGCCAAATCTCCACAACACATCCTGACGGCCAGGCCCAGCAGGCGGCCTACGGCCCGGATATCGCATACTTTGGGGGAGTAACTTCACAGCAAGGGGCAACCGCCACATACGGATACGGGTACCCGCAGGTCTCTATGGACGAATCTGGCCACCTGCGACAGCAATGGCTTGACGGATTCGGCAACATCATAGAAGTGGACGAGCCGAGCACGAGTACAACTACGTCGGTCGCGGCAACGGCAACGGTCGGAATTGTTACCGGAAGCGGCGCAGAGTGGCAATCAATCGATCCCTGTGAGCCGCACTCAAGCTGCCCTCAGACCGTTCCAAACTCTGGTACCGTCTCTCTCACAATTGATGGCTTTACATCTACCGGGAGCTATGGCGCAACAGGCCCTGATCCGGATTTCTCATCTGCCAACAGTGTTGCATCAGCACTGGCAGCTGGTTTCAATAGCGATCCGACCTCGCCGGTCACTGCTTCAGTCAGCGGCGCAACGATTCTGCTAACGGCGAAAGGCCCTGGTGCCTCTGGAGACCTTGCGTTCTCCACTTCATCGACGTATTACTCAGGATCCTGCTCCTCTACAGGCGGCAGTTGCTTCGGTGGTCCAGCGTATGTAATTTCACCCTCCTCCGGCACACTGAGCGGTGGCGCAGGCGGTTTGGGCGCTTCACCTTATTACACCAACTATACCTACGACATAGCCGGCCATCTCACGCAGGTGATCCAGGGAGTGCAGACCCGCACCTTTCAATATGACGGCCTCGGTCGCAAAACTTACGAAAATACGCCGGAAGGCGGTACCGTCACCTACGCCTACACGGCAAACGGTGGCGGATTGTGTAGCGGCGATCCCTCGAATGTTTGCACGCGAACCGATGCCCGTGGAGTGGTAAGCACATACACTTACGACCACGCCAACCGGCTTACGGGCGTGGCCTACACGATCCCCAGCGGCCAGAGTATTGCGACTATGCCCAACGTCTGTACTACGGTCCCAAACGGCACTGCGGCGAATGTCTGCGAGTACTACGATCAGGGGGGCGCATCGGCATTCGCCACCGGGCGGCTCACGGAGATGGTCGACGCGACCGGCTCGGAGAGCTACAACCATGATGCCAATGGTCGCGTGAAGCAACTCTCGAAGGTCATCGGCGGCCAGACCTACAGCATCGGTTACCAGTACGACGCCAGCGGCGATGTCACGCAGATCACATATCCTTCGGGAAGGGTTGTGCAGCAGGCCTACAACCTGGTGGGTCAGCTTTGCCAGATTGCTCCTTTGGCGGCAAACTGCGCGGCTGTCAGCAGCTTTTACGCTGCCAATTTCTCCTACAACGCTCCCGGTAAACTAACCAGCTTTAACTACGGAAACGGCGTCACCGGGACGTTCTATTATTCGCCTGACCGAATGCAGCTTACCTACCTGGCTTATACCAAGGGGACTTCGACTTACTTCAATCTGCAATACTCGTACGAACAAAGCTCCGCGTACTCCCCTCCATGCCCGAATGGCACGATCAAGAACAACGGCTCAGTCCAGTGCATCATGGACAATGTGGACTCAGGGCGTTCGGTGGGCTACAGCTACGACCCGATACAGAGAATGGCCTCCGCCAAGAGCTGCGGTTCTACGGCATTTCCGCAATGGGGGCTGTCGGAGAGTTATGACCGGTTTGGGAACCGCTTGACTCAGGCGGTGACAGCAGGCAGCGGTCCATCCGCGAATATGAGTTTCAGCAGCAACAACCAACCCACTGGCTACACATACGACCCGAGCGGGAACATGACCGTAGAGCCGCTCTCCCCGCCCAACAATATGACTTACGACGGGGAGAACCGGATGACGGCCTTCAGCGGTAACGGGGGCGCGGCGAGTTACACTTATGACGGTAACGGGATGCGCGTGGTGAAATCGCTATCGGGCGGGACAACGACGGTGAGTATTTACTCTGGTTCGTCTGTGATTGCGGAGTACGACAACGGCGCGGCTCCCAGTGCGCCATCAAGGGAGTATGTGACGGGTCCAAGCGGCTTGCTGGCAATGTTCGCGGGCGGCGCGACGACCTACTATCATCAGGACCATCTCTCGGTGCGGCTGACGACCGACGGAACCAGCGGCAGCCCGACCTACGGCCAGGTGCTCAGCCAGGAAGGGAGTTTCCCGTTCGGCGAGCAGTGGTACGAGTCTGGTGCGGCGAATAAGTGGTCCTTCACCAGCTACGACCGGGATTCGGAGAGCGGACTGGACTACGCGCTGGCGCGCTACTACAACAGCCGCACCGGAACCTTCTGCTCCGCCGACCCGCTGGCAGGTTCACCCGGCGATCCGCAGTCGTGGAACCGGTATCCGTACGGGCGCAACGATCCCATCGACGTTACGGACCCCAGCGGAAAGTCGTGGTGGTCAAGTCTGCTGATAGACATCGGGGTCGCAGTTGCTGCTTATTTTGCGCCGGAAGCGATCAGTGCATTATTTCCAGCAGCGGATGACGTAGATGCAGCCCAAGCAGCGTTAGCTTCTGGGCACGTAGCGGAATCGAGTTTCGTTCCACAGTTGGTAACCAGGGGTGCGACTGCCGGAATTAGTGCGGGTGTAGACGCGGGTGCGGCTGGGGTTTCCGGCAGTCTTGGTGCCGGTCTCGCGGGTGCTGCTGCAGCGCAAGCCGCACAATCTGACGGCCAGTCGAATCCACAGCAGGGACACGGTCCAATCGCCCCGAATGTCGCAAATCAAAAGACTGACTGCGAGCACAAAATCCTAAATGCCACGAACAATCATTTCGGAACCAGCTTTAACTCTAACAACGTGACGGGGGAGTTTCAGTACTCAACGGGAGCTCCGGCAGGACAGGGGACCTTGAATCTGAATATTGCTGGTAGTCAAGCAGCGAACGTCACTGCGGGGCGGTACCCGTTACATTGGTGGTCATACGTCATTGGCTACGGATCGACTCTGCACGTTCCCACTGGACCAGGAGGCGCAGATAGTCCAATGACTCTTAGGCCGACCGCTAATCAGTTCACCGCACATCTCGACTCTGCCTATCCGTACGGTATCGGTTTTGCTTTCCATTATTTCCAGGACATGAAGGGCGTCGGAGGTTACAAACCATGTCCTCGATAAGTTGGGGCCGTCAGGCCGATCCTGGCCGCTGCATAGCTCGATCCCTTGTTGCGCGTGGTGTCTTATGTGGATTGCTGCTTTCCATGTTGGGCTTCGTCGAAGCGAATCTCTGCGCGCAAGAGATAAAGATCAAGCTTGTTGATGGCCGAAATGGTCAGTCTCTTGGAAACACATGCGTGAACGTGTGGGTTGGCGCGGACCGCAAAGAGGCGACAGCGATACCGACTGACAACAATGGCACTGCTACGCTGCGCTTGACCACACAAAGCAGCGAAGTCGATACAAGCCACCAGTGGGGTGGATGCGGATTGTTCGGCGCGATCGATCCGGTACTGGGGTATCACGATGACATTCGAATCAATGTTGGATATGTGCTCTGTCAAGCGAATGCGGGAAAGTCCTCATGGCTAAAGACGAACAGCTACACTACCAAGGATTTGGTGCAAAGTGGCATAGTGTCGCCAAATACATGTGGAACGGCAACTGCTGAGCGCAAACCAGGTGAATTGATTATCTTTGTGAGGCCATTGAGTTGGTGGGAGAAGTGGAAGCAATAGCCCCTCGTTACCGCATCCCCCGCCTGAAAACGGCGAGGATCAGAAGTAGGCATGGTCTGTTCCTTTTGCTGGGTTTAGTCGGAATAGGAACGGTTGCGATGGGACAGGGCAAGCAAATCGTTGTGCAGGCTGTAGACGCACGAAACGGCAAGCCGATTGCCAACCAGCATATGCTTGTGTTCGGCGGCGACTCCCCGGAGGCTGCGAAACAGCACAAAAGCCAGTACGAGTTGACGACCGATAAGGACGGGGTGGCTACTCTGACGCTTGCAACTGGAACTGAGTGGCTCCAAGTCTGGATGGACTGGCATGTACTCTGCCAAAGCGAACCCAACAGCAAAAGTTTTCCGGTGAGGGACATCCTAGACTCTGGTCTGAGCACTCCGAACACTTGCAGTTCAGCATCCGAGAAGGCTGTGCCAGGCCATCTAGTCGTGTTCGCACGTCCGGAGCGCTTTTGGGAAAAGATGCGGCACTGATAGGGCCGTGGGACGGTCTGCGGCGCGTAGTTCCGTGTTCAGTCAGCATCCCAAGAGCACGCTGCCTACGGCATCGGTTTTAGGCAATGACACGTCACCCCGCGCGGGTTGCTGCGAAGTTGCTGAAGGTTACCGGGGCGGG
>CAZHKN010000090.1:0-17333 GCA_964532725.1 uncultured Occallatibacter sp.
GTGACGCCAGCAGGAATCGAATAATATTCAGCGACAATCCTCCGAACATGCCAAATAGAATGATCGGAAGCTCGCGTTCTTGCATCGATTACGCCATCTTTCCTGCGATCGCACCGACTACACGCCAACCTAATGACCGTTTCTTCTGGTAATGGCGGCGCGTCGTGAACAGCGTCCGCCCCTTCTCGTCACGATAAGAAGCTGTTATAGCGTCCACTTGATCGTCCCACAGAACTGCATTTTCTACTTTTGCCGCAGACAGACCCGTGTCTTTTACAATGCCTTCAATGGTTCGCCAAACGTAGCGGTTGTCCTCAAGTGCTTCCGTCACCTTCCGCCGGTCTTCGGCTGTCAGAATTAAAGAATCGACTGGCGTCATAGTACCCCTCCCGGCTCAAGCGCATTATACCGCTATCCGATACTCTGCCACAAGTCGTTGCTACAGAATGTACCGACTCAGATCCTGATCTTTCACAATGGACGCGACCATTTGCCTCACATACTCGGCGTTAATATGAAATACTTTCTCCGGTCCTGCGGTACCAGTGCGCTCCAGGTAGGGCAGCGGTGTGGATGACTCGCTCTTGATGATCTCGGAGAGCGCCGCGGCCTGCTCGGGGTCTGGCGTGCGCCGCGCCACGTCTGGAGCGAGAAAGCTGACATCTTCGAGAACCCGCTCCATGATAGTGTGCAGCCGGCGCGCGCCTATGTTCTCTGTAGTTTCATTTACACGGAACGCAAACTCGGCCATCTCGCGCAGCGCTTCCGGAGAAAACTCCAGGCGGACTCCTTCGGTATCGAGCAATGCCGTATACTGCTTTGTCAGCGAGGCCTTGGGCTCAGTCAGGATGCGCAGAAAATCATCGACTGTGAGCGACTTCAACTCGACGCGAATCGGAAAGCGCCCTTGCAGCTCTGGAATAAGATCGCTGGGTTTGGAGACATGAAATGCGCCGGCGGCAATGAAGAGAATGTGATCGGTGCGCACCATGCCGTAGCGCGTATTCACCGTCGTACCTTCAACGATGGGAAGGATATCGCGCTGCACGCCCTCGCGCGATACATCCGGCCCGTGCCCGCCCTCGCGTCCGGCAATCTTGTCTATTTCGTCAAGGAAGACAATGCCGCTGGACTCGACGCGCTCAACCGCCGCGCGATTCACAGAGTCCATGTCGATTAACCGGCCTTCTTCTTCTTGCACGAGATAATCGAAAGCGTCTGTCACCTTCATCTTCCGCTTCTTGGAGCCGCCGCCGAAGATGTTGGGCAACATATCCTTGAGGTTCATCTCCATATCCTCAAGGTTTTGATTGCTGATGATGCCGAACTGCGGCGCATTGCGTTCGCGCACGTCCAACTCTACCTGCCGGTCATCCAGCTTGCCTTCACGGAATTGCTGGCGCATCTTCTCGCGCGAGCGCTGATAACTATCAACTTCTGGCAGAGTCAGTTGTCCTTCAGTGGCGGGAGGCGCGGAGGGCGGAGGCGGCAGCAGCACATCGAGCAGCCTTTCCTCGGCATTCATCTCCGCTTTGTCTTCCACTTCTTCGAGGCGCTCCTCGCGCACCATGTCGATGGCGATCTCGACCAAGTCACGGACAATTGATTCCACATCGCGGCCTACATAGCCGACCTCGGTAAACTTAGAGGCCTCTACTTTAAGAAATGGTGAATTTGTCAGCTTGGCCAGCCGCCGTGCAATCTCTGTCTTGCCCACGCCCGTTGGGCCAATCATGATGATGTTTTTGGGCATGATGTCGTCAGCAATGTCCGGCGGCAGTTTTTGCCGGCGCTGGCGGTTGCGCAGCGCAATGGCCACGGCGCGTTTTGCGGCCTTCTGGCCGACAACATGCTTGTCCAACTCGGCGACGATCTCGCGGGGAGTCAGCTCGTCGAGCGCGAGTTCCTGTTCTTCAGCGGATGCGGGTAGATAAATGGCCATTTTCTCTTGTTTCGATCCTAAACCCTGCTGCCCCAAATGGAGTTCGAAGCTTGAAATCTCAATCTGGAACAGGCTTTGTAACAGGGCACGACTTTAGTCGTGCCGATGATGTCTCAAAATGCGTACGGGCTTTAGCCTCTGCGGGATAACTCTCATCAAAGGTTCAAGATCGCAATTCCTCAATTACGCCCTCACCAATCGTATGTTCCTCTCGAAGCAGAAAAACCTTTCCGATAGAGCGAAACTGTCGTGCATACTCCCAATCAAGGAAAAGAATCGGTACCTTTTTCGTCTCGCCTGGATGAACGCTTCCAATATCGCGAAGAATCAACGCTACGCTCAGGTTCTTATCGTCGATGATCCATAGACAGCGAAAAATCGGATCTGGTGTGGGATCTTTTCTGCCGCTCTGATTCGGTAGGGTAAAAACAAACCTTCGCAATCAGATCTGGCTCCTTCACGAGGGCCTCGCTTTCGGACAACATCGAACGACCCTCAGGGGCTAAAGCCCGTATTCATTCTGCAACGTATGCGGCACGACTAAAGTCGTGCCCTTTCAAAACAACGATGGATTGGAGCAATAAATCGAAGTTGACTAGCTCTTCAACTCCTCAATGGTGATTCTGTCGTTGGTGTAGATGCAAATGTCACCGGCAATCTTCATCGCTTTTTCTGCAATCTCGCGGGCGCTCAGCTCGGTGTTTTCCATCAACGCGCGGGCGGCTGCTGTGGCATAACTTCCGCCGGAGCCGATTGCAGCGATGGATTCATCCGGATCAATCACATCGCCTGAACCGGAGATCAGAAACGTTTGCCCAGCGTCAGCAACCACCAGCAGCGCCTCAAGATTGCGCAGCATCTTGTCGGTGCGCCAGTCCTTGGCTAGTTCGACGGCTGCGCGATTCAGGTTGCCGGCATACTGCTCCAGCTTGGTTTCAAAGCGGGCAAACAATGAAAAGGCATCCGCAGTGGAACCGGCAAAGCCGGCCAGAATCTTTTCCTGATACAAACGGCGAATCTTCTTTGCAGAGTGCTTTAGTACATGGTCGCCCAGCGTCACCTGGCCATCGGCAGCCATTACGACCTGGCCGTTGCGGCGTACGCAGATCACGGTTGTCGAGCGTATTCTTCCTCGGCTCGCGCCTGCGGCTCGATCGTTCTTCTCGCGCGGCCACACAATGATCGAATTTCTCTTCTCAGCCAAGAAAAAACCTCGCGAAAACAATTCTCCGGCAGGCCGGAACTTATTGATCTTGCAGAGACGAGTATATCGCAGCGGGAAAGCTGTGGCGCGGCCGTGAGATGCTCGAACGTGCGCCAGCAACAACTGCGGTATTCTTGAGTTGGGACTCCGGGGAATGGTCCCGCCTGAATGACCCAATTTCATATCACCGGCTGGCAGGTTGCCGCAATTGCAACTGGCGTCCTTGCGTTCGGCGCAGGGGGGGCATGGCTGGCCCTGCGCAAGCGGCCCACAGCCGAGGAACTGGAACGGGAGCGTCGCCGGTTTCTGGTGCAATCCGGGCGCATCGTGGATGGTATGTTGCTCGATGTATATGAGATCAATGTTGAAAACGGGCAGATTCGGACCATGCTGCTGTACAACTACCGTATCAGCGGCGTCGATTACGAGTGCTCGCAGGATGTGACCACACTGCCCGAGGTTGTGGATGCAGCGCAGGTACGCGCAGGCTTTCCCTGCTCGGTGCGCTACCAGCCGGGCAATTCCCAAAACAGCATCGTCGTTGCCGAAGGCTGGAGCGGCCTGCGCGCAGGACTGCCGGTGCTGCCCGCTTTCGAAGATCCTGAACCGATTGATTTGAGCCACTTGCGTCCAGGACGCGGTTGACGGGCGTTCGTCTATACCTGCGCAGTTGTTTGCCGCGATACCCAGCCCCGGTTACACTTGCCGTATGCATGTCCATGCTGCGCCTACGGGTCCGGGAGCAAATAAAGTCCAATCCGTGCTGCGCTTTTCGCTGGTGGCTACACTCGCATACGTGGCGCTGACTTTTGTCGCTGGAGTGCACGCTCATTCGCTGGCGCTACTCTCTGAAGCGGGCCACAATGTCTCGGATTTTCTCGCGCTGTTGCTCAGCTTTGCCGCGGTCTATTTTCAATCGCGCCCAGCTGACCACTCGAAGACCTTCGGGTATCAACGCGCCGGGGTACTGGCAGCCTTTCTCAACGCGGGCACACTGATCGTTATCTCACTTTGGATCGCCATCGAAGCTGTTCACCGTCTCAGCGCGCCGGTCGTTGTGCAGCCGCGGTTAATGATGCTCGTAGCCGTGGTAGGCGTATTGATGAACGGCGTCATCGCCGGGCTGCTCTGGGGTGTAGCCCGCGATGTGAACCTGCGCTCAGCCTTTATGCATATGGCCGGCGACACACTCTCCACTGCTGCCGTCATCGCCGGAGGCGCGGGGATTCTGCTCACCGGCCAGAATTGGATCGATCCGGTTTTGTCTCTGGTTATTGCCGCGTTGATTCTCTGGTCGAGCTTCGGCATCGTCCGCGAGACACTGAATATTTTGCTCGAAGGCACACCGCATGGCATCTCGCTCGCTGAGATTCGCGCCGAGATGGAAGATGTTGATGGGGTGATCAACGTCCACGATCTGCATGTCTGGAGCCTTGGATCGAACTCGCGCGCGATGGCTTGCCATGTAACCATCGCCGATATACCGCCATCGGAGAGCGCCTGCATCCTGGTAAAGCTCAACCATATCCTGCGCGATCATTTTCACATCAGCCACACAACCATTCAGTTTGAGCACACCGGCTGCCAGGTGCTGGACGGCTGTGTGGTGCCAATGGAAGAATTGTCCAGCGGCCACGAACACGGCCACCACGCCCATTCGCATTAAGCTCAGTCGAGAGATATCTGCTCCAGGAGGGTTCCCTTGCTGCGTAATCGCGCTATTCTGTCTCTACTTTTTGTTGCGTTGATTTCTGCTCTCTCTTCGTTCTCCCGCGCGCAAACCGAGTCTGCCATTGCGCAAGTAAATACACCGACTACCGCTCAACTTGAAGCCATCTCCGGCGAATACACCGATTCGAATGAGCCGGACACCCCGCTTAGCTTCTATGTTCAGAATGGCAAGCTCTTCTACGAGTCCGAGCGTCGCGTTCCCACTGAGCTGAAGACTGTCTCTGCAGTTGAGTTCGCCATTCCTGACGTAAAGGCTACATTGCGCTTCACACTTGACGCGGCAGGCAAGGGCACGACTGTTACGCAATCACAGATGCCTGAGTCCGTTTACCGCCTCACTGGCCCCGCGGTTCATCATCTCTTTCACGACTACCAGCGCACTGAGGTCTTGATTCCCATGCGCGACGGAGTCAAGCTCCATGCAGTGATCCTCAAGCCTGCCGACATTGCCGGGCCGCTACCCATCCTGATGCAGCGCACACCCTACGGCGCGGAGGGAACCAGCCGAGCCTCGTTCTCCGCAGGCCGTCCGGAACTGGCCCGCGCCGGATATATTTATGTCGCCGAGGATATTCGCGGACGCTACAAGAGCGAAGGCGAGTTCCTGATGATGCGCCCGCTTGCCGACCACAAAGATCCCAAAGCCGTAGATGAAAGCACGGATGCATATGACACAGTGGAGTGGCTTCTGAAGAATGTGCCGGGCAATAACGGCCGTGTCGGCGTGGTCGGCACCAGCTATCCGGGTTTTCTGGCGATGATGGCCGGCATCGACCCGCACCCTGCTATCAAGGCCATCTCGCCACAAGCGCCGATGATTGATGTATGGATGGGAGACGATTTTTTTCACAATGGAGCCTTCCGCCAGACTTACGGCTACGACTATGTGATGGGCGTGGAGACGACCAAAGAAGAAACGGATGTGAGTTATGGCAAGGACAAAGATGGAAAGCCGCGCGATGGCTTTGATTACTTTCTCGAACGCGGAAACTTTGCGGAAGATGTAAAGAAATCGGACTCGCGTGTGCTACCCACCTGGAAATTATTCCTCGATCATCCGGCCTATGACTCCACCTGGTCTTCGCGCGCCGTTGAACATGCGCTGAATGCCGTTACAGTGCCTACACTCTCTGTCGGAGGCTATTACGACCAGGAAGATATGTGGGGTCCGCAACAGGAGTATGCAAGCCTGGAGGCGCATGATACGAATCACGAGAATTTTCTGGTTCTCGGTCCATGGCGGCATGGGTCGTGGGCTTCCTCGGCGCGCCATCTGGGCAACCTCGACTACACCGAGCCAATTGGCAAAGAGTACCGCTGCCAGATCGAAGCCAAATTTTTCGCCCACTACCTGAAAGATGAGCCGGGCAAGAACGAGGCGGGCTTTGACCTCGAAGATACGGCCAGCTTCCAGACCGGCTCTAACACCTGGAAGCGTTACGCACACTTTCCACCCAAGGAGTCCGTGTCCACGAGTCTGCATCTTCTGGGCGACGGCAAGCTCAGTTGGAATGACCCTTCCGTTGAGGCCAAAACAAGTTACATCAGCGATCCGGCCAACCCAATTCCCTACCGTCACCGGCCCATCCAGCCCACTTACGGCGATGGATCAACGTGGTCTACATGGCTTACCGAAGACCAGCGCTTTGTAACGGATCGCAAAGATCTCGCCGTCTGGAAGTTGCCAACTCTCAAGAAAGATATGGTGCTCACCGGCGAAGTGATCGCGGATATTTTTGCCGCAACCACCGGTTCTGATAACGATCTGGTCGTCAAGCTCATCGATCAATACCCGGATGACGCGGCTGATGCGAAGATGCGCGGTTATCAACTGCTCACCAATGCCGAAATCTTTCGCGGACGGTATCTCTCTGGCTTCGATAGGCCGACTGCAATCCGCCCCGGCTCGGTGCGCGAGTACAAATTCAGCCTGCATGATGTAGATCACGTTTTCAAAGCCGGCCACGCCGTGCTGGTTGAGATTCAAAGCACATGGTTCCCGCTCTACGACCGCAACCCACAGACCTTTGTTCCCAACATCATGACCGCCAAGCCAGAAGACTACAAGCCTGCGACCATCACCATCTACTCCGACGCCGAGCACGATTCCAGCCTGCAAGTGCCGCTGCTGAATGCCTGTGATCAGCTTGAGTGCTTCTGACTGCGCTGGAAGATCGATAGAGGTTATGTGCGCACATATACTGTGTTCATGAATATTACGCTCTCCATCGACGAACAGGTTGCCGAACGCGCCCGCTAGAAGCTCCGCGCGATGGGTAAGACCATTAATCAAGAGATTCGTGATCATCTCCAGCACATAGCCGGTGACGATGATTTGGAGCGTGATATTGAGTATCTGAGGCGGATCTCTGGCTTGGGATGTTCCGAACCTGGCTGGAAATTCAACCGGGATGAGATTTACGAGGACCGTGTTGCTCTTCCAGAAGGTCCAAAAAACGGTTGACACAGTGTATGTGCGCACATACACTGTGCATATGAACATCACGCTTTCCATCGACGAACAGGTTGCCGAGCGCGCACGCGAAAGGCTCCGTGTGATGGGCAAGAGTCTGAACCAGGAGATTCGCGACCACCTCAAGCACATCGCAGGGGACGACGATCTGGAACGCGATATTGAGAAATTCGAGCGGCTTTCAGGCCTTGGGAGTTCCAACGGCTGGAAGTTCAACCGCGAAGATCTCTATGAACGAAACTAAAGCGACTGGCAGGACTGTCCCAAGCCCTACAAAAGCAACCCTCTCCGAGTTGCTCCAAAGGGCAGAGGCCGGCGAAGAAGTTGTGATTTCAAAGGCGGGTAAGCCAGTGGCAACCTTTGGCAGACCGCCAAGTCACCGCGCACGTTTCTTGACACAAATGTCCTCGTTTATGCTGAGGACATGGACTATCCCATTAAACAGAGAATAGCCAAAGAGTTAATATATGAACATCTCCGGAGCAAAACCGGCGTCGTCTCCCTGCAAGTGCTCCAGGAATTCTTTGTCAACGTCACAAGAAAGCTGAAAGTCGACGTAGAGACCGCACGATTCAAAGTCGAATTTCATTCAAGATTTCACGTTGCGGAACCTTCTGTCGCCGACATTCTTGCCGCCATCGACCTGCATCGCCTGCACGGCTACTCGTACTGGGATTCTCTGGTTCTGCGCATGGCCAAGCAGACTGGGTGCCGCGTGCTGCTCACGGAAGACATGCAGCATGGGCAGGAATTTGATGGCATGAGGATTATCAATCCATTTCTATGAATGACGGACCGCATTCAGTGCCTCACGACAGATTAAATTTATCCCACAGACTCTTAATTTTTTCTTATCCAAAATATTTCTGTCTCGATTCCGTACATGTAGGTACGAATTATTTGAGATCGCCGAGTACTTTGGTTAGTTAAATAACCTCAAAATCGAAGCCTTAAGTCTCATAAACCCTCCAATCGGGCCGATGGATGAGAAGTCACCAAGAATGTGGAAGGCCAAACCAGGCCAACCGCACCTTAGGCTCCTCTGAAAGGTCCGCATGTTCAACTTGATTGGAATCCGCTCATTATTCACCGGCGCTCTGGTTGCAGCCCTGAGCTCGGCTGCCATTTTTGCTCAGACCCCCACAGACCGTATTGTGGGCGCAATCAACAATACGCAGACCGTCCCGCTGCGCGGCAATGTGTATCCGCTGGCGCGCGCGGCGTATGATCGCGGGCTGGTCAGCTCAGAGACCCGGATGGACCGGATGATGCTGTTGCTCAAGCCCTCTGCCGAG
The DNA here is from genome assembly GCA_964532725.1 of uncultured Occallatibacter sp. Lineage (GTDB taxonomy): Bacteria > Acidobacteriota > Terriglobia > Terriglobales > Acidobacteriaceae > Telmatobacter. The sequence goes on from CAZHKN010000090.1 coordinate 8,646, forward strand.
CAGCAGGCTGCTCTCGACGCGCTCGTTGCGGCGCAGCACAATCCAGAATCGCCCGAGTTTCACAAGTGGCTCACACCCGCGGAATATGCGGACCGCTTTGGCGTCAGCGATCACGACTTGGCGCGCATTACCGGATGGCTCGAAGAAAATGGCTTTCAGATTGAAGAGGTCGCCGCCAGCCACCGTCTGATCATGTTTTCGGGTAATGCCGGGCAAGTGGCGGAGACCTTCCATACCGAGATTCACGAATACGATGTAAAGGGCGCACTGCACGTTGCCAACGCGCAGGATCCGAAGATCCCAGCGGCACTGGCCGATGTCGTGGAGAGCGTTGTCTCGCTGCACAACTTCCGCCGCAGCTCAGAAATCGTCTCGCGCCGTGAACTGGGCGCGCATCCTCAGTGGACCTCGGGCGGCACCAACTACCTCTTCCCCGGTGACTGGGCGACGATTTACGACGTCAATCCTCTCTATACCGCCGGCAAGAGCGGTTCCGGCGTTTCTATCGCCATCGTGGGACGCAGCAACATCAATGTCAGCGATGTAACGCTCTTTCGCTCCGAATCTGGGCTGGTCGCAAATAACCCGCAGGTTATTCTGGTCAGCGGCAACCCTGGGCTTGTCGAAGGCGATCAGGACGAATCGACACTGGATGTCGAATGGTCCGGCGCGGTTGCTCCTTCTGCCACGGTCAAATTTGTCGTCGGCGAGTCTACCAACAGCTCCGACGGCGTAGATCTTTCCGCGCAGTACATCGTGAACCACACAACCGCGCCAGTGGTCAGCACCAGCTACGGCAGCTGCGAAGCCTACATGGGCTCGGGCGAGCTTTCCTTCTATAACTCTTTGTGGGAGCAGGGCGCCAGCGAGGGCATCAGCAGCTTTGTCTCCTCGGGCGACTCGGGCGCGTCGGGTTGCGACGGCGGCGGCTCCAGCTCAGGCTCGGGCCGCGCGGTGAATGGATTGTGCAGCTCTCCGTACTCCACCTGCGTGGGTGGAACAGAATTCAACGAAGGATCGAACAGCTCCAAGTACTGGTCTTCTTCAAACAGTGCTACCGAGGAATCGGCGCTCAGCTACATCCCGGAGATGGTCTGGAATGATAGCGGCTCCAATGGCGGCGACGGGCTGTGGGCCGGTGGCGGCGGCATCAGCATTGTTTATCAGCAACCAACCTGGCAGGCCGGACTGCCCGGCACCAGCGCGGCTAGCGGCATGCGCACGGTTCCCGATGTCGCGGTTACAGCATCCGGCGCGCACGACGGCTACATCATCAATGAGAACGGCTCCTTCTATGTCATCGGCGGGACTTCTGCCGCCTCGCCCAGCTTTGCCGGCGTGATGGCCTTAGTTGTGCAGTCGCAGGGCGGTACCGGGCAGGGCAATGCCAACACGTCGCTCTATCCTTTGGTGAATGCAGCAACCAATCCCTTTCACCCCACACTAACCGGGAATAACAGCGTCCCGGGCGTCACGGGGTTTACCTCCAGCGGCAGCTCGTATAGTTTGGCTACCGGCCTTGGTTCAGTGGATGCGGCTAAGCTGGTCAGCAGCTGGGGAACAGGTTCGAACAGCGGCGGCGGCTCCGGTTCAGGCGGTGGTTCAGGCTCCGGAGGCGGCGGTTCTTCGAATACCGACTTCACGCTGGCGCTTTCTTCTTCCAGCGGCACAGTGCTGGTCAACAAGACAACTACCTTCATGGTCACTGTGACCGAGACCTCGGCCAAGCCCAATAAGATTGCGCTCTCGGCTTCGGCTCCAACTGGCGTACAGGTCACTGTGCGGCCTTCGATTATCCTTCCCGGAACTCCGGCGACGGTAACTGTTCTGGTGACTGCGGCAGCCACCGCCGGCGCGCAGAACATCACCTTTACCGGCTCGGACGCCTCGGGTTCATCAAGCATCAACTACTCGCTGACCGCAGTGCCGCTGCCCACCATGTCCATCACCCCTGCGGCCACTGCAATCTCTATCGTGCAGGGAACCTCCGGCGCCATCAGCTTCAATGTCGCTACGGGCGGCTCTTTCAGCGGCAATGTGAACTTGGCCATTGCGGACTTGCCGACGGGCGTAAGCGCAAGCTGGGCCACAAACCCCGTTTCGCCCGCATCCAGTGTCAGCTCCACGAACGATACGCTCACGCTGACGGCAACCACCGCAGCCAGGGTTACGACCGGAACTGTGATCGTTACAGCCACGGGAGACGGCTTGACCTCGGTTCAACGGTTCAGTGTGCAGGTATTGCAGGCTCCGGGAGTGACGCTGCTGGTTTCGCCCGCGGCGCAGACGGTTCGGTCGATGTCTTCTGCCACCTTCACCCTGACGGCGACACCGCTGGGCAGCGTAACGCTTCCGACAAGTCTCGCCGGCGCGAGCGTGAGCCTGGTCTCTGGGCTACCTACGGGCTTCACCGCTGCCTGGAGCGCAGCTTCGTCGAATGGAAGTGGCGGAGTGAGCTGGACATTGACCATTGCCGGCAGCACGGCGGCATATGCCAGCATTAACACGCTGAATTTCAGCACAACAATCACTGACGCCACCAGCGGAAAGACCTACTCGACTACCGGCAAGGCGACTGCCACAGTGGTTCTCACCCCGGCCACACTGCAACTCGCCGCAGCATCAACGCCGGCGGTAGTAGTACAAGGTGCTTCGGCAACGGATGTCATCACATTCAACGCCGGCGGCTCCTTCCATGGAACCGTCAACCTGAGCGTCAGCGGGCTGCCTACCGGCGTAACCGCTGCCTGGAGCAGCAACCCGGTCTCACTCACGAACGACACAGGCACGTCAACGCTGACCCTGACCGCTTCGAGCACTGCCAAGGCCGCCACCACTACCGTTCTGGTGACGGCTACCGGCGATGGGCTTACTGAAGTATTGCGTCTCCCAGTCCAGGTCAACTACGCGCCGCAATTACTGATGCAGCTCTCGCCCATTGCGGTGACTCTGCATCGCAATAACACAACATCGTTTACGCCAAACGTGATGCCGGTCGGAGGGCTGAGCGGAACAGTGACGATCACGCTGTCTACACCGTCCGGCTCGTTGCCCACCGGGGTAACGGTATCGTCCTCAGCGCCCAACATTGCAGCTCCCGGAAGCGGCAGCATCACCTATACGCTTTCGGCCTCATCCACGGCGGCAATCGGCACCACTCCGATCACGGTCACGGCCTCAGCGACGGACTCACAAAGCATTGTGCATACCATCGCTCAGAACGTCTCCCTGATAGTCGCCAAATAAGTGTACCCATCCCAATCACCTGAACGAATTTGCCCCCGGCCAAAACCGGGGGCTTCTTTTTGGGTTTAGCTCAACGCGAACGGCGGAGCCTATTCAAACTTGGCAAATGCTTTTGCAATCTGTGGTGCAATGGTTGCCGGATCGCTCGCCAGACTGTGGCTGATCTCGAGCACCAGCGCGGGAGGCGTTGGCAGCGCGTTCAACGCAGTGATGGCAATCGGCCAGTCAATAGTTCCATCGCCGGGCCACAGATGCTCATCCTTCATGCCGTGGTTGTCATGGATATGCACCGAGACTATCCGCTCGCCGAGCGTGGTAATCGCCTCTGCTACTCCGACAGTGATATGCGCGTGGCCCAGGTCCAGGCAGACCCCAACATTTTTCAGGTGGCCAATGTCGAGGATCTCAATCAGGTGTTCTGGCGTCGCCGCCTCGCTGACCAGGTTCTCCACCAGCAGCCGAACTCCCAGCGGACGCGCAAAGGCTCCCAGATGCTCAAGCGCGGTAATGGAGTACTCAATGGTGCGCGGTGACCAGCCGTCGCTCCGTTCGCCCAGATGCAGAATTAGATTGCGAAAGGGAATGTGATCGGCGGCTTCGAGTGCACGCTTGATCTCATCCATCGCATCTATGCGCCGCGCCTTTTCCGGATGCAGCAGATTCACCGCAGGCGCGCCAGCCCGGCCCATCTCCTTGTCTGGGTAAAGAGGAGCGTGCATCGACCAAGGCTGAAGAGGATTGGACGCAAACCACGAACCCAGCTCACGCATCTGTTCACGGCTGGTGTAGTCAAAGTGCTGGCGGGCGGCAAAGATCTCCACGCCCTCCGCTCCGGCACGGCTGGCAGATTCCAAGGCGCCTGATTGCAGGCTCTGATTCAAAAACAAATGCGTTGACAAGACGCGCAGCATCGTCAATGGATCCTCCGCTCCGGTTTGCTCGCGATCAGCGCTCCGGATGCTGCTTCCATTCTCGCATTTCTGCAATGATTTACGTCGAGTTGGCCGGGGAAATGGATGTTGCCTTTGGTGATACAGCGAAAAGGACTCTTAGCGTTTTCGCGGATTACAAAGAAGAGAGGAGCTGTTTGCGGAGGCGATTCATAGGCCAGTATCCTTCGCCGCTAAGCAGGCGGCGAATCCCCCGATGTCTTCCAAGGGAATGCCAGCCGCGCAGAGAGGACATGCTGACGTGGTCCACAAGAAGTTCGGCAGAGTGGCCAGAGAATCGAGAACGACACCTATACGGCTGGCAAACTCCGCCGCGGCGCTTCCCAGCACCAGCAGAGTGCCGATCGCGATCACATTGGCCCCGCATTCCCGCAGATCGGCAAAGGTTCCCTTCACCGCCGAGCCGGCATTGACCACGTCGTTGACAATGGCCACGCGCTTGCCGCGGACCTTCTCGCGCAGCGAAGGCGGCAGACGGTAACTGGCCGGGAAAAGTCCGTCCTGCGTAGGTCGGAGGGTCCGTTCCGTGTAAGTGAATTCAACATCAAGTTGTGTGGCGATCATCAACCCGACAAACGCGCCCTCAACAAGCGGGCCACAGACTGAGTCGATGCCCAGAGTCCCCAGACGCTCCGCGAGTTTACCGATCAGCGGCTCAAGAAGCCGTGGCCGAAGGCAAAGCAGTTCAAGATCGAGCCAACGATCTCCATGGTGGCCGGATTCGAGAAGAAAGTGCCCCTGTCTTAACGGCAGCAGATTCAGAACCATCTCATGCAAAACCGCACCCCCTGCTCAAGCAGAATATCGCGGGTCTAAGGGCGAGTTCGTGAGAGGTCGCCGGTTAGAAAGTAGGCAATTGCACAGAGCGTATGGAACCGCCGTCAGCGGCTACTGACCAGCATGAACCAATCGGGGCGGATACGGCAGGTTGCTCCGGCCGCGAGCTTCCAGGTCGAGCCATCGGCATAGGTCACGGAGTTCACATCGATAAACTGGACCGAGGCCAGACCCGGTGCCCAGAGGTCTGCGACAGCCTCCTTGCCCGATCCTTCATTAAAACCGACATCCAAGGTCTTTGCCGCATCGGTAGAGCCGTCCGCGGAGACCGTCTGCATCCTGCGGCCTTTGCCGGAAGCACCTCGAACCGTAACCGAGGCCCCGGTGATCCTCTTGGAATCCGGATCGCTGATCGTCAGATGAAGCAATTGAGCGACCCCGGCCGGGCGGTTGCTGACCGTCAGCTTATCAGCGCCCGTCCCCTGCTGCGCGCGCAGCGAGACCGGGCAGCCGGAGCTGGCGGTCGAAGGCCCGGCGATGACAATCGTCTGTGTCTGGTTCAACTTTTCAACTTGAGAGACGCCCCCGTTCGCACTTTGGGCGGCCAGGGTGGTTGAACCTGCGAGGAGAGTGAAGGAAAGCAGGGCGGCGAGTTTCATCAGAGGAGTCTCCTAATCAGTCGTTTGCCGGCAATTCCAGGTCTTCACGCTGGCTTGTTCGTTCGTCCACCGAGTACTCCTGCCGGCGGGTGTGGATCAAGGAAGCAGCGTTTTTCCATCGGGGCAGCCTTCCGCTGAGGCATTAGACGTTGGACCTCCAGGAAAGGCGTCGAGTTGGATGAGTCTTCCGTCAGACAGCTCTCAGCCCGCACTGTGTTACCGTTGCAATAAGGCGTCCCTGAGCCGAACCGGTTCAACGCCGATGGCTTGGGCAGGCGAGTTTGCCTTAGTTTGGGGACGACGCAAAACTCAAGAATGCCTCAACCGCCGGAATCGACGTCGCCCCTATTGCCCTCGTCCCCTGCCTATCAAGCTGGGCTATCTCAACCGCCCGCGCCTGAAGCCAGGGTACCGCAGCCGGCTCCTGAGGCAATCTCGCCATTGCAACCGGCTCTTCCGCCACAGCCTCTTATTGAAGGACAATCCCTCGGAGTCTCGCAGTTGAATGTACAGCCGCACCCCAACCACAGCGAGCATCAGCGGATTCCCCACTGGCTGGTGCGCTTTGAACTCTTCCTGCGCGTGCTTCTCCGCATGTATATTGGATTGGCCGTCTGTGTTGCTCCGTGGTGGAAACCATTCTGGGACCAGAATCCGCTCTTTACGCACTATCCAACTTTGGCCATCTATGCCGCCAACGGTGCGGTGCGTGGCTTGATTTCCGGGTTGGGGCTGCTGAATCTCTGGATAGCCTTCCGCACCGCCGTAGGTTACAGGAATGAATAAGCGATGAGCGACGAAAAACAGCGAGCTGTCACCCGAGACGCCGGCAATACGCAGGGAAAGGCAGTCACCCCGACCCAACCGTCTCCGTTGGAGGCCGCGCCGCTGGCCTATGAGAATTCCGCCTTTTTGAATAGCGCAGACGGGCGACTGATCCGCATTGTTGCCGAATATATGGAACCGTTGGCCCGTTTCCGCCGCGAGCAGATCCAGGACACAGTTGTTTTCTTCGGCTCGGCGCGCTTCCGAGGCCGTGAAGAGGCCGACCGCGCCCTTGAGCTACTAGAGAACACTGGCTCCCGAAGCCCGGCTCCCAGCGCCGAGCAACCTGCCAGCATTCCGCAAATTACCGCAGGCATCGCCACCGATCTGCAGCGCAAGCGAGCCGTGGCTGCCATTGAAATGGCCCGTTATTACGAAGATGCCCGGCGGCTGGCGCAACTGCTCACGCAATGGGCAAAGTCCATTCCCTCGCGCCGGCACCGGTTTGTGGTCACCTCCGGCGGCGGTCCGGGAATCATGGAGGCAGCGAATCGTGGCGCATACGAGGCTGGCGGCAAAACCATCGGCCTCAATATCAAGCTGCCCTTCGAGCAGTCTCCCAACCCCTACATCACCCCGGCGCTCAACTTTGAGTTCCATTACTTTTTCATGCGTAAGCTCTGGTTTGCCTATTTATCGAAGGCTCTGGTGGTCTTTCCGGGTGGATTCGGCACCCTCGACGAGATGTTTGAGATTCTCACCCTCGCCCAAACCCATAAACTGGCCAAGAAGATCACCGTTGTGATCTATGGTTCGGAGTACTGGAAGAGGGTCTTTAGTCTGGATGCGCTCGTCGATACCGGCGCAATTTCGCCCAAAGACATTGAGCTGTTCCAGTTCGCGGATACGCCGGAACAGGCCTTCGAGCTTCTCCAGCAAGGGCTGACCGAGAATTATCTGGTGGCGGAAGCCGCCTCTGGCGCCCTCGCCGAGAGCCAGCAGATGTCCGAAGGCCAGGATCTTATGGCTGGCTGGACTGTCGAAGATTTCCTGGGTCCGGATCTGGCCAAGACCAACAAGTAGAATAGACTGCACAGAGTGCGGTGCAGGTCATTTTGCTGATTTAAGCGGGTCCCACTTTGGGAGGAACCTGTCAACCCCCAGTTACTTTGTTGATTCTTTTACTAATTGAAGGTCAATTCGCATCTAATTCATCAGACCTTTATGGTTCGCACTGGATACTGGCATCTGAATTCCCGGCAGAATCGTGGAGAAGGAGTAGGAATGGCCAAATCGACCATCTCGTACCTGTGGCGCGACAAGAACGCAGCCCAAGGCTTCCGGGCGGGCGTTTCTATCCATAGTCACACCAATCAGTCCAAAGAGACCCTGGACTTTCTGGCTAACTTCGGAAACCAATACCCAATCATGCGCCCAATTATCTCGCGTCTGGAGCGGCGCTCCGAGGCCAACCACGGCGTTCGCGTCGATTTTGCGCGCAGCTACTGGACCCCGCCGATGACCCCCAAGCTGGCCTTTGATCTGGAAAGCCAGCAGATCGAAAAACTGGACATTGCCTCAATGGTCTCGCTCTCTGATCACGACAGCATCCAGGCGCCGATGTTGCTGCGCACCGTTCCCAGTGCAAGGCAGATTCCGGTTTCCCTTGAGTGGACCACTCCCTACGGCGGCATCCAGGCCTTCCATCTGGGTGTTCACAACCTGCCCAGCGCCAAGGCGAACGAGTGGATGGACACGCTGACCGACTTTACGGCCAACCCTAACGACGCCCGTCTCACAGAGATCCTCGCTGAACTGCACAACGAACCGAATGTGCTGGTGGTCTTCAACCACCCGCTTTGGGATCTCTACCTGATCGGCAAGGAAAAGGCCGAGTTTCTCGTCAATGAGTTCCTGCAGAAGAACGGCAACTATCTTCACGCGCTGGAGTTGAACGGCCTGCGTCACTGGGATGAGAATCGCCAGGTCCGCCGCCTGGCCGAGAAGTGGAATATGCTGCTCATCTCCGGCGGCGACCGTCATGGTGTTGAGCCGAATGCCAACATCAACTTGACCAATGCTGAAACCTTCACTGAGTGGGTGCATGAGATTCGGCGCGAGAAAAAGAGCGACATCCTCTTCATGCCGCAGTACGCCGAGCCGTGGAAACACCGCATTCTGCGGTCAACCATCGATGCCATCCGTGATTATCCGGAGTTTCCGCAGGGTTCGCGCACCTGGGATCAGCGGGTCTATCATCCGGACAAGTATGGTGTTGACCGCCCGCTTTG
>CAZHKN010000091.1:0-17120 GCA_964532725.1 uncultured Occallatibacter sp.
CCGCTGACACTTATGGTGAGAGAATTCGATGTGCTGGAAAGATAGTTATCGTCGCCGGAGTAGACTGCCTGAAGTGTAGCCGTGCCCCCCGCCGCAAACGAAGTGGTTAGACTGGCGGCGCCTGCGCTGACTGTCGCGCTGCCTATAATGGTCCCGCCGTTAAAGAAGTTGACCGTACCCGTGGCAGTTGAGGGAGAGACCGTGGCTGTCAATGTCACGCTTGTCTGGTATAGCGGCGTCGTGGTAGAGGCCGCCAGAGTTACCGAAGACGCCATTGGAGCGTTGGACACGCTGATCAATGCGGCTGAGGAGGTGCTTGCCGAATAGAAATCGTCCCCGCTATAGTGTGCGGTGATGCTCTGTGTGCCGGCGGAAGAGAAGGTTGTCGTAAGCGCAGCGCTTGCTACGGTTGAAAACTCGGGGGAGCTGATCGCCGCAGTCCCGATCGCGTGTGTTCCGTTATAGAAAGTTACGGTTCCGGTGGCGAGGCCCGGATTGACATACGCCGCCAACGTTACCTGCTGGCCATCCGTGACGCTGATAGAGGAAACGCCAATGACTACAGTCGTTGGCGACTTGGTTTGTGAGCCAGAGCCGCCTGAGCACCCGGCAAGCAACAAAAGGAAGGCGGAGAGAAGCGGAAGCAGAATACGGCGACGAGAACAAGGCATGACATTCATCTTCTGTCTCTCCATTTCGCAGCGACCATGAACGATGCATTCATTAGAGCGGTTCTCCAATAGGTGTGCCCTTGCCAGCGAAGTGCAAGGTGACTTTTCTTGATGAAAAAGCCACTCAGCGGTAGTGGTTCCGGGGTATAGAAATTGGAGAACCGCTGTAATGCCGACCCCGATTTACGGGACATGTCGCGAAGGATTGGGAGTTTTGACTGGTGGCCCGTCCTTCCATCGTTTGACGTGAAGTCTGTATCACCGGTTATGCAGAGATTGCAGTGAAATGTTACTAATGTCCTGTCTCATAAACCAAATTCTTTGACTCGCGAAGTGCATTCAACCCGCTTTGATGTGGGTCTCACAGTCGGCAAATTTGCAGAGTGCTATTTATGAGACAGGTTGTAATGTCCTGTCTCCAATATAGAAAGCAAAAATGCTTAAATACTCAAGAAAAATCTCCGCCGCCGCCAGAGCCGCCGTCGTCAAAACTCCCGCTACTGTCGAAGGAGGAGTTATCAAAACCGCCTCCATCGTCAGAGCCGGAGTTATCGGCGCTGGAGTCATCGAAGTTGCCCTGATCGCCACTGCCGCTGTCATAGCCGGCATCGGAGAGCCGCGCGCCACCCTCATCGGATGAATCGCTGAAATGACGCTCTTCGCCGCGTTCCGAGCCTTCGCCGCCGGGCTGGTCGTAGTAATTGTTGTTGATGACCGTCTCTTCAACGGGCCGCTCGAAGCCGCCGCCCATCATTCCCCCGCCCATCATGCCGCCGCCGAAGCCGCCACCCATGCCAAAGCCCGGCCCGCCCCAGCCATAACCTGGATGGCCAAAGCCGCCGATGCCATGCAGTACAGCTTCTACTCCCTCAAAAGCCAGCGCTCCAGCGGCCACACCTGCCGCTGTCTGCATCGCGCCGCGCAAAAAGCCGGGCTGCGCACCGGCGACGGGCACATATTGAGTCTGCTGATATTGCGGCTGGGCATATTGCGGCGGGGGTGGCGCATAAACCGGCTGATACCCAGGCGTCGGAGCTGAAACAGCGAGAGGGGCCGCAACCGGCTCCGGATCCCGATGTCCTAGAAGTCCGCCCAGAAAGCTGGTGGCATGTGCAGGCTGCTGCTGGGCTTGCGCCAGTTGCGCCTTGGCCTGGGTAAGTTGCGCCTGCGCCTGCTCGAGAGCGATATTCTGCACCAGAGTCGTCTGGGCCAGAATGTAAAGCGCATCCGGGTTTGAACCAAGCTGCTTGTTCAGTAATGCTTCCGCGTCGGGGTCTTTTTCCTGCAATTGTGTCTGGCTGACCCGCTCGACGAGCGAGTTGAGAAGCTGTTCTTCCTGGGGCGTCACTCGAATAACCTCCGGGCACCTGCGGTGCGGCCTACTGCGCTTGCGCGCACATATGGTAAAGACACGATTCGGCGAGCAAAAGTTGCGCCGCCGAAGCTCAGATACGCTTGAGCGAGTTGAATTGTTCCATTCCCGCTGGAGCGCCCAAGCTGGTTTGGGTTCCGTCCGCCATCGGCGCAATAATGGAAGCGATGACTGCGCCCAGCCGATGTCCCCCGCAAGCCGCTCCATTGCCGTTTTCTTCTACGGATCGCCGCAGTTTTCTGCGCGGAGCAGGACTGGCTGCTGCCGGTCTGTTCTCGCAGCACACGTCGAGCGCGTTCGGCCTTTCCAACCCCAGTGTGCAATCTGTACCGGATTACCGCATCGAAATCGCCGAGGTGGAGTGGGAACTGGCCCCCAAAAAGAAGATTCGCACCACGGCATACAACGGCCAGGTTCCAGGCCCGCTGCTGCGCGTCACAGAAGGCAAGCCGGTCAACATCGAGATAGTGAACCGGCTGAGCCGCGAAGAGATCGTCCACTGGCACGGCCAATGGATTGCCCCAGCCGTGGACGGCGCGATGGAGGAAGGCGCGCCGATGATTCCCGCTGGCGGGCGGACGCAGATCAACTTCACACCGCGCCCCACCGGCCTGCACTGGTATCACACCCACGCTATGGCCGGGCGCGATTTGAAACGGGGCCTGTACAGCGGCCAATTCGGCATCCTCTATGTCGAGCCACGGAACAATTCCGGCAGCTACGATCAGGAGCAGTTCATCACCCTACGTGACTGGGAGCCGTTCTATTCCGCCAGCGATGATGGCTCGCTGATGGTCCAATATGCCTCCGCGTCCATCAACGGCCGGATGCTGGGTCACGGCGACCCGATCCGGGTCCGCGCAGGCCAGCGCGTCCTCTTTCACATTGTCAACGCCAGCGCCACCGAAGCCCACTGGATCGCGCTGGCCGGCCACAGATTCCAGGTTCTCGCTCTCGATGGACAGCCGGTAACGACGCAAGCAGTCGTCGATACTCTCCGGCTGGGTCCTGCGGAACGGGTCAGCACAGTAGTGACGATGAACTCACCCGGCGTCTGGGTTCTCGGCGAGGCGCGGGAACGGTTTCGCAACTCCGGCATGGGCGTGGTCGTCGAATATGCAGAGAGTTCGGGCAAGCCGCAACCAGCTGCGCCTGCGCCTCTGCATTGGGATTACCGCGCTTTCGGAGATGCGCAGCCGGTGGTTTATAAGCCGGACGTAACTGTGCCGCTGGTCTTTACCTCCCGCTTCGAGGGCCACGGGGCGCTGGATCGCTGGATGATCAACGGTAAATCCTACCCTGAGACTGATGCAGTCGTGCTTAAAGAGGGTCTGCGCCACCGGCTGATCTTTGACAACCGCAGCATGGACGACCATCCTGTTCATCTGCACCGGCACAGCTTTGTGCTGGTTTCTATCAAAGGCGCGGTGATGAGCGGCGTGCAGAAGGACGTGGTGATTGTCGAGGCTGGAACAAAGGTGGAAGCCGACCTGATTGCATCTAACCCCGGCGACACGCTCTTCCACTGCCATCAGCAGGACCACATGAACGAGGGATTCATGACCCTCTTTCGCTATGCGTAACCGCTTTCTTTTCCTCTCTCAACTGAGACTTCTCTCCGGAGCACAAATGAAATTCCTTCTTTGTCTTCTACTCCTGGCTGGCATGGCCGTTCCTTTGGCGCAAGCTCAGGGCAATTACGAGATCCAGGTCTACGGCGCGGAGACGGTTGCGCCCGGCGACCTGATGGTCGAGCTGCACTCCAACTTCACCGCGGACGGCCAGCGCAAGACCATCGGCGGCGTCTTGCCCACCAACCGCGCGGAGCACGAAACCCTGGAGTTGACGGAGGGCATCAACGACTGGTCCGAGGTTGGCTTCTACGTCTTCACCAGCGAGCAGGACGGCCACGGTGTGCAGTGGGTGGGCGACCATATCCGGCCCCGCGTGCGGGTTCCGGAAAAATGGCGCTGGCCGGTGGGTGTCAGCCTCTCCACCGAGGTGGGTTATCAGAGAGCCGACTACGATCCTGACACCTGGACCTGGGAGATTCGACCCATTATCGACAAGACCTCGGGCCGCTGGTACTGGGCCGTTAATCCTGCGCTCGAGCGCACCTGGCACGGCCCGGATGTGAATCAAGGCGTTGGGTTTTCACCTGCCGTAAAAGTAAGTTACGATTTCACCAAGAAAGTCACCGGAGGCGTGGAGTACTACGCCGACTATGGCAGCATCACCAACATCGCCAGCCTTCACGATCAGCAGCAACAGATTTTTCCGGCAATTGACCTGAATGTCTCGCCAAAGTGGGAGATCAACTTCGGCGTCGGCATCGGACCGACAGCGGCTACCGATCATTGGATTGTAAAAGCGATCATTGGGCGGCGGTTTGATTGGGGTCACAAGATGAAATAACGATGCGCTTATTGCCGAAAACTAAGGAGCAGGACGTCGTTCGTTATCGGAAGCAGATCTCTTCGGCACTTATCGTATAACTTTCTCCATGTATTTATCCACTTCGTACGCTTTGACCTGAAACCACTCATCGGCGTCTGAAAACTTCATCTGTTTGATATTGTTGAGTCCCATGGCCTTGATCAGGAGGGCTTCAACATCTCCAATTAATTCCTGCGGTTTACCTATTCCAACTTCAGCTAATTTCCTCAATTCACATAAACCGTTATCATCCCTGCCCTTGAGTACAATGCGGAATCCAAACCATGAAAACCGGTCCCATTGACCTCCGAGTTCATCCGTCAGATGGTCTTTAAGCCGCTTTCCGAGTCCCTGCTCTTTCGTCAGCCCTACGTAGATAGGTCCGTGATTCCCGTAGAGAATGTAAATGCCGATTTGATGGCGAAAGTCCGCGAGACGAAGTGTAGGAATATTCTTTGACCTGCGGCCCAATAGTCGGAAGGCTCCCCTTGCGCCTTGCCCGGGACTCCAATCAACTTCATCGGCCCGCCAGAAGAGTCCGTAGTTTTTGACGAACATAGAGAGGATCCCCTTAACGCCTCTGGGCCCTTGTTGAACGGGTACTTCAAGCCAAGAAGTCCGCCCTCAGGGGCTAAAGCCCGTCCTGATCTTGGCGTATTTGCGGCATGACTGAAGTCATGCCCTGATACAAATCCGGAGTATTTCAACACGTTCGTAGGTCGATTTACGAAGCGGGATGAATCCTATCCCACCAGTTCCAGCGCTCGAATCGTCTCCTTGCGGACGGTGAGCTTCTCGATCAGGTCGTTGCGCACTTCATAGCCACGGCCCGGTGAATCGGGAATGGCGATCTCGCCTGCCGAAGAGACAGAAATCTCCGGCTCGACGATCTCTTCCGCCCAATAGCGCGCGGAAGCAGACACATCGCCCGGCAGCGTGAAGTTTTCCAGCGTGGAGAGCGCGATGTTGTGGGAGCGGCCGATGCCGGACTCCAACATGCCGCCGCACCAGACGGGAATGCCGCGTTCCTGTGCCGCATTATGCACCGCAATTGCTTCGGAGAATCCGCCCACGCGGCCCAGCTTGATATTGATGATGCGGCAGGATTCCATTTCGATGGCCGCCAGCGCATCGCGCCGGTTGTGGATGGACTCATCGAGGCAGATCGGCGTTTGCAATTGCTTTTGCAGCATTGAGTGGTAGTAGAAATCGTCGTGCCAGAGGGGCTGCTCAATCATCATCAGATCGAAGGCATCGAAGCTGGCGAGGTGCTCCGAGTCGCGCAGCCGGTAAGCGGAGTTGGCGTCGCAACTGAGAGAGATTGCCGGCCAGCGGCTGCGCACCCGCTCAAAGACATCCACATCCCAGCCATGCTTGCACTTCAGCTTGATGCGCTGATAACCCGCGGCCAGTTCCTTTTCAACGACAGCAAGCAGTTCTGGGATAGACGGCTGAATCCCCACCGAGACGCCGCAGGGAATCACATCGCGCACACCGCCGAGCAGTTGAGAAAGCGAAATTCCTTCGCGCTGCGACTCCAGATCCCAGATCGCATTTTCGAGCGCGGCTTTGGCCATGCGGTTGCCGCGTACGGGGCGAAAAATGCCCGGACAATCGCCGCCATGCTTCACCTCGGAGGAGGCCAGCATCGGGCCGAGTTCCTGAACAATGACCGCCCATGCTGAGTCCGTGGATTCAGAAGAGAAATACGGATGCTCGCCAGCCGTACACTCGCCCCAGCCGGTTAGTCCCTCCGACTGCACCTCGGCCAGCAAAATGCGCCGGTCGCGCGTGATGCCGAAACTGGTTTCAAATGGACGAACAAGGGGAATACGAAGCTCGCGAAGGATAATTGCATCAATTCTCATATTTGTGCTGGTCCTTTGGGTGAATATCCAGATACTTGAGCGGGGAAACCCAGTTCATAGATTCCGTTGCCTTCTTTATCCAGCGAAAAGTCAAGTACAGCCAAACCCTGGGAAAATGCCTCTTGAAACTTGCCGCGGTTCTCCAACTGAACTGCAAGCGCCCGTTCCCTGTCTGCTTCCGAGGCCTTCCACTGGTAAATGGAGGCGGGGAGATGAATGTGTTCTGTGATGCTGCATCGATCCACAGTACGGCCCTCGAGAATCGCTTCTACCCTCGGCGAATCAAGCTCCCACTCGGCCAGCAATCGGTCCGTGGGCAGCCCACCTTGCAGCCGAGATGAGGATACACCATAAAAATTCACCCTATACTCACGAACTGTGACGCCCAGCTTGTGGATATTGAGGAAAGAATTCTTGATTTCCAGCGGATCGAAGGTCCATTCCATGCGCCGAATTCCCCTTGAAAGCGCCTCAAGCCGTTGCTCCCGTTTGAGTTGGGCACCCACCCCCTGATTGCGCCATTCCGACCGCACGGCCAGCATGTGGGAGTGCAGATAGGGCTGCGGAGCTTGGAGTGGATTTTCTTTGCTGGCCTTCACTCCAGGCAATGAAAAGGCGAATCCAACCAGCGATTCCGGCCCGCCTTGCGGGTTGGCTCCAGGAAGCCCGGTATTGAATGCGCCGATCACCTGGCCGCCGATTTTCTGCGCCAGCAGGAAGGTCTTGCGTGGCGTTGTTTCACTCGGCTCGACACCCCAGGTCTCAACCTGAAGCTGCACGCAAGCTTCCAGCTCGTCGAACCCCTCGCAGGCGCGAATCAGAATCACGGCTGCGCCTCGACTTGCTCAGAAACGGCTGCGAGTTTGCGTTTCGCCTCAACCCAGAGAGCTTCCAACTCCGCTGGCGGCAATTCTTCAAGTGGTTTCTCAGATGCCAGCTCCATCTGCCTGAAACGCTGCCGGAAGCGTAGATTGCAGCCGCGCAGAGCTATCTCCGCATCCACGCCCAGATGCCGGCCAAGATTCACAACCGTAAAGAGCAAATCGCCGAGTTCGGCTTCAACCGCGGGATTGCGGGCTGGGTCGGCGGATTCAGCCTCGGCGACCAGCTCTTCGGTCTCCTCGGTGAGCTTGGGCAGCAGATCGCGCCAATCCGGCCAATCGAATCCCGCCTTGCGCGCCTTGGCTCCCAGCTTCGCTGCCTCGGCCAATGCCGGCATCGAGCGCTGCACGGAATCAAGACGCGATGCCGGAGCTTGTTGCGCCGCTGGCGCATTGGCTGCATGCAATGCCGCGTCTGCTCCATGCAATGCTTCGGCGGCCTTGATCTCATCCCAGTTGCGCAACACGGCCGCTGAAGAACCCTCCACCTGGGCATCAACTTCGGCGCGATTTCCTGCCGCCCGCGAGGCTGCTTCGCCAAAAACATGCGGATGCCGCCGCACCAGCTTGCGGTTCAGCTGCTCCAGCACATCGGCAATGGTGAAATGCCCTTCATTGGCCGCCATCTCGGCATAAAACAAGACCTGCAAGAGTAGGTCGCCCAGCTCTTCAGCCAGATGCGGAAAATCGCGGCGCTCGATGGCGTCAAAGACTTCGTAGGCCTCTTCGAGGGTGTATTTGCGGATCGAGTCAAAGGATTGTTCGCGGTCCCACGGACAGCCGCCAGGGGCGCGCAGGCGGGCCATGATCGCCGCAGATTCCTCAAAGAGCGCGGCAGCACGGACTGGATCGGTTGTCTGAGGGGATTGAGGAACCTTGCTGTTCGGCGAGTGGTCCATTCTCTTCAAGTTTACCTTGAGATCGCCTCCTGACGGCAACTCGCCGGGCTTGATTCCCTTTCTATCCTGGTAACTGTCTTAGCCTTGCAGCTTGTTGAAGAGGCTGCCTGAACCCAGTTGTGAGATCACGTCTTCAAGCGCGGTCTGCTGGGTCTCGGCCAGTGACAGTTGCGTGGAGATGGTGGGCAAATCGGCCTGCATCAGGTTCGTCTGCGCGGCTGTCAGTTGTGTTTGTGAACTCGTAACCGCATCCGAGGCCGCAGTCAGCCGTGTGATGGAATTGTCTACAACTACGCGCTGCTGCGACACGAAATTCAGGGCGACATTCAGCGCCGTCGTGTCCGTCACCGACGCGGGGGAACTGACCCCAGTAGCAAAGTCGGCCACCAGTTGGTTCAGCGCGCCAATCACATTGGTTCCTGCCGCGGTAAATATCTGGTTCCCCGGAACATTGAGCTGGATGGTTTGCCCGTTTGGCGTCTGGAGAAAGTTCACATCCGAGTCGCCGTTGTAGGTCACCGTGGCGGGTACGGTTGCATTCGAGACGGTGAAAGGAGCCGTCGAGGTTTGGCCGCCGGCAAAGATGTACTGGCCCTGATAGCTGCTGTTGGCCAGCGAAACGACTTCGTCGCGAATACCCGCAATCTGGTTGGAGATGGACTTGAGGTCGCTGGAATTGAGCGTGCCATTGTCGCCGCTGGTTGCCAGCGTGATCGCCTGGGTAAGCTGCGAGACAACGCTGCCCAGCGCCGAATCCGCCACCTGCAACTGCCCGTTGACCAGACTAGATGTTTCGGTAAAGGAATCATCCTTCTGAATCTGGTTGAGCAGCAGAACATTCTCCCCCGAGGCCACCGGATCCTGGCTCAGCGCCGTCACCCGCACCCCGCTGGCCAGCTCGGATGTGAGTTGTTGCTCGCTCACCTGCGTCTGGTCCAGCGAACTCACCAGATTCGTAATATAACTCGGATCCACCCGCATCGCTTTCCTCCGTTACCGGTGACGGTCCACCCAACATAGGCCGCGCGCGCCTGCGCCTCAGCGGCCTGCGCTTGCTTAGGTGACCGTCGTTTGTTCCCCCAGGTTCAATGCCGACGCCATGATCGTGTTCAATAGCGTGAAAACCTGCGATGCTGCCTGATAGCTGCGCTCCAGCACCTGCATCGACGAAGCCTCGTCGTCCAGGCTCACCTGGGAGAGAGCATTATTCTGCGTCTGCAACTGTGTTACCGACGCGGCCTGCGCGGTGTTATCCGTCTGCACGCCGGAGACGGTCGAACCCAGCGTGGTGACGAAATTCGAGTAGAAGTTGGTTGGCGTCGCTCCGCCGACAATCGTCTGGTTAGCCAGGTTCGCCATGGCCACCGCGTTGCTGTTGTCTCCGGTTCCGAGGCCGAGTCCCGCGGCGGCAATATGATTGGGATCGGTCATCACCACGGCCATCGTCGAGGCGCTGCCAGCGACCGCCGCCGGTTGGAAGAAGATATCGCCTGCCCCGCCATTGTCACCGGCCAGATCGGTTCCCCCGTTGTTCACCGTGTTCACTTGAGTGGAAACGTTGTAGGCCAGTTGGTCCAGCGAAGAGAGGGCGTTGGGAATATCCTGATCGCGCGCGGTCAAGTCCCCGCCGAGTTCGCCGCCGCCACTGGCCAGCGAAGCAGTCACATCGGCGCCGCCCAAAAAGAAGTGCGTCACCCCGGCCACTGGCCCGGTCGTCATCTGGAAGCTCTGGCTTTCAGAGACCAGCAGCGCGCCCGAGGTGGTGGTGATTGTAAGGCCGTTGTTCTCCGTCGTTGTCTGATTGATGCCGACCAACTGTGAGAGCGCGCCGATGTCCTGCTGGCGCTGGTCTTCGAGCGTTCCCGCATCCGCATTGGGCGAAGTGGACTGTATCTGCTGATTCAACTGCGCAATCGCCCCGGTCAGCGCGTTCACCTGGCTGGTCACCCCGGAGGCGTCCTGGTCCAGAGCGGACTTCTGCCCATTCAGGCTGGCTGCGGCGTTCGAAATATCTCCGGCCAGCGTTGTCGCCGAGCTAAGCACCTGCTGGCGCAGCGCATTGTCGGTGGGATTCGATTCCAATGAAGAAAAGGAGCTGAAAAATTTGGTGATGTCGCTGCCAATATCCCCGGCGCTGGCGCTCGATGTGCCTGAATCCGGCGGAAAAAGCGCTTGTACGTTGTCCAGCGCGGTCAGCCGCGCGCTCGATGCCGAGGAGAGCTGCTGCTGCTGGTTCAGCCTCTCCAGCAGAACCTTGTCTCGAATCGAGGTTGGCCCCGTTTGTGAAACCCCGGAGCCATAAGCAACGCCGTTGACGTAGATCGGAGCGTTCTCCTGCCAGTCCGGAACCTCGCGTGTATAGCCGGGCGTATTGGCATTGCCGACGTTGTTGGACACAATGCTCAACGCCGACTGATCGGCATCCAGCGCCTGTGAAATCAAGCCGAACGCAGCACTAATTGTTCCCATGCTTGCTCTCCGTTCCCGGTCCGATCCAATGGATGGAGGTCAGCTCCCCTGCTGTCCGTTCGCTGACATACTCCCGCCGCCCCTGGCGCAGATCGCGCAGGCGGCACATCACATGCAGATTCGCGCGCGTCGCATCCAGTACCCGGCCAAAGACCGCCAGATCCGCAACCGCCTCCCGCGCCTCGCCGGCCAGATCGCGCCGAGTGCCGGCGCCGGTCAACACCGGAGCGCAATGCATATCGCGATTCAAAACCTGACAGGTCAACGCCAGTTCCTCGAGCCGGTCCGCATCCAGCCGTGCAAGCGCCCGCGAGGCCTCTACCACCAGTTCTCTCAGAGCCGGCTTTACCCGGTCTGCCGCCTGCTCCCCCATCACCCGCATTCCTTTCCGTTGTTCTGGGCAACTCACAGTTCAACCGCCCCCGCAACGAAGCCAGTCTCTCCTCCTGCACGGCTGAACGCACAGCGGGTGAGGCATGGCCATCCATCTCTTCCAGTGAAAAACCAGGGCTGGGGCCAGCAGAGTTCAACCCTGGTTCAACAACGCATCCACAACCTTTACAGCCACAGCCGCCGGAGGAACACTGTAGTTTCCCGAGGCCAGGGCCGCCTGGATTCCGACGATCTTCTCGGTCCGGTCAGCCGGCTCAGAGGCTGTCTGAGATACTTCACTCCCGGCGCTGCTCACCGTCGCCTGGTCGCTGCCCAGGCTGCCAACGGTTGTCGCGCCACTGCTGCCGCCGGCTCGCGGCTGAATCGCAGGGGGGGCCGCGGGCGTTACTCCCAGCAGCGATTTCAATCCATCCAGACTGTTTCGAATGTCCATTTCTCTTTCTCCTTGAGAGGTTGCTGATCCGTCACAGAGGCAGCTTGCAGCCTCAGAAGTTGCTTCCTGTCCTGTTTATCGACCCATTCACTAATCACTCTAGTCATTGGGGCGGCTTCATTACGGTATCGGTGTGCCGATTCCCGGTTACTCGCATACTTTGGGAATTATTACCAGGTTGGGAAACTGTTGTTGCAGCAGAATGGTTTACTGGCCGCGCGAGTTCCTTCACGATGCTGGCCGCAATACCGAAACCGCCGCGGTCACTCAAGGCGCGGCCCAGAGCCTCGGAGGCAAACTCGCCCAGCGCCCCGCCTGAGCCCTCGTCCTCATCGCCGTCATTGGTCAATGCATCGCCGTGGGTCATCGGCTTGAGCAACTCCTTCATCATCTGCGCTTCAAACTCGTGCGCCGCATTCACCAGCCGTGGCGGGGGCGTCCCTTGAGCCGGTACTGGAAGAGCGGAATTGATTGCGGCAACCGTGGACATTCAAAAACCTCCAACGAAACTCAGCCCGGTTAAAGCACTTCCAGGTCGGCCTCCAAAGCGCCGGCCTCCTTCATCGCTTGCAGAATTGAGATCACGTCGCGCGCTCCGGCTCCGGTACGCTGCAACTCCTGCACCAGATCCTCGACTGTCGCGCCTTCTTTGAGATCGATGCGGTTGACCGGCTTATCCTGCGCCTGCACCGTGGTCTGCTGGACAACCTGCGTCGTCCCCGAAGAAAGGGCATTGGGTTGGGAGACCTCATTCTTGACAACCACATTCACCGAGAGGCCGCCATGCAGAATCGAGACCGGCTGCAAGCGCACATTGCCGCCGATCACCACCGTGCCGGTGCGCTCGTTGACCACCACCCGCGCCCGCGGATAGACCTCGACCTCGACCTGCTCGACCCGGTCCAGCAGATCCGCAACGTCTTCATTGGGCAAGGCCGCAATCTCGACTCTGCGGCTGTCCACGGCATGAGCGCGCGGTGAACCCAGCGCCTTGTCGATGGCCTGCGCCATCCGTTCCGCGGTATGGAAATCGGCATCGTTGAGCACCACGCCCACCACATGCATCTGTTTCAGATCGAAGGGCACCGGCCGCTCCACCAGCGCTCCGCCCGGGATCCGCGCCGTGGTCGGATGATTCACCTGTTTTGTGTTGCCGCCGCCGGTGGCCACATACCCGCCCAGCACCAGCGAACCCTGGGCCTGCGCATAGATCTGCCCATCGGGTCCGTAGAGCGGGGTCATCAAAAGAACCCCGCCTTCAAGAGAACGCGCGTCTCCGGCGGAGGATACGGTTATATCCATCCGGTAGCCGGGCCGGCTGAAGGGCGGCAGAGTGGCCACGACAAAGACCGCCGCCATATTCTTTACCTGCATGTTGCTAGCCGAGTTCGAACCGGTCTGCGGAACCGTAATGCCCATCCGCTCGAGAGCCGAGATCAGCGTCTGCGCTGGAAAGACCGTCTGCGAACTGTCGCCGGTGCCGCGCAGGCCGACAACCAGTCCGTAGCCCACCAACTGGTTATCGCGAATCCCTTCGATGGTGGCCACATCCTTGATCCGCGCCAGCTCCACCCGCGCGCTCGCCGCGCCGGTTTCACCGAGGCACGCGGCCGCGCAGAGCGCCAGCACTGCGGCCAGCACCAGCCCATGGCGGAGAACTCCCGCGCCGCGCAGAGCGCACAGACGCAGAGATCTCTCCGGCCGGTAACCCCTCGTTTTGTCGTCCGCTCCGCGCATTCCCATTCCCGATGCCAACCTTCGCAGTTCCCTAACCCCTAATTCCTATTCCCTAGCCCCTGCCTTTAGAAGACCACCAACTTCTCCAGCAGCCGAACGATAGGATTCTGACGGTAAGTAGAATCGTTCACGATTCCCTTGCCTGTCACCTCCAGCTCCAGATCGGTCATTGCGGTCGATAGCACCTGATTCTGCGAACTCACATCCTCGGGACGCACTAAACCGCGCAACTTGATCAACTGCGTTTGCTGCGAGAAGGTCAACTGGCGGGTCGCCTGGACAACCAACATCCCGTTGGGCAGCACATCCACCACTTCGGCGCCGAAGGTGGTCGTCAAGCTCGAGTTGGTGGTGCTTTGGCCCTGCGCCGAGAGTCCCGAGGCCGAGTTCTGCCCCACCAGATTTTGCAACCGGTTGTTGGCGCTGAGCGCGCCGAAAAGGCCGGTCAACCCGGAGCTGGCGTTGGAGGCGCGCGAGTTCTTCACCTGCCCATCGGTCGACGCCGCAAGGCTTTCCGTCACCACAATCCCGACCACATCGTGCAGCCGGACAGCCTTGGCGTCGGTGCCCAACCGCACCAGGCGGCCCTCTGCGCTCCAGATCGATCCGGGCGTGCGCACCTCCGCCGCCTGCTGCGCCCGCACCCGCTCGATGTAGTTTCGCAGCGCCGCTTCTGGAGGCGTCGCCGTCTTTGCCACCGGATTGGCCTTTTTGTTCCCTGCTTCGGTAACAGAGGGGAACAGCAGCAGCACAGCAGCGCACCCGGCAGCGATAGCGATTTTGATCCTTCTGAACGATGCATGGATCACCGCGGCATGGATCATCGCGTCTCCCCCTCGGGCAGAAAAGCCGCCCGGCCCGGCGCTAGCGCCACAGCCGGCAGCACCCTGCCGCCCATCTTCAAACGAACCAGAAAGCGAGAACCCGCAGCGGCCGGTCCCAGCGCGACTGCCTCCAGATGCGCTTCGACCACCGGCGTATTTTCTTCCACTATCAATGTGTCCCCGGTGCGGATCACCGGCGGAGGCTGATCCGCGCCCGGCGCCGGGTTTGCCGGCAATGCCGCGCCTGCGACTAAATACCGCCCCGCATAGCCCTCTTCCACGCGCACCAGCCGGCCCGGTCCGCCGGGATTCACGTTCTCCCGGAAGAGCAGCCAGCGGTCGCCGGTATGGGGATCGTCGATCTCGCGCACCAGCTCGTCTCCCGGCTGTCCCTCCAGAACCCCGCTTGCTGCCCGGTTGAGCGGCGCAGAGACCTGCATCTCCAACCGCCTTGGAGTCTGCGCGCAAACAAAGAGCGCCAGAAGCAGCAGTGCAAGCGCTCCAACCGTTCTCCCGACCCGCCATCGCCATGCGCAACCCGCCATTCCCTGCCTCACGCTTTTCCGCTCTCCGCCATTGCTTTCCCGCGCCTTCGCAATCATTCAAGCAACACTTGAATTGCTCCTCATCAAAACTTCCTCCGCTGCCTCAAGATCAATGCGTCATATTGTTGACCTGCGAGTACATGTCGTCCGCGGCTTTGATCACCTTGGAGTTCGATTCGTAGGCCCGCTGGGCGAGCACCATCTGCACGAACATCGTGACCACATCGACATTTGAATTCTCCAAATACCCCTGCTGCAGCGTTCCCAAACCCTCGGTCCCACCGGGATTGCCGAGCACCGGGTCTCCCGAGTTCAGCGTCGCCGCCAGCAGATTCGAGCCTTTGCTTTCAAGCCCTCCGGGGTTCGGGAAGGTAGCCAGTTGGATCTGCCCCAGTTGCGATGGATTCTGCTGGCCGGGAAGGGTGGCGTTGACCACTCCGTACTGGGTGATCGTCACCGCGGTGGCGTTGGGCGGTATGGTAATGGTGGGAATGATCGGGTCGCCGTCGGTGGTCACGATCGTTCCCTGATTGTTCAACTGAAACTGCCCGGCGCGGGTGTACTCGATGGTTCCATCGGGGCGCTGTACCTGGAAGAAACCGCTGCCCTCAATCGCCACGTCCAGAGGGTTCGAGGTCTGGTTCAGAGAACCCTGGGTCATGATCACCTCGGTCGCCGCGGACTTGGTGCCCAGGCCGATCTGCAATCCAGCCGAGGTTGTCGTCTGGCTCTGCGCCGCGCCCGGCGTCACCAAATTCTGGTAGACCATGTCCTGAAACTCCAGCCGCAACTGGCGAAAGCCGGTCGTCGAAGAGTTGGCCAAATTGTTGGCAATCGTGTCCAGATTCAACTGCTGCGCGGTCATGCCGCTGGCGGCGGTGTACAAGGCTCGTATCATCTTTTTGGCTCCTCTGCCGTAAGGATTCGGGGTTAGGGATTAGGGGAATGGCGGCTCAGTATCAGATGGCGCGGGTCCAAAAGATCAATTGCCAACTCCCCGGACTCTGACTCCTTATCCCCGGCCCCTCGTTCTTATTCCCTATTCCCTAACCCCTATTCCCTGCTTTTCACACCCGCGGCAGATCTTCTGTCGCGGTCTTGTTGAACTCGGTGTGGAAGATGGTCAGCGCCCGCTGCATCATCTCCGCCTGGCGCTGCATGACGATCAGATCGAGAGAACCCTGAATCACATCCTGATTGGCCGCTTCGATGGCTCCCTGATGCACACTGGCATTGGCCGAAAGCACGGGCAGAACCTTCTCTGGCGGAAGGTAGCGATTCGTGCCCTCCGGCGTCAGTTGGGTTCCCTGGGGGAAGGTGAAGACGCCGACCGTCGCCACCACCCCGCCAGCCACGGAGAGGACGCCGCTTGATCCGACAGTGACTTCGCCGGGAGGCACCGGAATCGGCTGGCCGGTCGAAGAAAGCACCGGCTCCCCAGCGGCTGTCACCAACTGGCCGGCCTGGGTGCGGTGAAAGCTGCCGTCGCGGGTGAAGCGGAGGCCGTTGGGGGTCTGCACCTCGAAGAATCCCTCGCCCTCAATGGCCAGATCGAGAGAGTTCCCGGTCTGGGTCAGAGCGCCCTGGGCCAGATTGAGCCGGTCGCCGCCCAGCAATCCATAATTGTTGACGGTTTTTCCCAATTGGGAATCGAGCGCGTCGGGCCCCAGCAGCACCGAGCGGAAGAACTCGCGCTCGGCCCGGAAGCCGGGGGTCTGGGCATTGGCCAGGTTGGCCGCCGCCGTATCCAGCGCCTGGGTTCGCGCCACCAGCCCGGTCATCGCCGCATAGTATCCGCTGTCCATGGGGAATTTCTCCTTGCATGGAGAAGCAGTGCAGGTGAAGGACCGCGGAAGAGGGAGAGGGATTAGAGCAAGATCAGAATGTATTTTTCTTGCCGGCAGGCAAAGAACGAGGAAAGCGATTTATTTATTTCCGGAGCTGGAATGCGGCAATCGAAGACGGAACCCGGATGCTCATGAAATGCACCGCTGCCAGATTGCGATACCGTCGTCAGGGTGCGATACCGTTGTTGGTGTGCGATGCAGCCATTTCCACTTTCGCGGCTTGATCGCACCGCCAGAATCCATCGGCGCGAAAGGAGCGGGTAGAACCCGGCATTCTTCCGATTCCCTCCCCGCTCCGCTTGCGGCAAGCTGGTTGCGGCAAGCCGGACCAGAGCGGGGGAAACTACTGGAGGCCGTCGCAGATGATGGTCACATCGAAGACCGAATCCTCGAAGCGATAGGCATGGTTCAGCTTGAACTCAGGAGCCTGCACGTGCAGGTTGTAATCCCGGCCGGTTATAACGGCGGGCACGGAAAGGCCGCAATTCGCCGAGAGGTCTGGAACCTTGCCCTTCCAGGCGCCGGCCAGCATATTACAGATCTCGCCGATGCCGTCCTTGACCGTGTCGTCGATCTCGGCAAACTCCATCCCCGTCATGTGCGCGGCAATCTTCATCGCCGCCGGCCCGCCGGTGCGAAAGACGCAGGCGCCGCTCAACAGGCCGCCAAAGCCAACAACCGCGGTCACCGACTCATCATGGCCAATCGGAGCCGGGGCCGGATCCCGCTCGCAGCTCACCCCCAG